>NZ_JAAVJC010000229.1 GCF_012033785.1 Streptomyces bohaiensis
CCGGGGCGCTGCCCGCCCCGGACGGCCACCGCCACCGCCACCGCCGCAGCCGCGGCCGCCGGGGCGAGGCCGGCAGGGCGCCGTTCAGGAGACGCTCAGGACGATCTTCCCGCTCAGCCCGCCCGCCGCCAGCGCCCGATGCGCCTCCGCCGCTTCCGCCAGCGGGAACATGGCGTGGATCGGGAGGTGCAGCGCGCCCGCGCGGTGCAGCGCGACCGCCTGCGCCAGTCCGGCCGCGGCATGGTCGACGGCATCGCCCGGGCTGGAGGAGAACCGGGCGCCGTATCGGCGGGCCGCCTCCGGGTCCACCACCGACAGGACCCGCTCGGGGGAGCCCGCCAGCTCCACCGACTCCCCGATGACGTCGGCGCCCGAGGTGTCGAGCACCGCGTCGACGCCGCCCGGCACCGTCTCCCGGACGCGTTCGGCCACCCCCTCGCCGTAGGTCACCGCCATCGCGCCGAGCGCCGCGACCCGCGGCACGGCGGCCGCCGAGGCGGTCCCCACCACCCGGGCCCCGCGCGCGAGCGCGAACCGCACCGTCATGGCACCGACCACACCGCCGGCGCCGTGCACCAGCAGGGTGTCGGCGGCTCCGACGCGCAGGGTCTCCAGCGCCCGCCACGCCGTCTCCGCCGCCACCGGGACGGCGGCGGCGTGCTCCACGTCCATCCCCTCCGGGATGCGCGCCACCCGGTCCCGGTCGGCCAGGGCCTGCTCGGCGTAGCAGTGGGCGCCCAGGCCCATCACCGCCTCGCCGACGGAGAGGTCGTGCACGTCGTCGCCCACGGCGTCGACCGTGCCCGCCAGCTCCGATCCGGGCACGAACGGCATCTCCACCTGCCAGGCGCCCGCCATCGCACCCGAGCGCAGCTTGGCGTCGAGCGGGTTCACCCCCGCGGCGCGGACGCTGACGCGCACCTGCCCCGGTCCCGGGACGGGCTCCGCCACTTCCAGCGGGGTGAGGACCTCCGGTCCGCCGTACTCGGCGAAGGCCATGGCCATGGGCATCGCAGCACCCGCTTCCGGTCGACCGCGCCGGGCGGCGCGGTGGATGGACAGCTCCGGCAGCCAGTGTCGCGCGGCCCGGCCCGGAGCGCGCCTCGGGACCTCCGCGACCGTCGCGGGACACCCCCGACACCCCCGACGGCGCCCCGCGTCCCCGGCCGCGCACCGCCGCCGGGCGCGCCCGGGCGGCCGGATCACTCCGCTCCGACGACCGTCGTTGACCAAAACGCTGCGCATGGGCGGGAGTTGCCGCAATTCGCCCACCGTCGCCGACCGTCCGACCGTACGCTGTACGCCTGTCGGCACCGCGCGCACGCGGTGCCGTTCTGCGAGCCGCGCAGGGGCACCGGGGCACAGGGCGCGGAAGGCCGCGAGGGGGAGACCATGGACCGCATCCGCACACTGGTGGTGGACGAGCACCGGGTCTTCGCGGAGTCCCTCGCCACCGCGCTCTCCGCGGAACCCGACCTCTCCGCCGTCGCCGCCGGCGGCACGCAGGCCGCGGGTCGGCTCCTCGGCCGCGCACGCGCCTCCGGTGAGCCGTTCCACGTGCTGCTGGCCGACGCCGGCCTGCTGCCCGAGTCCGCGCCGCGCCGCGCCGCCCCGGTCGGTCCCCCCGGAGTGGCCGACGGAGCGGGCGAACCACCGGGGGAGCGGGCGACGGCTCCCGCGCCGGGAACCGCCGGCGAAGAGGCGGAGACCTCGCTGCTGGCCCACCCCGGGTTACGGCTCGTGGTGCTCGCGGGCCGGGACGACGCCGGGACCGCGGCGCGGCTGCTCGCTGCGGGCGCTCTCGGCTGGGTCGCCAAGGACAGCTCGCTCGCCCGGCTCACGCATGTGCTGCGGGGCGTGCTGCGCGACGAGACGCACCTGCCGCCGGCGCTGCTGACCGGGGTGCTGCGGGAGATGACCCGCGAACGGCAGGGCCGCGGCGAGTACCAGCGGCTCGCCGACGCGCTCACCCCGCGCGAGTTGGAGGTGCTGCGCTGCATGCTGGCCGGCATGGGGCGCAAGGCCGTCGCCGAACGGCTCTACCTCTCCCCGCACACCGTGCGCACCCACATGCAGAACGTCCTGGGGAAGCTGGGCGTCCACTCCACCCTCGCGGCGGTGGCGGTGGCCCGCCGTGCCGGGGTGCCGCCGGCCGAGGACTGACCCGCGGTCCGCGGCCGCCGCGGCTCAGTGGCCGGTGTTGTCGAACGGGGCCGTCAGCTCCCGCAGCAGTCCGGCCAGTTCCCTGCGCTGGGCGAGCGACAGCTCGGCGAGGATCGCCCGTTCCTGCTCCAGCAGCCCGGCCAGCGCGCGATCGGCGTGGTCCTGGCCGGTCGGGGTCAGCCGGACCAGGACCCCGCGGCGGTCGGTGGGGTCCGGCAACCGCTCCACCAGGCCCTTCTTGGCCAGCCGGTCGATGCGGTTGGTCATGGTGCCGGAGGTCACCAGAGTCTGCGTCAGCAGCTGCCCGGGGGAGAGCTGGTAGGGCGAGCCGGCGCGCCGCAGGGCGGTCAGCACGTCGAACTCCCACGGCTCCAGTCCCAGCTCGGCGAAGGCGATGCGGCGCGCGCGGTCGAGGTGCCGCGAGAGCCGCCCGACACGGCTCAGCACCTCCAGCGGCTCCACGTCGAGATCGGGGCGCTCGCGCCGCCAGGCTGCCACCAGTCGATCGACCTCGTCCTCCATGGCATCAGTGTAGTAGTTGTGTCGACATGAAGTCTCTTGACGGCGACTATCTTGACGTCAAGAGAAATTGCGGGCAGGGTGGCGCCATGACGACGACGCGCTGGGACCCCGACCAGTACAACCGCTACGCCGACCACCGGACCCGCCCGCTGCGGGACCTGATCGCGCGGGTCCCGGAGCTCGGGGCCGACCACCCCCTGATCGCCGATCTCGGCTGCGGCCCCGGCGGACCCACCGCCGTCCTCGCGGAGCGGTGGGCCGGGGCACGCATCACCGGCTACGACAACTCCGCGGAGATGCTGGAGCACGCCGCCCGCCTCGCCGGCCCCACCCCCGGCGGCGGCAGCCTCGCCTTCGAGCGCGCCGACCTCGCCGCCTGGCGCCCGGAGCGGCCCCACGACCTGATCGCCTCCAACGCCGCCCTCCAGTGGGTTCCCGACCACGTCGCGCTCTTCCCGCGCTGGGTCGCCGCGCTCGCCCCCGGCGGCGTCCTGGCCTTCCAGGTGCCCGGCAACTTCTCGGCGCCCAGCCACCTCCTGCTGCGGGTGCAGTGCCTCGCGCCGCGCTGGCGAGACCGGCTCGCCGGCGTGCTCCGCGAGGGGACCCCCGTCCACGAGCCCGGCGGCTACCTCGATGCGCTGACCGCCCTCGGCTGCGAGGTCGACGCCTGGGAGACCACCTACCACCAGCTCCTCCACGGCCCCGACCCCGTCCTGGAGTGGATGCGCGGCACCGCCCTGCGCCCCGTTCTCGACGCCCTCGACGACGACCCCGCCGCGACCGAGGAGTTCCTCGCCGAGTACCGCGACCGCCTGCGTCCCGCCTATCCGACCGGCCCCCACGGCACCGTGCTGCCGTTCCGGCGGATCTTCGTCGTGGCGCGGCGACGGGCGGACTGAGGCCGGCAGGACGCGGCGCCGCCGGGCCCGCGCCGCGCGGCGGTGCCCGCCGCGACCGGTCGAAACGCGTTGCCCGGCACCTGCGCGCGCTGCCAGGATCGTTGGATGAGCACGTCACGACCTCCGGCCGCCCCGGTCGTCCGCACCATCGCGGACGCCGACGTCCCCACCGCGGTCACCGCCCTCGCCGACGCCTTCGCCGACTACCCCTTCACGCGGCACGTGATCGCCGCCGCGGACCACCGGGAGCGCATCCGCCGGTACCAGGAGCTGTGCCTGACCCGCATCGGCATGGCCCACGGCCGGGTCTGGGTGGCGGACGGCGGCAGCGCCGTCGCGGTCTGGGGCGTCCCCGGGCGCGACCCCTCGCCCGCGTTCGCCGAACTCGGGCCGATCCTCGCCGAGCTCAGCGGCGACCGCGCACCGGCCGCCGCGGCCGCGGACGCGGCGATGGCGCCGCACCGCCCCGAGGAGCGGGGATGGTTCCTGGAGACGGTGGCGACCGCCCCCGACCGGCAGGGCGCCGGGCTCGGCCGTGCCGTGCTCGCCCCCGGCATCCAGGAGGCCGAGCGCAGCGGCCACCCGGCGTTCCTGGAGACCTCCGACGCGTCGAACGTGGGCTTCTACCGGCGGCTCGGTTTCGTGGTCACGGCCGAGGTGCGGCTCCCGGACGACGGCCCGCGCACCTGGTGCATGCGGCGGGACCCCGGTCGCGGCTGAGGTGGGCGGGTAACCGGGCGGGGCGGCCGGGCGCGTGGCCGGCGCGTCAGGCCAGATCCGCCGGGCGGGTCCGCAGCTTCGCCGCCAGTCGCGCCAGTGCCCGCTGGTCCGCCGCCGTCAGCGGGTCCAGCACCAGCTCCCGCACCGAGCGCACGTGGACCGGGGCGGCAGCCTCGACCACGGCGAACCCCGCCTCCGTGAGCTCGGCGATGGTCACCCGCCCGTCCTCGGGGTCGGGGAAGCGCCGCAGCCACCCCCGCTGCTCGAACCGCCGCGCCACGTTCGACAGCCGGGAGAGCGAGCCGTTGGCGAGGTGCGCGAGCTCGCTCATCCGGAGCCGCCGTTCGGGCGCCTCGGAGACGTGACTGAGCACCAGGTACTCGAAGAGGGTGAGACCGGCCTCGCGTTGGAGCGGTGCCTCCAGCCGCCCGGGGAGCAGCAGCGCGAGCGAGATCAGTCCCGTCCACGCCTCCTTCTCGGCCGGGTCCAGCCAGCGGGTCTCCTCGGCGTCCGCGGAGTGGTCTCTCGACGCGTGGGCGCCGCCCCTGCTGCCCCGGTGACCGTGGTCGCTGCTCGCCATGGAGCTCACGATACCAAGTGCCATGACTTCACGCGTGAACTGAAACTGTGCTACGTTCACTACAAGGTTGAAGTCAATGAGAGAGGAACCCCCATGACTGCCGACGCCCGGACCCCCGAGTTCTTCGCCACCCCCGGCTACGGCGACACGCAGCTGGCGCGCATGCGCTACCACCAGGCCGTGCGGATCGGCGACCGCGTGGAGATCTCGGGCCAGGGCGGCTGGGACGACGAGCTGACCTTCCCCGAGTCGCTGGAGGAGGAGATCGTCCGCGCCTTCGACAACGTCGAGCGCACCCTCGCCACCGCCGGGGCGAGCTGGCCGGACGTGATCTCGGTCGACTCCTTCCACGTCCCGGCCGCCGAAGGCGAGATCGGCGAGGCCCACAACCGGGTGATGGTCGACCAGTTCCGCCGCCGGATGGGGGAGCGGGCGCCGATCTGGACCGAGATCGGGGTCCCCGCCCTCGGTGCAGCCGGCATGCGCGTCGAGATCAAGGTGACCGCGATCCTCGGCTCCGGCCGCCGCGCCGACCGCGCCGCGGGCAGCGTCGACGCCTGACCGCGTGCGGTGCCCTCGCGGGGCCGAAACGTCCACCTGGCGCACCTGGGGAACCTGAACGAGGTACCAGAGGGGGCCAAACGGGTGACTAAGGGAAACTCTTCGTGCTGTGGCCAGTTGTTCAGGCCGTCCCGCGAGGGACAGTCTCAGACACTCGGAAGGACACAGCAAGTGATCAAGAAGACGCTCGCCACGGTTGCCGTCGCGGCCTCTGCCCTCGGTGCCACCGCTGCCGCCGCCGCCCCCGCGCTGGCCGTCGGTGATGACACCGCTGGCCACACCGCGGTGTCCGGGAACGGCGCGGAGAAGGTCTTCGGCAACACCACCACCCACGGTGGCATGAGCCCGAACATGGCCCTGGTCCAGGGCTCGCTGAACGACATCTGCGCCCCGATCATCCCGGGCAAGCTCAACGTCGGCAGCGTTGTCGGCCTGGTCCCGGTCACCGTCCAGGACATCCTCACCAGCACCAACGAGCAGAACTGCGCCGAGAACTCGACGCTGCAGGACGGCGACGACCCGCTGTCCAACCTGCTGTCCAACGTCGAGGTCCTCTCGGGCAACGGCGGCAGCGCCCGCTGAAACGCCTGACGGCGTACAGCAACTGGCGCACGCCGGGTTCTACGGCCTTCTGACCGGCGTACGCACCGAACCCCCTCCCTGGTTGGTTTCCTTCCCGGGGAGGGGGTTCACCCCTGTTCACGACCGGGCATCGCTCCCGCCGCGCGGCAGGGCCGCGAGCCCCGGCACGGCAGCCGTGACGGTCAGGCCCGCAGGGCGCGCCCGCCGGCGCCACCCGGCCGCAGCCGTGCCGCCGCGAACAGCGCCACCACAACCCCGCAGCCGGTGAACACCAGCCCGGCGTCCCGCAGGCCGAGTACCGTCGTCAGCGCCCCGACGCCCACCACGGGCAGCGAGATACCCAGGTAGGCGGCGACGAAGAACGCCGAGACTGTCTCGCCCCGCCTCTCCTCCGGGGCGCGGGCCGACACCGCCGCGATCCCCGCGCGGAACGCCAGCCCCTGCCCGGCGCCGCCCACCACCGCCCCCGCCAACAGCAGCGGCAGCGAGTGCGCCGGCAGCGAGGCCCCGATCAACGCCATGCCGCCGACCAGCAGGGCGCACCCCGCCGGCAGCGCCCGCACCACGGTCAGGCGGTCCACCAGCAGCTGACCGAGCGTCGAGGAGGCGAAGGCGGAGAAGACGACCGCGCCGGCCACCGCCAGGTTGGTCACGCCCAGCTCCCGCTGCATGAAGCTCGGTGCCACCGAGGTGAACAGGCCGAACAGCGCGAAGCCGGTGAACCCCGCCAGCGCGGCGGGCGCGAACACCGACCGCACCTCGCGCGGCACCCGCGGCGCGCGCAGGCGCGGCCACCCCGCCGCCCGCGTGCCGCGCACCGTCTCCGGGAGCAGCGCCGTGAGCACCACGGCGACGACCAGCAGTCCCAGATGGACCAGGTACGGCGTGCGCAGCGGCGCCGGGGCGTACTCGGCCAGGACCCCGGCGAGCAGCGGACCGCACCCCAGGCCGCCCATGTTGGCGGCGGTCGCCGCGAACGCGGCGTGCGTGCGGGAGGCCGGCGGTGCCAGCTCCATCACGGCGACCGTCGCCGCGCCCGTGAGCAGGCCGGCGGCGAAGCCGGAGAGCACCCGGCCGACGAAGAGCGGCGGCAGCCCGGCCTCGAAGACGAAGCAGAGCGCGCTGGCCATCGACAGCACCAGCGCGGCCAGCAGCACCGGACGCCGCCCCCGCTGGTCGGAGACACCGCCGAGCAGCGCCAGCACCGCGATCACTCCCGCGGCGTAGGTGGCGAACACCACCGTGACCACGAACGAGGAGAAGCCGATCTCCTCCTGGTACAGCCCGTACAACGGGGTCGGCAGCGTCGTGCCGGCCATGCCGACGGTGAAGACGTAGGCCGCCGCGAGGTAGTGCCAGGAGCGCGCCGGCCGAGCGGTGGGGGAGGTGCCGGGGGTCGTCATGGCCGGAGCGTAGGGCGCGGCGGCGGCCCGGGACGGGCGCGCCGCAGTCCGCCGCCCGGGCGACACCCGATCGGCGCGGCGAGCCGCCCGGTCGCGGGG
>NZ_JAAVJC010000022.1 GCF_012033785.1 Streptomyces bohaiensis
GGCGCGGACCGGGACGCCGCCCGCGCCTCCGGCGGTGCCACCGCGATCGGCACCCGCGCCGGGGACACGCCGTCGCCCGCGCCCACGTCCTCCGCGCCCCCGGCGTCCGCCCCGGCGTCGCAGCCGCCGGTCTCCGGCATCTCCGGCCGCTCCGGCTCCTCCAACCGGGTCCGTGCCCGCCTCGCCCGACTTGGCGTACAGCGCTCCACCCCGTACAACCCCGTGCTCGAACCCCTCCTGCGGGTGGTCCGTGCCAACGACCCCAAGGCCGACACCGCCGTGCTGCGCCAGCTGGAGCGGGCCTACCAGGTCGCCGAGCGCTGGCACCGCGGGCAGAAGCGCAAGAGCGGCGACCCCTACATCACCCACCCCCTGGCCGTGACCACCATCCTGGCCGAGCTGGGGATGGACCCCGCCACCCTGATGGCGGGCCTGCTGCACGACACCGTCGAGGACACCGAGTACGGCCTGGACACGCTGCGCCGCGACTTCGGCGACCAGGTCGCGCTGCTGGTGGACGGGGTCACCAAGCTGGACAAGGTCAAGTTCGGCGAGGCCGCGCAGGCGGAGACCGTCCGCAAGATGGTCGTCGCGATGGCCAAGGACCCCCGGGTCCTGGTGATCAAGCTGGCCGACCGGCTGCACAACATGCGCACCATGCGGTTCCTGAAACGGGAGAAGCAGGAGCAGAAGGCCCGCGAGACGCTGGAGATCTACGCGCCGCTCGCCCACCGCCTGGGCATGAACACCATCAAGTGGGAGCTGGAGGACCTGGCCTTCGCCATCCTCTACCCCAAGATGTACGACGAGATCGTCCGCCTCGTCGCCGAACGCGCCCCCAAGCGCGACGAGTACCTGGCGACGGTCATCGACGAGGTGCTCGGCGACCTGCGCGGCGCCCGGATCAAGGCGACCGTCACCGGGCGGCCCAAGCACTACTACAGCGTGTACCAGAAGATGATCGTCCGCGGCCGGGACTTCGCGGAGATCTACGACCTGGTGGGCATCCGGGTCCTCGTCGACTCGGTCCGCGACTGCTACGGCGCGCTGGGCACCGTCCACGCGCGGTGGAACCCGGTCCCGGGGCGGTTCAAGGACTACATCGCGATGCCCAAGTTCAACATGTACCAGTCGCTGCACACCACGGTGATAGGGCCGGGCGGCAAACCGGTCGAGCTGCAGATCCGCACCTTCGACATGCACCGCCGCGCCGAGTACGGCATCGCGGCGCACTGGAAGTACAAGCAGCAGGCCGTCGCCGGCGCCTCCAAGGTCCGCAGCGACGCCCCCGCCCGCAAGGGGGAGAAGGCGGGCGAGGCGGTCAACGACATGGCCTGGCTGCGGCAGCTGCTCGACTGGCAGAAGGAGACCGAGGACCCCGGCGAGTTCCTGGAGTCGCTGCGGTTCGACCTCTCCCGCAACGAGGTCTTCGTCTTCACCCCCAAGGGAGACGTCATCGCGCTGCCGGCCGGGGCCACCCCGGTCGACTTCGCCTACGCCGTCCACACCGAGGTCGGGCACCGCACCATAGGGGCCAAGGTCAACGGCCGGCTCGTGCCGCTGGAGTCGACCCTCGACAACGGCGACACCGTCGAGGTCTTCACCTCCAAGGCGTCCGGCGCCGGCCCTTCCCGGGACTGGCTGGGCTTCGTCAAGTCACCCCGCGCCCGCAACAAGATCCGCGGCTGGTTCTCCCGGGAGCGGCGCGACGAGGCGATCGAGCAGGGCAAGGACGCCATCGTCCGGGCGATGCGCAAGCAGAACCTGCCCATCCAGCACATACTGACCGGCGACTCCCTGGTCACCCTCGCCCACGAGATGCGCTACCCCGACATCTCCTCGCTCTACGCGGCGATCGGCGAGAACCACGTCTCGGCCCAGAGCGTCGTGCAGAAGCTGGTCCAGGCCGTCGGAGGCGAGGAGGCCGCCAACGAGGACGTGGCGGAGACCGCGCCGCCGGTACCCGCCTCGCTGGGCCGGCGCCGCAGCAGCGGTGACCCCGGTGTGGTGGTCAAGGGCACCGACGACGTCTGGGTCAAACTGGCCCGCTGCTGCACCCCGGTGCCGGGCGATCCCATCATCGGGTTCGTCACCCGCGGCAGCGGCGTCTCCGTCCACCGGGCCGACTGCGTCAACGTCGACGCGCTCTCCCGCGAGCCGGAGCGGATGCTGGAGGTCGAGTGGGCGCCCACCCAGTCCTCGGTCTTCCTGGTCGCCATCCAGGTCGAGGCGCTGGACCGCTCCCGGCTGCTGTCCGACGTGACCCGGATCCTCTCCGACCAGCACGTCAACATTCTCTCCGCGGCGGTGCAGACCTCGCGCGACCGGGTGGCCATCTCCCGCTTCACCTTCGAGATGGGCGACGCCAAGCACCTGGGGCACGTGCTGCGCGCGGTGCGCGGCGTCGAGGGTGTCTACGACGTCTACCGCGTCACCTCCGCCCGCCGCGGCGGGTGAGGGCATCGGGCGGGCACCACCACCGCCCACGACGACGGGCCGGTGGCGACGCGGATCCACCGCGACGCCACCGGCCCGTCGGCCGGGACGGCCGGCCTCAGCCGCCGAACTCCCGGAGCCCCTTCAGGGCCTGGTCCAGCAGCTCCTGACGGCTGGCCAGCTCACGCTCCAGCTTCTCCGCCTTGGCCGTGTTGCCCGCCGCGCGGGCCTGGTCCGCCTGGCGGCGGAGCTTGTCGACCGACTCCTGCAGCTGACCGGTCAGCCCGGCGGCGCGGGCCCGTGCCTCGGGGTTGGTCCGCCGCCACTCGCCCTCCTCGGCCTCCGCGACGGCGCGCTCCACCGCCTGGATGCCGCCCTCCACCGAGGCGCGGGCGTCGCGCGGCACGTGGCCGATGGCCTCCCACCGCTCCCCGATGGAGCGCAGCGCGGCACGCGCCGCCTTCACGTCGGTGATCGGCAGCAGCTTCTGCGCCTCGGTGACCAGCTCCTCCTTGCGCGTCAGGTTCTCGCGCTGCTCCGCGTCGCGCTCGTCGAAGACCGCGCCGCGCGCCTGGAAGAAGACGTCCTGGGCCGCACGGAACCGCGCCCACAGGTCCTCCTCGGCGTCCCGCTGCGCCCGCCCGGCGGCCTTCCACTCCCGCATCAGGTCGCGGTAGCGGGCGGCAGTGGGCGCCCAGTCGGTGGAGGTGGACAGCTTCTCCGCCTCGGCGATCAGCTTCTCCTTGCGCCGCCTGGTCTCCTCTCGCTGCGCGTCCAGTGAGGCGAAGTGGGCCTTGCGGCGCTTGGAGAACGCCGACCGGGCCTGCGAGAACCGGTGCCAGAGCTCGTCGTCGGTTCGGCGGTCCAGCCGCGGCAGGCCCTTCCAGGTGTCGACCAGCGCCCGCAGCCGCTCGCCCGCGGAGCGCCACTGCTCGCTGGCGGCAAGCTCCTCGGCCTCGGCGACCAGCGCCTCCTTGGCCTTGCGGGACTCCTCGGCCTGCTTCGCCTTGTCGGCCTTGCGCTGCTCCCGGCGCTCACCGACGGTCGTCACCAGGGTGTCGAGCCGTCGGGAGAGCGCGTCCAGGTCGCCCACCGCCGCACCGGCGTCCACCTGCTCACGCAGGTGGTCGATGGCGGCTGTGGCGTCCTTCGCGGACAGGTCGGTGGTCCGCACCCGGCGCTCCAGCAGCCCGATCTCGACCACCAGGCCCTCGTACTTCCGCTCGAAGTACGCCAGGGCCTCCTCCGGCGAGCCCGCCTGCCAGGAGCCGGCGACCTTCTCCCCGTCGGCAGTCCGCACGTACACGGTGCCGGTCTCGTCCACTCGACCCCACGGATCGCTGCTCACAGCGCCTCCTCCATTTGACGCCCGCCCGGTCGTCGCCCGGGTGGCATCGTCCACAGTTCCCAGCCCGGGCGGCCCGTGCGCGTCGGCCGTGCCGTCCGGTGGCGGCCGCACCACGCAGTGCCCCGCCCCACGCCCCAACATAGGCGACGGGCGGGGCGGCTGTCCGCACCTCCAGGGACCCAACTTCCGCCAGGTCCGGACAGTCGGGGCCCGTGTCGCCCCATGGGGCGCACGCCGCCGGGCGACCCGCGAACCGGTTGGCGCCGTGATCCCGGCCGCCGGTAGGGTGCGGTGACGCACGGCGACCACGCCGGGAGGGCCACGCTGTCCGTCCCGGGGCGCCGTCGCAGCCGGAGCCGCGAGGAGAGGTGGGACCGCCATGCTGATCGCCGGTTTCCCCGCAGGGGCCTGGGGCACCAACTGCTATCTGGTCGCCCCCGCCGCCGGCGAGGAGTGCGTGGTCATCGACCCGGGCCACCAGGCCGCCGACGCCGTCGCGCAGACCGTGGAGAAGCACGGACTCAAGCCGGTGGCCGCGCTGGCGACCCACGGTCACATCGACCACGTCGCCTCGGTGACACCGCTCTGCGGCGCGCGGGACATCCCCGCCTGGATCCACCCCGAGGACCGCTACATGCTGGGCGACCCGGAGAAGGCGCTCGGCCGCCGCCTGGGCGAGAAGCTGATGGGCGACCTGACCCTCGGGGAACCCGACGACCTGCGGGAGCTCGCGGACGGCACCTCGCTGCGCCTCGCGGGCCTGGAGTTCGTCGTCTCGCACACCCCCGGCCACACCCCCGGCTCCGTGACCTTCGGCCTCGCGGCGCAGGCCGACGTGCCGCCGATCCTGTTCACCGGGGACCTGCTCTTCGCGGGTTCCATCGGCCGCACCGATTTGCCGGGCGGCGACCACGCGGAGATCCTCCGCTCCCTGGACCGCGTCTGCCGTACGCAGGACGACGCCACCGTCGTGCTCGCCGGGCACGGCACCCAGACCACCATCGGCCACGAGCGTGCCACCAACCCCTTCCTGCAGGGGATGGCCGCAGGCCCCGGGGCGGACGGCGCAGCACCGCCCGCCGCCCCCCGACGAGGAATGTGACGACCGCACCGTGAACACCTTCCGGGCGCCCAAGGGCACCTACGACCTGCTTCCTCCCGACTCCGCACGGTTCCTCGCGGTCCGCGAGGCGATGTCCGCGCCGCTGCGCCGCGCGGGGTACGGCTACGCGGAGACCCCCGGCTTCGAGCACGTCGGCCTCTTCGCCCGCGGTGTCGGCGAGTCCACCGACATCGTCACCAAGGAGATGTACACGCTCACCACCCGCGGCGGTGACGAGCTCGCGTTGCGGCCGGAGGGGACGGCCTCGGTGCTGCGGGCAGCGCTGGAGGCCAACCTGCACAAGTCCGGCAACCTGCCGGTCAAGCTCTGGTACTCCGGCTCCTACTACCGCTACGAGCGCCCCCAGAAGGGCCGCTACCGGCACTTCTCGCAGGTCGGCGCGGAGGCGGTCGGCGCCGAGGACCCCGCGCTGGACGCGGAGCTGATCATCCTGGCGGTGGAGGCGCACCGGTCGCTCGGTCTGCGTGAGGTGCGGCTGCTCCTCAACTCCCTCGGCGACCGCACCTGCCGCCCGGTCTACCGCGAGGCGCTGCAGGGGTTCCTGCGCGGTCTCGATCTCGACGAGGACACCCGGGCGCGGGCGGAGATCAACCCGTTGCGGGTGCTGGACGACAAGCGTCCCGCCGTCCGCGAGCAACTGGCGGGCGCGCCGCTGATGAGCGAGCACCTCTGCGCCGAGTGCGCCGCGTACCACCGGCGGGTCCGGGAGCTGCTGGCCGCCGCCGGGGTCACCTTCGAGGACGACCCCCGTCTCGTGCGCGGTCTCGACTACTACACCCGTACTACGTTCGAATTCGTTCACGACGGGCTCGGTGCGCAGTCCGCGATCGGCGGCGGCGGCCGCTACGACGGCCTCTCCGAGATGATCGGCGGCCCGGCGCTGCCCTCGGTCGGCTGGGCGCTCGGCGTGGACCGCACCGTGTTGGCGCTGGACGCCGAGGGCGTCGGACCCGAGCTGCCGCCCACCACCGAGGTGTACGCGGTCCCGATCGGCGAGGCGGCCCGCAGCGCGCTGTTCGCGCTGGTCACCGAGGTGCGGCGGGCCGGGGTCGCCGCCGACTTCGCCTTCGGGGGCAAGGGCATGAAGAACGCGATGAAGTCCGCCGACCGCTCCGGCGCCCGGTTCGCCCTCGTGGCCGGCGACCGGGACCTGGCCGCCGGGGAGCTCCAGCTGAAGGACCTCGCCAGCGGCGAGCAGACGGCCGTGGCGCTCGACGGCGCGGTCGAGGAGTTGCTCCGCAGGCTCGGCCGGTCCTGAGATCCGGTCCGTCCGGCCTTATCGGGAACCGACACCGCTCGTGCACAATGGGCTGTCGCCGGGTTCCGCACGCGGGGTCCGGCCCCCACCGCGAGCCGATGACGGGACGCCCACCACATGACGACGACAGCAGCCCACCAGGAACCGGACGCGGACACCGCCGAGCCGTCGCCGGGTGGGCCGATCGGGGCCGGCCGGCCCTTCGCCTGGCTGCTGGTGGTGACCGGCTTCCTCGGCCTCCTCGCCGGGTGGGTCATCACGATCGACAAGTTCAACCTGCTGGAGGACACCGAGTACGACCCGGCGTGCAGCATCAACGCCGTCCTCTCCTGCGGGTCGATCATGCAGAGCGACCAGGCCTCGGTCTTCGGGTTCCCCAACCCGATGCTGGGACTGGTGACCTACGGCGCGGTCATCGCCATCGGGATGGGCCTGGTCGCGGGGGCCCGCTACCGCCGCTGGTTCTGGCTCGGCCTCCAGGGCGGCACCCTCTTCGGAGTCGTCTTCTGCACCTGGCTGATGTACCAGTCGCTCTACGTGATCTCGGCGCTGTGCCTCTGGTGCTGCCTGGCGTGGCTCGCGACCATCGTGATGTTCTGGTACACCACCGTCCACAACCTGCGGCACCGCGTGCTGCCCGCACCGGAGGGGCTGCGCCGCACGGTGCTGGAGTTCCACTGGCTGCTCCCGGCGGTGCACGTCGGCATCGTGCTGATGCTCGTCTTCACCAACTGGGGCAGCGCCCTCTGGGCCTGACCGCCCCCCCTGGCCGGTGAGCCGTGCCGGCCCGTCCGCCCTCGGCGGGCGGGCTGTCGGCGTCCGCGAGTAGGGTTGCCGCCGTGGAGCCCGATCTGTTCACCGCAGCCGCAGAGGAACGCCAGGAGCGCGAGCCGGCGGGACGCCCGCTCGCGGTGCGGATGCGTCCGCGCACGCTCGACGAGGTGCTGGGCCAGCGCCACCTGCTCGGCCCCGGCTCACCGCTGCGCCGGCTGGTGGGCGAGGGCGCCGGCGGCCCGGCCGGACCCGCCTCGGTCATCCTGTGGGGCCCGCCCGGCACCGGAAAGACCACGCTGGCGCACGTCGTCAGCCGGGCGACCGACCGCCGCTTCGTGGAGCTCTCGGCGATCACCGCCGGCGTCAAGGAGGTCCGCGCCGTCATCGACGGCGCCCGCCGCTCCTCCGGCGCCTACGGCAAGGACACCGTCCTCTTCCTCGACGAGATCCACCGCTTCTCCAAGGCGCAGCAGGACTCCCTGCTGCCCGCGGTGGAGAACCGCTGGGTCACGCTGATCGCGGCGACGACGGAGAACCCCTACTTCTCGGTGATCTCACCGCTGCTGTCCCGCTCCCTGCTGCTCACCCTGGAACCGCTCACCGAGGACGACCTGCGGGGGCTGCTGCGGCGGGCCGTCGGCGACGAACGCGGTCTGGGCGGCGTGGTGACGCTGGACCGGGACGCCGAGGACCACCTGCTGCGCATCGCCGGCGGGGACGCCCGCCGGGCACTGACCGCGCTGGAGGCGGGCACGGGAGCCGCGTTGGACGCGGGCGAGTCCGCGGTGACGCTGGAGCGGCTGGAGCAGGCGGTCGACCGTGCCGCGGTCCGCTACGACCGCGACGGGGACCAGCACTACGACGTGGCCAGCGCGCTGATCAAGTCGATCCGCGGTTCGGACGTCGACGCCGCCCTGCACTACCTGGCCCGGATGATCGAGGCGGGGGAGGACCCCCGGTTCGTCGCCCGCCGACTGATGATCTCCGCCTCGGAGGACATCGGCATGGCTGATCCGACCGCACTGTCGACGGCGGTCGCCGCCGCGCAGGCGGTGGCGCTCATCGGGTACCCGGAGGCACGCATCGTCCTGGGCCAGGCGGTGGTCGCGCTGGCCCTGGCGCCGAAGTCGAACGCGGCCTACCTCGCCATCGACGCGGCGCTGGCCGACGTGCGGGCCGGTGCCGCCGGCCCCGTGCCGCCGCACCTGCGGGACGCGCACTACCAAGGCGCGGCGAAGCTCGGGCACGGCAGCACCTACCAGTACCCCCACGACCTGCCCGGCGGGATCGCCGCCCAGCAGTACGCGCCCGACGCGGTGCACGGCAAGCGGTACTACCGGCCGACCCGCTACGGCGCCGAGGCGCGGTACGCGGAGGTGGCCGAGCGGGTCCGGGACCGCCTGGCCGGCCGGTCGGCGCGTCCGGAACGGGCCGGGCGCGAGGACGAGGGAGGCGCGGCCGACGCCGCGCCCTCCGGCAGCGGGGCGCAGGCCGCTCCGGGGACGAGCGGCGAGGACTGAGACGGCGTCACAGGGCGGCGCGCCGTGACGTCTCCGCCCCTGCCGCGCCGTTCCGGGCGTGGCGAGGACTCCACGCCGGCCCGCGACGTCGGCCGCGGCCCGCTGCCGCGTGGTGGGGGACGTCCCGCACACCACGCGGTACGCGGGCGCTCCTCCGTCGTGCGGCCGACCGCATCCGACGCCGCGAGCCGAGCCGACGCGGTGTCCCCCTTGCTCAGCGCGTCACCGAGGCGAAGAGCTGGTGCATGGCGTGCCGGAGCCCGACGATGTCCTCGACCGGGGTGGGGAAGTCGAAGCGGGCATCGAAGCCGCGGCCGCCGGGCCGCCAGAACCGCAGCCGGATGCCGAAGCGGTCCAGTGCGACCGGGGCGACGTTCTGCCAGGGCTCCAGCGCCGGCCGGCTGGCCGCGTCCCGCTCCCCGACGAAGGCGCACAGCGCCTCCAGTTGGTCCTGGTGGGAGCCGGCGAGGTGCTGGAGCAGTTCTGCCTCGTGCCGGGCGAGCGGGTCCGGTCGGCAGGCCGCGAACTCCTCGGCGCCGACCGCGGAGGTTCCCCAGAGGTCGTCGGTCCAGGCGTCCTCCGGCTCCAGCCGGAGGAAGGTCTCGCCGCCGTCCCGCAGCGGCACCCGGCCCCCGAAGAGCCGGGCGGTGTCGGCGTGCCGCGTGCGGGGCACGGCGTCGAGGCGGCCGCTGATCCAGCCCCGGCCGCGGATGCGGTGCGGGACGGCCACCGGCGCGACATCCGTGATCTCCAGCACTGCGCCGACCTCGTGCACGGCGGTCAGTTCGGCGGCGGCCACCGCGCGGGCGGCGGGCGCCGCGGCGCTGACCAGCATCACCACCGTGCCGTCCGCGTCGACCGCGCGCGTCTCGGCGTGGGTGATCTGGAGGGGGCCGGTTTGTCCTCCGGCCCGGGGACCTGGGATGCTGATTACCGCAGAGGCATCCGATTCGGCTAGAGTGCGCAGGCGCTCGGCGGCATGAGGCTGCCGAACATCGTCTGCGGGACGCGGCTGACCCGTCATGGGGCTCCCTGGGCGAAGTAATGCGCTGTCCGACTAAGGTAAGCCTAACCTAACTTATTGCGGAGGTTCGTTCCACGTGAACCAGTCGCGTCCCAAGGTCAAGAAGTCGCGTGCTCTCGGCATCGCGCTGACCCCGAAGGCCGTCAAGTACTTCGAGAAGCGCCCTTACCCGCCCGGGGAGCACGGCCGGGGCCGCAAGCAGAACAGTGACTACAAGGTCCGTCTGCTGGAGAAGCAGCGGCTGCGTGCCCAGTACGACGTCAGCGAGCGTCAGCTGGTCCGCGCCTATGACCGCGCGCGCAAGGTCGACGCCAAGACCGGTGAGGCCCTGCTCATCGAGCTCGAGCGCCGCCTCGACGCCCTGGTGCTGCGTTCGGGTCTCGCCCGGACCATCTACCAGGCCCGTCAGATGGTCGTCCACGGCCACATCCAGGTGAACGGCAAGAAGGTCGACAAGCCCTCCTTCCGCGTCCGCCCGGGCGACGTCGTGCAGGTCCGCGAGCGCAGCCGCGAGAAGCACCCCTTCCAGGTCGCCCGCGAGGGTGGCTACGCCGGTGAGGGCGAGGCCCCGCGCTACCTGGAGATCAACCTCCCGGCGCTCGGCTTCCGCCTGGACCGCGACCCCAACCGCCGCGAGATCCCCGTGATCTGCGACGAGCAGCTGGTCGTCGAGTACTACGCCCGCTGACGCCCGCGCCGCCGGCTCCCGGCCGGCGGCGAGCGAGGCATCCCCACTGCCGTCCCGCGTGAAGCGGGGCGGCAGTGGTGTACCCGGGCCCGGCTCGCGCCGCGGGCGGAGCGCCGCGCCGCGGGCGCGGCCCGCCCGCGCGGTAGGCTCCGCACGCGTCCCGCCGCCGTGCGGTCGGGGGCGGGGGAGTTTCCGGAGAAGTGACGACCGAGGAAAAGTGGTGCGGTGTGTCCGGTGGAGAAGTGGCCGGCATTCTGGTGGCGGTGTTCTGGGCGATCCTCGTGTCGTTCCTGGCCGTCGCCCTCTGGCGACTGGCCCAGACGCTCCGGGCCGCGACGCGGCTGGTGACGAGCGTCACCGAGCAGGCCGTCCCGCTCCTCGGTGAGGCGTCGGTGACGGTCCGCACGGCGCAGAACCAGCTCGCCCGGGTCGACGCCATCGCCTCCGACGTCCAGGAGGTCACCGCCAACGCCTCGGCCCTCTCCTCGACCGTCTCCACCACCTTCGGCGGCCCGCTGGTCAAGGTCGCCGCCTTCGGCTACGGCGTCCGGCAGGCGCTCGGCCGCCGCGGCAACCGCACACCCGACACATCGCGCACGGAGCGCGGCCGCACCGTCCCCGGTGCGCGCCGCCCCCGGCGCGGGAGGAGCTGAACCGCTTCCATGTTCCGCCGTGCCTTCTGGTTCGGAGCCGGCGCCGCCGCAGGCGTCTGGGCCACCACCAAGGTCAACCGCAAGCTCCAGTCCCTGGCCCCGGAGTCGCTGGCGCAGCGCGCCGCCGACCGGGCAGTGGACACCGGACACCGCGTCCGGGCGTTCGCTCTCGACGTGCGCTCGGGGATGGCCCGACGCGAGGACGAACTGAACGACGCCCTCGGCCTCCACCACGACCCCGGCGAGCCGGGGGTCGTCCCCGGGCAGGTGCTCCCCGAGCGGGCGGAGCGCCCCGGGATCGAGTCGCGACGGCGGGAGCGGTGAGTGCGAGCCCGCGCACCCCGGCTGCGCCGAGGTGCGCCCGCGCCGTCCGCGGGCGGCCCTGATGCGGCGCGGACGCCGGCTCGCGGTCGATGTCGGGGATGCCCGCATCGGCGTGGCCAGCAGTGATCCCGACGGACTGCTCGCCACGCCGGTGGAGACCGTGCCGGGGAAGGACCGCCAGGCGGCGCTACGGCGGCTGGGCGCGATCGTGGCGGAGTACGAGCCACTGGAGGTCGTCGTCGGGCTGCCGCGTTCCCTGAGCGGCCAGGAGGGACCGGCAGCGGCCAAGGTGCGTGATTTCGCCGGGGAGTTGGCGAAACTGGTCACACCCGTGCCGGTGCGGCTGGTGGACGAGCGTATGAGCACCGTCACGGCGGCGCAGTCGATGCGTGCCTCGGGTGTCTCCTCCCGCAAGGGCCGCTCCCGCATCGACCAGGCCGCAGCGGTGGTGATCCTGCAGAGCGCGCTGGAGACGGAGCGCGCCTCGGGGCGGCCGCCGGGGCAGAGCGTCGAGGTGGGCGGTTGATCGCGGTGCGGTAACGTGCCGCGCGAGATGGCAGTCAATCGAACATCGCGGACGACCCGCGGAGATGTTCGAACGTCCGGCAGATTCGGACGGACCGCACCGGCGTCGCGAGGGGACCGATGACTGACTACCGCCGGGGCTCCGGCCCGGAACCGTGGGATCCGAACGACCCGCTCTACGGCGAGCAGGGTTGGGGACGGACCGGCGACGGCTCCTGGGACGGCTACCCGCAGGAGCAGGCCGGGTACCCCGGTCAGGGGTATCCCGACGGCGGAGTCCCCGACCCGTACGGCGCAGCGCCGGGCCCGCACTCCGCGCACGGCCAGGACGGGCAGCAGGGCGGCTGGCACCAGGGCGGCCAGGGGTACGACCAGGGCGGTCACGGCTACCACCAGGGCCAGGGCGGCGGACAGGACTTCGACTACGGCAACCAGGGGTACGACACCGGGGCCCACCAGCAGTACGGGAACCAGCAGTACGGCCAGGGCGGACCGGGCCACGGCTACGACCCGTACCAGGGCCAGGGCCAGGGCCAGGGCGGGCCGGGGTACGGCGGGCAGCCCTACGGCGACCAGCCGTACGGGCAGGGCGGCGACCACCACGGCCCCGGCTACGCGGCGGGCCCCGCGCACCCGCAGGGCCAGGGCGGCGAACAGGGGCACCACCACCCGCAGGACGGGGGGTACGGTGCCGACGGACCCCACGGCCGGGGCCACGGCTACGACGACGGCTACGGTGACGGGCCCCCCGGCGGGGACGCCCGCTCCGGCAACGCCCACGCCCCGCCCGCGGGGCGGAACCGCTCCGACCGCGGCGAGCCCGGGGCGGACGGCCCGGGGCCCGATCCCGAGACCGGCTGGGACCCGGGGCCCGACCAGGGCGAGACCGACTTCTTCACCCGGGAGGACGGCGACTGGGACGACGACGCCGAGACCGAGGAGAAGGACGGCCGCGGCCGGCGCGGCGACAAGCCCCCCAAGCGCCGCGGCGGCTTCGCCTGTCTGGGGGTGGCCGTGCTGCTGCTGGGCACCGTCGGCGCCGCGGGGTACTTCGGCAAGCAGTTCTACGACTCCCGCTTCGGCCCCCCGCCGGACTACGCGGGCGAGGGCACCGGCGAGGTCTTCGTCTCCGTCGTGGACGGCGACACCCTCACCGCCATCGGGGTCAAGCTCCGGGACGAGGGGGTCGTCGCGAGCGTCGGCGCCTTCACCCGCGCGGCCGAGGGGACCAACATCCAACCCGGCTACTACGCACTGCGGCGCGAGATGTCGGCGCAGTCCGCCGTCGAGGTCATGACCGACCCGGACACCCTCAACACCCTGATCATCCCGGAGGGCACCCGCTCTCCCGCCATCTACGAGACGATAGACGCCAAGCTCGAACTGGAGGACGGGACGACGGCCGAGGTCGCCGCGTCCGGCACGGTCGAACTCCCGGACTGGGCCGTCCCCGGCAACGACGACGTCAAGGAGCCGCTGGAGGGCTTCCTCTGGCCGGCCCGCTACGACATCGGCCCGGAGACGCAGCCGGAGGAACTCCTGCAGGCGATGGTGGACCGTGCCGTGGCCACCTACGAGGAGATGGGGCTCTCCGACGCCGCGTCCGGGCTGGGCCTCGACTCGGCGGTGGAGATCGTCAACATCGCGAGCCTGGTCCAGGCCGAGGGCAAGACCACCGACGACTTCACCGCGATGGCCGAGGTCATCTACAACCGCCTCAAGCCCGACAACACCGAGACGTACGGTCTGCTCCAGTTCGACTCCAGCTTCAACTACCTGCGCGGTCAGAGCGAGGCGTTCATCACGGAGAACGAGATCCTGAACGAGCAGGACCCGTACAACACCTACGTCCACAAGGGGCTCCCGCCCGGGCCGATCGGCAACCCCGGGAGGGAGGCGGTGGAGGCCGCGCTCAACCCCACCGACGAGGGGTGGATGTACTTCATCACCCTCGACGACGTCACCACCGAGTTCACCCGCAACCACGAGGACCACAATGAGCTCCGCGAGGAGTACAACCGGCGCCGGGGCGCGGAGAGCACCAGCTGACGGGCGGCGGGCGGCCGTCCTCGGTTCGCCCGTCGCCCACTCCCTCTCGCCCGACCTGCACCGCGCCGCCTACCGCGCGCTCGGTCTCACCGGCTGGCGGTACGACCGGTACGAGGTGGACGGGGAACGGCTCCCCGCGTTCCTGGCGGAGCTGGACGGCGAGTGGGCCGGGCTGAGCCTGACCATGCCGCTCAAGCGCGCCGTGATCCCGCTGCTGGACGGCCTCACCCCGGCGGCCGCCTCCGTCGGTGCCGTCAACACGGTGCTCTTCGGGGAGGACGGCGCCCGCACCGGCGACAACACCGACATCCCCGGTCTTGCCGCCGCGCTCGCGGAACGGGGCGTCACCCGGGTCGAGCACGCGGCGGTGCTCGGCGCCGGTGCGACGGCCTCCTCGGCGCTCGCCGCCCTCGCCGGTATCTGCACCGGCGAGGTCACCGCGTACGTCCGCGGGCCGGAGCGGGCCCGCGAGATGAGCGCGTGGGGTGAACGGCTCGGCGTCGCGGTGCGCACCGCCCCCTGGGAGAGTGCCGCCGCCGCGCTGGAGTCACCGCTGGTGATCGCCACCACCCCGGCGGGGGCCACCGACGCGCTCGCCGCCGCCGTGCCCGCGCAGCCGGGCACCCTCTTCGACGTGCTCTACGAGCCGTGGCCGACCCGGTTGGCCGCCGCGTGGTCGAAGGGAGGGGGCACGGTCGTGGGCGGTCTCGACCTGCTCCTCCACCAGGCAGTGCTCCAGGTCGAACTCATGACGGGCCGGGCGCCGGCGCCGCTGGCGGCGATGCGCGCCGCCGGCGAGAGCGCGCTGGCCGCACGCGGCGACTGACCGGCCCGCGGCCCGTCCCGCACCCTGGACGGCGGCGCGGAGGCCGTCGTGCCGCGTGCGAGGATGGCCGGGCACGAAGCGTGATCGACATGAGGTGGAGGGTCCGTTGAGCAGGCTGCGCTGGCTGACGGCGGGGGAGTCGCACGGCCCCGCGCTGGTGGCGACCATCGAAGGGCTGCCGGCCGGTGTGCCGGTGGACACCGAGGCGGTCGCCGACCACCTCGCCCGGCGCCGACTGGGGTACGGCCGTGGGGCCCGCATGAAGTTCGAGCGCGACGAGGTCACCTTCCTCGGCGGTGTCCGCCACGGCCTCACCCTCGGCTCCCCGGTCGCCGTGATGATCGGCAACACCGAGTGGCCCAAGTGGGAGAAGGTCATGGCGGCCGACCCGGTCGACCCCGAGGAACTCGCCTCGCTCGCCCGGAACGCGCCGCTGACCCGCCCGCGTCCCGGCCACGCCGACCTGGCCGGCATGCAGAAGTACGGGTTCGACGAGGCGCGGCCGATCCTGGAGCGTGCCTCCGCACGGGAGACCGCCGCGCGCGTGGCGCTGGGCGCCGTCGCCCGCTCCTACCTGCGGGAGACCGCCGGCATCGAGGTCGTCTCCCACGTGGTGGAGCTCGGCGCCGCCCGCGCCCCCTACGGCACCCTGCCGTCCCCCGGCGACGTCGAGCGGCTGGACGCGGACCCCGTGCGCTGCCTCGACCCGGACGCCTCCGCCGCCATGGTGGCCGAGATCGACCAGGCCCACCGCGACGGCGACACCCTCGGCGGTGTGGTGGAGGTCGTGGCGCACGGCGTGCCCGTCGGCCTCGGCTCCCACGTGCACTGGGACCGGCGCCTCGACGCCCGGCTGGCCGGCGCGCTGATGGGCATCCAGGCCATCAAGGGCGTCGAGGTCGGCGACGGCTTCGACCTCGCCCGGGTCCCCGGCTCCCAGGCGCACGACGAGATCCTCGCCACCACCCCGGGTGCCGAGCCCGGTGCCGACGGCGGCCGCGACCTGGGCATCCGCCGCGCCTCCGGCCGCTCCGGCGGTACCGAGGGCGGCCTGACCACCGGCGAGGTGCTGCGGGTGCGCGCCGCGATGAAGCCCATCGCGACCGTGCCGCGCGCCCTCGCCACCGTCGACGTCGCCACCGGCGAGGTGGCCCGCGCGCACCACCAGCGCTCCGACGTCTGCGCCGTCCCGGCCGCGGGCATCGTCGCCGAGGCGATGGTCGCCCTCGTCCTCGCCGACGCGGTGGCGGAGAAGTTCGGCGGCGACAACGTCGCCGAGACCCGCCGCAACGTCCGCGGCTACCTCGACGCGCTGGGGGTCCGGTGAGCACCGAGCACCCGCTCGTCGTCCTGGTCGGCCCGCCCGGCGCCGGCAAGACCACCGTCGGCGGCCTGCTCGCCGAGCGCCTGGGTGTCACCCTCCGTGACACCGACGCCGACGTCGAGGCGGCCACCGGCAAGGAGGTCGCGGAGATCTTCCTCACCGACGGCGAGGACCACTTCCGTGAGCTGGAGGCCGAGGCGGTCGCGGCCGCCGTGGCCACCCACCGCGGGGTGCTCGCCCTCGGCGGGGGAGCCGTGATGCGGCCGGCCACCCGTGAGCTGCTCGCCGGCCTCCCCGTCGTCTTCCTCGACGTGGCGCTGGCCGACGCCGTGCACCGGGTCGGGCTGGACGCCCCCAGGCCGCTGCTCGCCGTCAATCCGCGCAAGCAGTGGCGCACCATGATGGAGACCCGCCGTCCGCTGTACACCGGCGTCGCCCGCACCGTGGTGGCGACCGAGGGGCGGACACCCGAGGAGGTCACCCGGGCCGTCCTCACCGCATTGGAGCTGACCGAGGCATGACCGACCACACCGCACCCACCCGCATCACCGTGACGGGCGAGGCCGGTGCCGCGCCCTACGACGTGCTGATCGGCCATCAGCTGCTGGACCAGCTCCCGGGCCTGGTCGGGGACGCCCGACGCGTGGCCGTCATCCACCCCGAGGCGCTGGCCGAGACCGGTGACGTGCTGCGCCAGGACCTGGCCGACCAGGGGTACGAGGCCATCGCGGTGCAGGTGCCCAACGCGGAGGAGGCCAAGACCGCCGAGGTCGCCGCCTACTGCTGGAAGGCGCTCGGTCAGAGCGGGTTCACCCGCACCGACGTGATCGTCGGCGTGGGCGGCGGCGCCACCACCGACCTCGCGGGGTTCGTGGCGGCGACCTGGCTGCGCGGCGTGCGCTGGGTCGCCGTGCCCACCACCGTCCTGGGCATGGTCGACGCCGCGGTGGGCGGGAAGACCGGTATCAACACCGCGGAGGGCAAGAACCTCGTCGGCTCCTTCCACCCGCCCGCCGGGGTGCTCTGCGATCTCGCCGCGCTGGCGAGCCTGCCGGTGCACGACTACGTGTCGGGTCTCGCCGAGATCATCAAGGCCGGGTTCATCGCCGACCCCGCCATCCTGGAGCTGATCGAGCGCGACCCCGAGGCCGCCCGCCGGGCGGACGGTCCGGTCACCGCCGAACTGGTCGAGCGCTCGATCCGGGTCAAGGCGGAGGTCGTCTCCGGGGACCTCCGTGAGGCGGGCCGCCGCGAGATCCTCAACTACGGCCACACGCTCGCCCACGCCATCGAGAAGAACGAGCGCTACGAGTGGCGCCACGGCGCCGCCGTCTCCGTCGGCATGGTCTTCGCGGCCGAACTCGGCCGAATCGCCGGGCGGTTGGACGACGCCACCGCCGACCGGCACCGCGCGGTCCTCACCTCCGTCGGGCTGCCCGTCACCTACCGCGGCGACCAGTGGCCGAGGCTGCTGGAGACCATGAAGGTGGACAAGAAGTCCCGCGGCGACCTGCTCCGGTTCATCGTGCTCGACGGGCTGGCCCGCCCGGCGGTGCTGGAGGGCCCGGACCCCGCGATGCTGCTCGCCGCCCACGCGGAGATCGCCGCGTGACCCGCGTCCTCGTCCTCAACGGGCCGAACCTCGGCCGACTCGGCTCCCGGGAGCCGGACGTCTACGGCTCGGCCGACCACGCACACCTGGCCGAGCTGTGCACGGAGGCAGGACGCGAGCTCGGGCTGGAGGTCGAGGTCCGGCAGACCGACGACGAGGCCGAACTGGTCCGCTGGCTGCACGAGGCCGCGGACGGCCGCCTGCCGGTGCTGCTCAACCCGGCCGCGTTCACCCACTACTCCTACGCACTGCGGGACGCCGCGGCGCAGCGCACCGCGCCGCTCATCGAGATCCACCTGAGCAACCCGCACGCCCGGGAGACGTTCCGCCACCTCTCGGTGGTCTCGGCCGTCGCCTCCGGCACCATCGCCGGCTTCGGAACCGGCTCCTACCTGCTGGGGCTGCGCGCGCTGGCGGCCGACCCGGTCGTCACCGGCAGCTGAGCGGACACCGCCCGTCCGGCGGCGCGGGCGGGCGGCGCGTCCGCACCGGGACATGGCCCGGCGGGCGCCGATGTGGCACCGTGGCCCCTGCAGCGCGGGGCGCCGGCCCCGCCTCGACCACGACGGAGCGGCAGCGCATGACTCACCCCGCGGGGGTCCCCGTCCCACCGTCGGCGCCCCCGGATGCCGGCGTCACCGGCGAGTTCCGGCTGCCGCCCCCCACCCCGGCGCCCCAGCCGCCGCCGACCGCGGCCCCCGCGGACCCGGCACGGGCGGCGCTGGCGGTCCTGCTGATCGGTCCCGCCGGCGCGGGGAAGACGACGGTCGCCCGGCGCTGGGCGGACCAGCGGCAGGTGCCCACCGCCCACATCAGCCTCGACGACGTCCGCGAATGGGTCCGCTCCGGGTTCGCCGACCCCCGGTCCGGCTGGGACGAGCGGTCCGAGGCCCAGTACCGGCTGGCCCGCCGCACCTGCGGGTTCGCCGCCCGGAACTACCTGGCCAACGGCATCTCCTGCGTCCTGGACGACGCGGTCTTCCCCGACCGCCCGGCCATCGGCCTCGGCGGCTGGAAGCGGCACGTCGGGCCCGGGCTCATCCCCGTCGTGCTGCTCCCGGGACTGGAGGTCGTCCTCGCACGCAACGCGGAGCGCAGCGGTACCCGCCGCCTCGCCGACGAGGAGGTCGCGGCGATCCACGGCCGGATGGCGGGCTGGTACGGGTCGGGGCTGCCGATCATCGACAACTCCCGACTGGACGTGGAGTCCACCGTCCGATTGATCGACGAGGCCGTGGCGCGGAGTTTCACCACCCCCCTGGACTGGTGAGCGGATGCGTCGTGCCGGGGACGCCGCCGCACGGGGCAACCTCGTCCTCGACCGGCCCAGCCGGACGGGCCGTCGGCCGCCGCGCTGCGTAGTCTCGGCCCATGTCCGAGGTCCACGCGGCACGCCGCGCGGCGCTCCGCGCCCACTGTTCCCCGGGTGACGGCACGGCACTGCTGATCTCCCGTCCCGCCAACCTCCGCTACCTCGTCGGTGCGGTCCCCGCCCACGCGGCGCTGCTGCTGACGCCGGGCGGTGAGGACGTGCTGGTCTGCGGGCCGGGCGCGACCGGCCGCGGCGCACCCGACGACACCCTGCGGCTGTTCCCGGTCGCCGGGGACACCGACCCCGCCGCCGGCGCCGCGCTGCTCGCGTCCCGGGACGGCGCCGCCTCCCTCGCGGTCGAGGAGCACCATCTGACGGTCGCCCGGTACCGCGCCGTCCGGGCCGCCGGGGGCGGGCTGCCCCTCGGCGACCTCGCGCGGGCGGTGGAGCACCGGCGGCTGGTCAAGGACGAGGAGGAGATCGCCGCGCTGCGCACCGCCGCGGAGATCACCGACCGGGCGCTGGGTGAACTGCTGGAGTCGATCCTCGTCGGCCGCACCGAGCGGCACCTCGCACTGGAGCTGGAGCGCCGGCTGGTCGACCACGGGGCGGACGGTGCCGCGTTCCCCACCTCGGTGGCGACCGGCGTCAACTCCGGTGTCGCCGGCCACCGGCCGACCGACCGGCGCGTCGAGGAAGGGGATTTCCTCACCGTCCGGCTCGGCGCGCGCTACCGCGGCTACCGCTGCCGCATCGGCCGCACCTTCGTCATCGGCACCCGGCCCGCCGACTGGCAGATCGAGCTCTACGAGCTCGTCTTCGCCGCTCAGCGCGCTGCGCGGGAGTCCCTGGCGCCGGGGACCGAGTGCCGGGAGGTGGACCGCGCGGCACGGGCCGTGCTGGCCGGCGCAGGCCACGCGGACGCCCTCGGGCCCCTCACGGGAGAGGGGGTCGGACTCGAAATGGGAGAGGACCCGCGTCTGGCCCCCGCGGCCATGGGTAGACTGGGCGTTCGTGTGCCGGTCACCGTCGAGCCCGGGGTACACCTTCCGGGCCGGGGCGGCGTCCGGATTGACGACACGCTCGTCGTTCGCCCCGTGGCGGACGGCGGACCCGAGCTACTCACCATCACGACCAAGGAACTCCTCGCCCTGTAGCTCCGCTCGGGGGTCGGGCGGGAGCGCCCTCCGGTCACCAGCAGCAGCTTCAGGAGATTCCGCGACCGTGGCCACCACGAACGACCTCAAGAACGGCATGGTGCTCAAGCTCGACGGGGGCCAGCTGTGGTCCGTAGTCGAGTTCCAGCACGTCAAGCCCGGCAAGGGCGGCGCCTTCGTCCGCACCAAGCTCAAGAACGTGCTCTCCGGCAAGGTGGTCGACAAGACCTTCAACGCCGGAACCAAGGTCGAGACGGCCACGGTGGACCGACGCGGCATGCAGTTCTCCTACAAGGACGGCGCCGACTTCGTCTTCATGGACACCGAGACCTTCGACCAGCTCACCATCACCCCGGAGACGGTCGGCGACACCGCCAACTACCTCCTGGAGGGCCAGGACTGCACCGTGGCCATCTACGAGGAGAGCCCGCTCTTCATCGAGCTGCCGGCCTCCGTCGAGCTGGTCATCGAGTACACCGAGCCCGGCGTGCAGGGCGACCGCTCCACCGGCGGCACCAAGCCCGCGCGACTGGAGACCGGCTACGAGATCGGCGTCCCGCTCTTCATCACCACCGGTGAGAAGGTCAAGGTCGACACCCGTTCCGGCGAGTACCTCGGCCGGGTGAACAGCTAACCGTGGCCGCACGCAGCAAGGCGCGCCGGCGCGCGCTCCAGATCCTCTTCGAGGCGGACCAGCGGGGAGCCCCCGTCAACGAGGTCCTCGCCGACTGGGTGCGGTTGTCGCTGGACGACGACCGCCAGCCCCGGGTCAGCGAGTACACCATGACGCTGGTCGAGGGCTACGCCGAGAACGCCGCCCGCATCGACGAGCTGCTCTCCACCTACACGGTGGGCTGGCCGCTCGACCGGATGCCGGGGGTCGACCGCAACCTGCTGCGGCTGAGCGCCTACGAGTTGATCTGGCAGGACGAGACGCCCGACGCCGTCGTCCTCGACGAGGCGGTCCAGCTGGCGAAGGAGTTCTCCACGGACGACTCGCCGGCCTTCGTCAACGGTCTGCTGGGCCGGCTGAAGGAGCTCAAGCCGACCTTGCGTCGCTGAACCCCCGGCCGCCGCGGGCACTGCCCCCGGCCGGCCACCGAAACGCCGCGGCGGGGCGGGTCACCGGTCTTCCGGTGTTCCCGCCCCGCCGCTCGGCGTTGCTCAGTTGTCGTCGGTCTGCACGGCGCGCCGCGCGTCCGCTCCCAGCACGCCCCAGCTGATGAGCTGCTCGGTCAGCACCGAGGGTGACTGGTCGTAGATGACCGCGAGGGTGCGCAGGTCGTCCTGGCGGATCGAGAGGACCTTGCCGTTGTAGTCGCCGCGCTGGCTCTGGATGGTCGCCGCGTAGCGCTGGAGCGGACCGGCCTTCTCCGCCGGGACGTGGGCGAGACGCTCCAGGTCCAGGACGAGCTTCGGCGGCGGCTCGGCCGCGCCGCCGGGGGTGGTGCCCGGCAGCAGCTCCTGCACCGGAACCCCGTAGAAGTCGGCCAGCTCGGCCAGGCGCTGCACCGTGACCGCACGGTCGCCGCGCTCGTAGCTTCCGACCACGACCGCCTTCCAGCGGCCCTGGGACTTCTCTTCGACCCCGTGCAGGGAGAGGCCCTGCTGGGTCCGGATGGCGCGGAGCTTGGCTCCGAGCTGTTTGGCGTATTCGCTGGACATGTGACTCCCCGGAAAGCTGATCTGTAACCCAGTGTGAGGTTACGCAGCGTGATGGGAGCCGTCAAGCGGAGAGCCTTCCCGAATGCTCTGACCAGGGCTGATACCGGCGCATCCGGGGGCGCTGCTATGCTGCCGAACAGGTGTGGCGGATCTGCTGAAGGCCCGGCCGGAAACCGTCCGTCCCCACCGCATGCCAGGCGTCCTTTAAGACCCGTCCGGAGAGGCGGGGAAGGAGGTCCGATTCGTATGGACGCAACCCCACCGCCGCCCCGCTCCGTGCTGGAGGCGCCGGACATCGCGCGGGTCCTGACCCGCATCGCCCACGAGATCGTCGAACGCGCCAAGGGCGCCGACGACGTGGTCCTGCTCGGCATCCCCACCCGCGGCGTGCACCTCGCCCACCGGCTGGCGGCCAAGCTGCACGACATCACCGGAGGGCCGGTCCCCGTGGGCTCCCTCGACATCACCATGTACCGCGACGACCTGCGGCTGCGCCCCGCGCGGGCCCTGGCGCGGACCGAGATCCCCGCCGAGGGGGTGGACGACCGGCTGGTCGTCCTCGTCGACGACGTCCTGTTCTCCGGCCGCACGATCCGTGCCGCGCTCGACGCCCTCGGCGACCTCGGCCGGCCCCGCGCCGTACAGCTCGCCGTGCTGGTGGACCGCGGCCACCGCCGCCTCCCGATCCGCGCCGACTACGTCGGGAAGAACCTGCCGACCTCGCTGCGCGAGGCGGTGCGGGTGCAGCTCGCCGAGGAGGACGGCCGCGACGGCGTGCTCCTCGGGCGCCGCGAGCCGGCAGCCGAGGGCTAGCACGCGTGCCCCGCCCGAGGCGCCCCGCCGCGCGGGCCGCCCGGCTCCGCCGTGCCCGCGACCGGCGCCGCCACCCCCGACCGACGTCTGCCCGAATCCCACGGAAGGCCCCTGGCAACAGATGAAGCACCACCTCATCTCGGCCGCCGACCTCACCCGCGACGACGCGGTGATGGTCCTGGACACCGCGCAGGAACTGGCCCGGCTCGCCGACCGGCCCATCAAGAAGCTCCCCACGCTCCGCGGCCGCACCGTGGTGAACCTCTTCTTCGAGGACTCCACCCGCACCCGCATCTCCTTCGAGGCCGCGGCCAAGCGGCTCTCGGCGGACGTCATCAACTTCTCCGCCAAGGGCTCCTCGGTCTCCAAGGGCGAGTCCCTGAAGGACACCGCCCTCACCCTGGAGGCCATGGGCGCCGACGCGGTCGTCATCCGCCACCACGACTCGGGTGCGCCGCACCGGCTGGCGACCTCGGGCTGGATCGGCGGCAGCGTCGTCAACGCCGGTGACGGCACCCACGAGCACCCGACCCAGGCGCTGCTCGACGCGTTCACCCTCCGTCACCGGCTGGCGGGAAGCGGTGACGGGGTCGGCCGTGACCTGACAGGGCGTCACATCACCATCGTCGGCGACATACTGCACAGCCGGGTCGCCCGCTCCAACGTGCTGCTGCTCACGACGCTGGGCGCCGAGGTGACGGTGGTGGCCCCACCCACCCTGATCCCGATCGGTGCCGAGGGGTGGCCGTGCACGGTCTCCTACGACCTCGACGCCGTCCTGCCCAAGACCGACGCGGTGATGATGCTGCGGGTCCAGCGCGAGCGGATGACCGCCGCCTACTTCCCGACCGAGCGTGAGTACGCCCGACGCTACGGCCTCAACGGCGATCGCATGGCCACCATGCCCGAGCACGCCGTGGTGCTGCACCCCGGACCGATGAACCGCGGTATGGAGATCACCGCCGAGGTCGCCGACTCGCCGCGCTGCACCGCGGTGGAGCAGGTCACCAACGGTGTCTCGGTCCGGATGGCGGTGCTCTACCTGCTGCTCGGCGGGGCACCGGCGGGCCCCGCGCCCACACCCGCGTCCGGCACCGCGACCACCGCCGCCGCAGCCGGCACCGCCACCACCGCCACCACCGCACCCGGCGCCGCCGGGGAAGCCGAGGAGAACCAGTGACCGAAGCCAAGACCCTGATCCGCGGCGCCCGCGTACTCGGCGGTGAGGAGCGGGACGTCCTCGTCGAGAACGGCGTCATCGCCGCCGTGGGCACCGCCCTCGACGCCGGCGACGCCCGCGTCGTCGAGGCCGCCGGGCAGATCCTCCTCCCCGGCCTCGTCGACCTCCACACCCATCTCCGCGAGCCCGGCCGCGAGGACTCCGAGACCGTGCTGACGGGCACCCGCGCGGCCGCCGCCGGCGGCTTCACCGCCGTGCACGCCATGGCCAACACCTTCCCTGTGGCGGACACCGCCGGCGTGGTCGAGCAGGTCTGGCGGCTGGGTCGCGAGTCCGGCTACTGCGACGTGCAGCCCGTCGGCGCCGTCACCGTCGGCCTGGAGGGCGCCAAGCTCGCCGAGCTCGGCGCCATGCACGACTCCGCCGCCGGCGTCCGGGTCTTCTCCGACGACGGCAAGTGCGTGGACGACGCCGTGATCATGCGCCGCGCCCTGGAGTACGTGAAGGCCTTCGACGGCGTCATCGCCCAGCACGCCCAGGAGCCCCGCCTCACCGAGGGCGCCCAGATGAACGAGGGCGCCGTCTCCGCCGAGCTGGGCCTCACCGGCTGGCCGGCGGTGGCCGAGGAGTCGATCATCGCCCGGGACGTGCTGCTCGCCGCGCACGTCGGCTCCCGCATCCACATCTGCCACCTCTCCACCGCCGGCTCGGTCGAGATCGTGCGGTGGGCCAAGTCCAAGGGCTGGGACGTCACCGCCGAGGTCACCCCGCACCACCTGCTCCTCACCGACGAGCTGGTCCGCTCCTACGACCCCGTCTACAAGGTGAACCCGCCGCTGCGGACCGAGGAGGACGTCCTCGCCCTGCGGCAGGCGCTGGCCGACGGCACCATCGACTGCGTCGCCACCGACCACGCCCCCCACCCGCAGGAGGACAAGGACTGCGAGTGGGGCGCCGCCGCCATGGGCATGGTCGGCCTGGAGACCGCCCTGTCCGTGGTGCAGCACACCATGGTCGACACCGGCCTCCTCGACTGGGCGGGCGTCGCCGACCGCATGTCGCACCGGCCCGCCGCCATCGGCCGGCTCGAGGGCCACGGCCGGCCCCTGGAGGTGGGCGAGCCCGCCAACCTCACCCTCGTGGACCCGGCGCACCGGCAGCCGGTGGACCCCGCCGGCTTCGCCTCGCGGAGCCGCAACACCCCCTACCGCGGCCGCGAGCTGCCCGGCCGGGTCACCCATACCTTCCTCCGCGGCCGCGCCACCCTGATCGACGGTGAGCTGGCATGACCGACCTCACCGCCGCCGCGGACGCCCTCCTCGCCGTGGAACGCCCGGAGATCAACTGGCCCGGCTACATCAGCTGGACCATCGGCATGATCCTCGTCGTCGTCCTGCTGTACTGGCTGATGCGCCGCGCCTGGCAGCGCCGCGGCGAGGCGCAGGGCGACCTGCCGCCCCTGCCGCAGGCGCCCGCCGACACCGGCGCCGTCCACCTCACCGCCACCGGCCGGTACCACGGCTCGACCACGGCCGGCCAGTGGCTGGACCGCATCATCGCCCGGGGTCTGGGCACCCGCAGCCGCGCCGACCTCAGCCTCACCGACGAGGGACTGCTGGTCGAGCGGCCCGCCGCCAGCACGTTCTTCGTCCCCGCGGCCCGACTCCACGGCGCCCGGCTGGACAAGGCCATCGCCGGGAAGGTCCTCACCGAGGGCGGCCTGCTGGTCGTCACCTGGGAACACGGCGGCCGTCGCCTCGACTCCGGCTTCCGGTTCGACCAGGCGGGCGAGCACCCCGCCTGGGTGGAGGCCGTCAACGCCGCGGCCGCTGCCACGACCCCCGCCACCACTCCCGCCGGCACCCCCGACGACACCTCACGCGCCGGCGACGGAGCCGCGCTCCCGCACCACCAGGAAGGCGCATCGTGACCTCCGCACCCGCGCACCCCGCCATGCTCGTCCTGGAGGACGGCCGCACCTTCGCGGGCCGCTCCTACGGGGCCGTCGGCCAGACCCTCGGTGAGGCCGTCTTCTCCACCGGCATGACCGGCTACCAGGAGACCCTCACCGACCCCTCCTACCACCGCCAGGTGGTCGTGATGACCGCCCCGCACATCGGCAACACCGGCGTCAACGACGAGGACCCCGAGTCCCGCCGCATCTGGGTGGCCGGCTACGTCGTCCGCGACCCCGCGCGCCGCCACTCCAACTGGCGCGCCACCCGCGGCCTCGACGAGGAGCTCGCCGACCAGGGCGTCGTCGGCATCAGCGGCGTCGACACCCGCGCGCTCACCCGGCACCTCCGGGAGCGCGGCGCCATGCGCGTCGGCATCTTCTCCGGAGAGGCGCTCGCCGCCCCCGACGTCCTGCTGGAGCGGGTCCGCTCCGCGCCGCAGATGGCCGGCGCCGACCTCTCCGCCGAGGTCGCGACCGCCGAGCCCTACACGGTCCCCGCCGTCGGCGAGAAGAAGTACACCGTCGCCGCGGTCGACCTCGGCATCAAGGGCATGACCCCGCAGCGGATGGCCGAGCGCGGCATCGAGGTCCACGTCCTGCCGGCCACCACCACGCTGGAGGAGATCTACGCCCTCGACCCCGACGGCGTCTTCTTCTCCAACGGTCCCGGCGACCCCGCCACCGCCGACCACCCGGTGGCACTGATGCGCGGCGTGCTGGAACGTTCCACCCCGCTGTTCGGCATCTGCTTCGGCAACCAGATCCTGGGCCGCGCCCTCGGTTTCGGCACCTTCAAGCTGAAGTACGGCCACCGCGGCATCAACCAGCCGGTCAAGGACCGTGCCACCGGCAAGGTCGAGGTCACCGCGCACAACCACGGCTTCGCCGTGGACGCCCCGCTGGACGGCGTCAGCGACACGCCGTTCGGCCGGGCCGAGGTCTCCCACGTCTGCCTCAACGACGACGTCGTCGAGGGGCTGCGCCTGCTGGACCGCCCCGCGTTCAGCGTCCAGTACCACCCCGAGGCGGCAGCCGGCCCGCACGACGCGGCCTACCTGTTCGACCGCTTCGTCTCCCTGATGGAGGACCAGCGTGCCTAAGCGCTCCGATATCCAGTCCGTCCTGGTCATCGGGTCCGGCCCGATCGTCATCGGCCAGGCCGCCGAGTTCGACTACTCCGGGACCCAGGCGTGCCGGGTCCTCAAGGCCGAGGGGCTGCGGGTCGTCCTGGTCAACTCCAACCCGGCGACGATCATGACCGACCCGGAGATCGCCGACGCGACCTACGTCGAGCCGATCACCCCCGAGTTCGTCGAGAAGATCATCGCCAAGGAGCGCCCCGACGCGCTGCTGCCGACCCTCGGCGGCCAGACCGCGCTCAACACCGCGATCTCGCTCTTCGAGTCCGGCGTCCTGGAGCGCCACGGCGTGGAGCTGATCGGCGCGGACGTCGAGGCGATCCGCAAGGGTGAGGACCGCCAGCTGTTCAAGGAGGTCGTCGAGGCGGTCAACGGCCGCATCGGCCACGGCGAGTCCGCCCGCTCCGTGATCTGCCACACCATGGACGACGTGCTGGGCGGGGTCGACGCGCTCGGCGGGTACCCCGTCGTGGTCCGGCCGTCCTTCACCATGGGCGGCGCCGGCTCCGGCTTCGCCCACGACGAGGAGGACCTGCGTCGTATCGCCGGCCAGGGTCTCGCGCTCTCCCCGACCACCGAGGTGCTCCTGGAGGAGTCCATCCTCGGCTGGAAGGAGTACGAGCTGGAGCTGATGCGCGACAAGCACGACAACGTCGTGGTCGTCTGCTCCATCGAGAACTTCGACCCGATGGGCGTCCACACCGGCGACTCCATCACCGTCGCACCGGCGATGACCCTCACCGACCGCGAGTACCAGGTGCTGCGCGACATCGGCATCGAGGTCATCCGGGAGGTCGGTGTCGACACCGGCGGCTGCAACATCCAGTTCGCGGTCAACCCCGACGACGGCCGGGTCGTCGTCATCGAGATGAACCCCCGGGTCTCGCGCTCCTCCGCGCTCGCCTCCAAGGCCACCGGCTTCCCGATCGCCAAGATCGCCGCCAAGCTCGCCATCGGCTACACGCTGGACGAGATCCCCAACGACATCACCGAGCAGACCCCCGCCTCCTTCGAGCCCACGCTCGACTACGTGGTCGTCAAGGTCCCCCGGTTCGCGTTCGAGAAGTTCCCCGGCGCCGACCCCACCCTCACCACCACCATGAAGTCGGTCGGCGAGGCGATGGCGTTCGGCCGCAACTTCACCGAGGCCTTCAACAAGGCGCTGCGCTCGCTGGAGCAGAAGGGGTCGCAGTTCGACTTCTCGCGCGCCACCCGCGGCGCCGACGAGTGCGAGGCGCTGCTGCGCGCCGCCGCCGTCCCGACCGACGGCCGGGTGCACACCGTCATGCGCGCCATCCGCGCCGGTGCCACGCAGGAGCAGGTCTTCGCGGCCACCCGGATCGACCCCTGGTTCATCGACCAGTTGTTCCTGATCCACGAGGTCGCCACCGAGATCGCCGACGCGGAGCGGCTGGAGCCGGAGCTGCTGCGCCACGCCAAGCGCCACGGCTTCTCCGACGCCCAGATCGCCGACATGCGCGGGCTGCGCGAGGACGTGGTGCGCGAGGTCCGGCACGCGCTGGACATCCGCCCCGTCTACAAGACGGTCGACACCTGCGCCGCCGAGTTCGCCGCCCGCACGCCGTACTTCTACTCCTCCTATGAGGAGGAGACCGAGGTCTCGCCGCGGGAGAAGCCCGCCGTGATCATCCTCGGCTCCGGCCCCAACCGGATCGGGCAGGGCATCGAGTTCGACTACTCCTGCGTCCACGCCTCCTTCGCGCTCAGCGAGGCGGGCTACGAGACCGTGATGGTCAACTGCAACCCCGAGACCGTCTCCACCGACTACGACACCTCCGACCGGCTGTACTTCGAGCCGCTCACCCTGGAGGACGTGCTGGAGATCGTCCACGCGGAGACGCTGGCCGGCCCCGTCGCGGGCGTCGTCGTCCAGCTCGGCGGCCAGACCCCGCTCGGACTGGCGCAGGCGCTGAAGGACAACGGCGTCCCCATCGTGGGCACGTCGCCGGAGGCGATCCACGCCGCCGAGGACCGCGGCGCCTTCGGCCGGGTCCTCGCCGACGCGGGGCTCCCCGCGCCCAAGTACGGCACCGCCTTCTCCTACCCCGAGGCCCGGGCCATCGCCGCCGGCATCGGTTACCCGGTCATGGTCCGCCCGTCGTACGTGCTGGGCGGCCGCGGCATGCAGATCGTGTACGACGAGGAGGCGCTCGCCGCCTACCTGGAGCAGCACGCCGGACTCGTCGCCGACCACCCGGTCCTCATCGACCGGTTCCTCGACGACGCCATCGAGATCGACGTGGACGCCCTCTACGACGGCGAGGAGCTCTACCTCGGCGGGGTCATGGAGCACATCGAGGAGGCCGGCATCCACTCCGGCGACTCGGCGTGCGCGCTGCCGCCGATGACCCTCGGCGGGCACGACATCAAGCGGCTCCGCGCCTCGACCGAGGCGATCGCCCGCGGGGTCGGCGTCCGCGGTCTGATCAACATCCAGTTCGCCATGGCCGGGGACATCCTGTACGTGCTGGAGGCCAACCCCCGCGCCTCGCGGACCGTGCCGTTCACCTCCAAGGCGACCGCCGTCCCGCTGGCGAAGGCCGCCGCCCGCATCTCGCTGGGCGCGACCGTCGCCGAGCTGCGGGCCGAGGGCATGCTCCCGGCCACCGGTGACGGCGGGACGCTGCCGCTCGACGCCCCGATCTCCGTCAAGGAGGCCGTGATGCCGTGGAGCCGCTTCCGCGACACCCACGGCCGCGGGGTGGACACCGTCCTCGGCCCGGAGATGCGGTCCACCGGCGAGGTCATGGGCATCGACGCCGTCTTCGGCACCGCCTACGCCAAGTCGCAGGCCGCCGCGTACGGCGCGCTGCCCACCAAGGGCCGCGCCTTCGTCTCCGTCGCCAACCGGGACAAGCGCGCGATGATCTTCCCCGCGCGGACGCTGCGCGAGCACGGCTTCGAGCTGCTGGCCACCTCCGGCACCGCCGAGGTGCTGCGCCGCAACGGTGTCGAGGTCACCTCGGTGCGCAAGCACAACGAAGGGGAGGGGCCCAACGGCGAGCCGACCATCGTCCAGCTCATCCACGCCGGCGAGGTCGACCTGATCGTCAACACGCCCTACGGCACCGGCGGCCGGCTCGACGGCTACGACATCCGCACCGCCGCCGTCGCCCGCGGCGTGCCGTGCCTGACCACCGTGCAGGCGCTGTCCGCCGCGGTCCAGGGCATCGACGCCCTCGCCCGCGACGAGGTGGGCGTCCGCTCCCTCCAGGAGCACGCCCAGCACCTCAACGCCGCGCGCTCGCAGAGCTGAGGAGGACCGACGCCGATGACCACCCCATCGGGCGCCGGTGCCCCCCGCGCCACGGCACCCGCCGTGGCGCGGGGCGGCGACCGCGCCACCGCCCACCCCGGCTACCGCCTGCTCTTCCGCACCGTCTTCCGCCGGATGGACCCCGAGCGGGCCCACCACCTCGCCTTCGGGGCAATGCGGGCCGCGGCCCGGGTCCCCCTGGTGCGCCGGGTCGTCTCCCGGGTACTCGCGCCCAGGCCCGCGGAACTGCGGGTGCGGGCGCTCGGCCTGGACCTGCCCGGACCGCTGGGTCTGGCCGCGGGGTTCGACAAGAACGCCACGGGCATCGACGCCCTCACCATGGCCGGGTTCGACTTCGTCGAGGTCGGCACGGTCACCGGCGAGGGGCAGCCCGGCAACCCGGCGCCGCGGCTGTTCCGGCTCCCCGAGGACCGCGCGCTGGTCAACCGGATGGGCTTCAACAACGACGGCTCCGCGGCCGTCGCCCGCCGCCTCACGGAGCGCCGTCCGGCCTTCGACGCCCGGCTCGGTGTCAACATCGGCAAGACCAAAGCGGTCCCCGAGGCGGACGCCGCGGCCGACTACGTCACCTCGACCGAGCGGCTGGCCCCGCACGCCGGCTACCTCGTGGTCAACGTCAGCTCGCCCAACACCCCGGGACTGCGCAACCTCCAGGCGACCGAGCACCTGCGGCCGCTGCTCACCGCGGTGCGCCAGGCGGCGGACCGGGTGGGCGGTCCCGGCGGCCGCCGCGTCCCCCTCCTGGTGAAGATCGCCCCCGACCTCGCCGACGAGGACATCGACGCGGTCGCCGACCTCGCGTTGGAGCTGGGGCTGGACGGCATCATCGCCACCAACACCACGATCTCCCGCGACGGTCTGGCCACCGCGGCCGACCGGGTCGAGGAGATCGGGGCGGGCGGCCTCTCGGGCGCCCCGGTGCGCGACCGCTCGCTGGCGGTGCTGCGCCGCCTGCACGCCCGTACCGGCGACCGCCTCGTCCTGGTGGGCGTGGGCGGCATCGAGACCGCCGACGACGCCTGGGAACGCATCCTGGCGGGCGCCACCCTCGTGCAGGGGTACAGCTCCTACATCTACCGCGGGCCCTTCTGGCCGCGGGCGGTGCGCACGGGGCTCGCCGAGCGCCTGCGGCAGAGCCCCTACCGGACGCTGGCCGACGCGGTCGGCGCCGACAACCGGAAGGCGGCCACCCCGTGACCCCCACCCCGCCGACCGCCCTGCCGGTGGCCACGCCCTTCGGGGAGCGCCTGCGCGCCGCCACCGCCCGCCGCGGCCCGCTGTGCGTCGGCGTGGATCCCCACGCAGCCCTGCTGCGGGAGTGGGGGCTGGGCGAGGACGTGGCCGCGCTGGAGCGCTTCTGCGGCACGGTCACCGAGGCGCTCGCCGACCGGGTCGCCGTCGTGAAGCCGCAGTCGGCGTTCTTCGAGCGGTTCGGCTCCCGGGGCGTCGCGGTGCTGGAGCGGACCGTCGCCGACTTCCGCGAGGCCGGCGCCCTGGTGCTGCTGGACGTCAAGCGCGGCGACATCGGCTCCACGATGGGTGCCTACGCCGAGGCCTACCTCGCCCCCGACGCGCCGCTGTTCTGCGACGCCGTGACGCTCTCGCCCTACCTGGGGTACGAGGCGCTGCGGCCGGCGCTGGACCTGGCGACGGCCTCCGGCTCCGGTGTCTTCGTGCTGGCCCGGACCTCCAACCCGGAGGGTGGCGAGGTGCAGCGCGCCCGCCGCTCCGACGGCTTGGGGGTGGCGGCCGACGTGCTCGCCCGGCTGGCGCGCGACAACGCGGCCACGGCGGTCGGGTCGCCGTTCGGCTCCTTCGGCGCGGTCGTCGGCGCCACCCTCGCCGGGGTGCCCGGCGGGGTGGGCGGCGACGGTGCGGACGGCGCCCTGACCCACGCCGATCTGGACATCGGCGGCCCGCTGCTGCTGCCCGGGCTGGGCGCGCAGGGGGCCCGTCCGGAGGACCTGCCGGCGCTGCTGGGCCCGGCGCTCCCCGCGGCGCTGCCCAGCGTCAGCAGGGACGTGCTGCGCCGGGGGCCGGACCGCGGCGCGCTGCGCGCCGCCACCGACCGCTGGAGCGGGGAACTGGCCGCCGTCATCGGCTGACCCGCCCTGTTCGGCCGCCGCGCCCCGCCACGACCCCGTGGCGGGGCGCGGTGCCGTTCCCGGGCGACGCGCCTGCGGTGGCCCGGCCGTGCTCCGGCGGTGCCGGGACGGCGGGTGAGCGGCGGTCGTCGGACCCGGCCCGACCGGGGGAGACCGCCGCCGACCGGCGAGGACCGTCGCCTGCCGGACAGCCGACCGGCGGGATCCGGCCGACCTCGCGTCGATTTCGGGCGGCGAAAGCCACGCTCGGGGGGCTGTGACCCGCTTCCATGACTGTTGCACCGGATGTCCACCACATCACCACGTTCCCGATCGTGGTACCTCTTCGAACATCTGCCCGTGACGCCAGGGGAAGGGTGTGGGGTACGCCGTTGCAGGTCACGGGGGGAGCGCACGACCGGCGCGCGCTCGGCCGCATGGATCATGCGCGTTCCGGAACCGTGGGCGCCGGTCCTCACGCGCCGAGGTGGTATCGGCGCAAATGTCCAAAGTCCCAACAGCTGACCTGGAGTTTTCGGTTGATCTCGCTGACTCGGGGCCTCTTGCCCGCTAGTCTCCGTCGAGAGCGGAGCCCGGTGCGCCGCCACCGGCTCCGCAGCGAGCCGGGGTGCGGGGCACCGTGTCCGCTCCCTTATCCCATCCGACCGTTCGATACCTGAGGTGACGTAGGCGTGGCTCTTCCGCCCCTTACCCCTGAACAGCGCGCAGCCGCGCTCGAGAAGGCCGCCGCGGCTCGCCGGGAGCGCGCCGAGGTCAAGAATCGGCTCAAGCACTCCGGTGCCTCGCTGCACGAGGTCATCAAGCAGGGCCAGGAGAACAAGGTCATCGGCAAGATGAAGGTCTCCGCGCTGCTGGAGTCGATGCCGGGCGTCGGCAAGGTCCGCGCGAAGCAGATCATGGAGCGGCTCGGCATCTCCGAGAGCCGTCGGGTCGGCGGGCTGGGCTCCAACCAGATCGCCTCCCTGGAGCGCGAGTTCGGGAGCACCGCCTCCTGACGTCCGGGGCGCGCGGCGGGCACGGATTTCCCCGCCGCGCCCCCGGGCGGGATAATCGCCGCATGAGTGAGGTTGTCTCCGGGGGGACGTCCCCCGCGGTACCCCCCGGCCGTCCGCGGCTGACCGTTCTCTCCGGCCCCTCCGGGGTCGGCAAGAGCACGGTCGTCGCGCACATGCGGCAGGCCCATCCCGAGATCTGGCTCTCGGTGTCGGCCACCACCCGCAGTCCCCGCCCCGGTGAACGCCACGGCGTCCAGTACTTCTTCGTCGACGACGGCGAGTTCGACAAGCTCGTCGCCAACGGGGAGCTGCTGGAATGGGCCGAGTTCGCCGGGAACCGCTACGGCACCCCGCGCAACGCGGTGCTGGAGCGGCTCGCGGCCGGCGAGCCGGTGCTGCTGGAGATCGACCTCCAGGGCGCGCGCCAGGTCCGGGAGTCCATGCCCGAGGCACGGCTGGTCTTCCTGGCTCCTCCGAGCTGGGAGGAGCTCGTGCGCCGGCTGACCGGGCGCGGCACCGAGGCCCCCGAGGTCATCGAGCGCCGGCTGACCGCCGCCCGCACCGAGCTGGCCGCGGAGTCGGAGTTCGACCACACGCTGGTCAACACCTCCGTCGAGCAGGTGGCGGCCGAGCTGCTAGCCTTGACGCGTACCTCCTGAACGTCTCGTCACCGCGCGTGATCGCCGCCGGGCCGGTACCGGCCGCTCGGCCGGCCCGTCCGCTGACCATGACGTTCGCACCCCACCACCGGAAGGCAGAGCGTGTCCTCTTCCATCGCCACGCCCGAGGGCATCATCAATCCTCCGATCGATGAGCTGCTCGAGGCCACCGACTCCAAGTACAGCCTGGTGATCTACGCCGCCAAGCGCGCCCGTCAGGTCAACGCGTACTACTCGCAGCTCGGTGAAGGCCTGCTGGAGTACGTCGGCCCGCTGGTGGACACCCACGTCCACGAGAAGCCGCTCTCCATCGCCCTGCGCGAGATCAACGCCGGGCTGCTCACCGCCGAGGCCATCGAGGGCCCTGCGGACTGACACACGCCCCTGCGACACCGCGAAGGGGCCCGGATGCCGAGAGGCGTCCGGGCCCCTTCGCCGTGCCGGGGTCCGGGACCGCTTCCCGACCGCGGGAGGTGCGTCCCCGCCGCATACCCTGGAGCCGGACGCGCCGGGCTGCCGGCGCGTCGGCGGAGTGCGACGGCGGTGGGCGCGCCCAGGCGCGGGCCCCGGGAGGAGAACAGTGACGCGGAGCACCGGGGCCGTTCGGCCCGAGATCGTGCTGGGCGTGGGCGGCGGCATCGCCGCCTACAAGGCGTGCGAGCTGCTGCGGCGGTTCACCGAGTCGGGCCACGCCGTCACGGTGGCCCCCACCGCCTCCGCACTGCAGTTCGTCGGGGAGGCGACCTGGGCGGCGCTCTCCGGCCGCCGCGCCTCCCACACGGTCTGGCAGGACGCGCACGAGGTGCCGCACGTCCGGATCGGTCAGCGCGCCGACCTCGTGGTGGTGGCCCCGGCCACCGCCGACGTGCTGGCGCGCGCCGCCCACGGACGCGCGGACGACCTGCTGACCAACACCCTCCTCACCGCACGGTGCCCGGTGGTCTTCGCCCCGGCCATGCACACGGAGATGTGGGAGCACCCGGCCACCCGTGAGAACGTCGCGCTGCTGCGCGACCGCGGCGCGATCGTCATCGAGCCCGCCAGCGGCCGGCTCACGGGCAGCGACACCGGCAAGGGGCGGCTCCCCGACCCGGCCGAGATCTTCGCCGTCTGCCGCCGGGTGCTGGCACGGGGCGAGCGCGCGGGCGAGCGGGACCTCGCCGGGCGCCGCGTCGTCATCAGCGCGGGCGGCACCCGGGAACCGCTCGATCCGGTCCGCTTCCTCGGCAACCACTCCTCCGGCAAGCAGGGCTACGCGCTGGCCCGCGCCGCGGTGGCGCGCGGCGCGCAGGTGACCCTGGTGGCGGCCAACACCGCGCTGCCGGACCCGGCCGGTGCGACGGTGGTGCCCGTCTCCACCACCCGCGAGCTGGCGGAGGCGGTGACGGAGGCGGCGCGCGGTGCCGACGTGGTGGTGATGGCGGCGGCCGTCGCCGACTTCCGCCCCGTCCGCGTCGCCACCGGGAAGATCAAGAAGCGCGACGGGGTCGACCCCGAGCCCATCGCCCTGGAGCGCAACCCCGACATCCTGGCGGGGCTCGCGGCCCCCGGGGCCGACCGGCCGGCGGTGGTCGTGGGCTTCGCCGCCGAGACCGACGACGTGCTGGCCTCCGGGCGCGCCAAGCTGGCCCGCAAGGGATGCGACCTGCTGGTGGTCAACGAGGTCGGCGGCGGGCGGGCGTTCGGGACCGAGGACAACGAGGCGGTGCTCCTCGACGCCCGCGGTGGTGAGCGCCACGTGCCGTACGGTCCCAAGGACGTGCTCGCCGACGCGGTCTGGGACGCCGTGGCGGCCGAGCCTGCACTCTCCTGAACGGCCGCCGGTCGAACAGGAAGAAGTCAGAGCCCGATCAGGCCGCGAAGCGAACAGATCCGAACCGATCAAGGTGCGAAGCGGCCAGGACGCGTACGGCACCCGACTCGAATCGCCCAGTATGCGAACGCCGTGGCTCCGCGGCGGACCCGCCCGATAGACTGCCGGCGAGCGGCGCCGCCCTGCGGCCTGCCGTTCGCCGAACGAGCCAGCAGCCGCTGCAACCCCAGGGAGCGATGTGTCGCGCCGCCTTTTCACCTCGGAGTCGGTGACCGAGGGTCACCCGGACAAGATCGCTGACCAGATCAGCGACTCCATCCTCGACGCCCTGCTGAAGGAGGACCCCTCCTCGCGGGTCGCCGTCGAGACGCTGATCACCACCGGCTTGGTGCACGTCGCCGGTGAGGTCACCACCAAGGCATACGCCCCCATCGCGGGTCTGGTCCGGTCGAAGATCCTCGAGATCGGTTATGACTCCTCCAAGAAGGGCTTCGACGGCGCCTCCTGCGGGGTCTCCGTCTCCATCGGCGCCCAGTCCCCGGACATCGCCCAGGGAGTGGACACCGCCTACGAGGCACGGGTCGAGGGCGAGGACGACGCGCTGGACCGGCAGGGCGCCGGCGACCAGGGGCTGATGTTCGGCTACGCCTGCGACGAGACTCCCGAGCTGATGCCGCTCCCGATCCACCTCGCGCACCGCCTCTCGCAGCGGCTCACCGACGCCCGCAAGAACGGCACCGTCCCCTACCTGCGGCCCGACGGCAAGACCCAGGTCACCATCGAGTACGACGGCGACAAGCCCGTGCGGCTCGACACCGTCGTCGTCTCCAGCCAGCACGCCTCCGACATCGACCTGGACTCGCTCCTCACCCCGGACATCCGGGAGTTCGTGGTGGAGCCCGAGCTGAAGGCCCTGGTCGCGGACGGCATCAAGATCGACACCGACAACTACCGGCTGCTGGTCAACCCGACCGGCCGCTTCGAGATCGGCGGCCCGATGGGCGACGCCGGTCTGACCGGCCGGAAGATCATCATCGACACCTACGGCGGCATGGCCCGGCACGGCGGCGGCGCCTTCTCCGGCAAGGACCCGTCCAAGGTGGACCGCTCCGCCGCCTACGCCATGCGCTGGGTCGCCAAGAACGTCGTCGCCGCCGGACTCGCCACCCGGTGCGAGGTGCAGGTCGCGTACGCCATCGGCAAGGCCGAGCCCGTCGGCCTCTTCGTCGAGACCTTCGGCACCCACCGGGTCGACGTGGAGCGCATCGAGCAGGCCATCCGCGAGGTCTTCGACCTGCGGCCGGCCGCCATCATCCGAGCCCTGGACCTGCTGCGCCCGATCTACGCGCAGACCGCCGCCTACGGGCACTTCGGCCGCGCCCTCCCCGACTTCACCTGGGAGCGCACCGACCGCACCGAGCAGCTGCGCGCCGCCGCCGGCGTCTGACACCGCACGCAGTGCACCACCCCTGTTCCCCCGGCCCCCGCGGCCGGGGGCACACGGCCGCGGCCTGTCCGGACCGTCCGCCCACGGCCGCGGGGTCTCGCACACCTCCGCGGGCGGGCGGGGGCGGAGACCGGCCGCTGTCCGCGACGTCTGGTGTACTGGCCGGGTGAGTACCGAGCACGACCAGCAGGAGGGCCCCGAACAGCTCGCGCTGCTCAGCGGGGTACGAGGCGCCGGTGCCGGGAAGCAACCGCGGGCGCGGCCCCGGACCTGGCGCGACGCCCCGCGGGCGTCTGCGCTCCCCGTGGCGCGGGTCCTGGTGGACAAGGGCCAGCTGCACCTGGACCGGCTCTTCGACTACGCCGTCCCCGAGGCGCTCGACGCCGACGCCCGTCCCGGCGTACGGGTGCGTGTGCGGTTCGGCGCCGGGGAGCGCGGCGGACGCCGCGAGGGCGGCGGGCTGATCAACGGCTTCGTGGTGGAACGGGTGGCCCGCAGCGACTTCCCCGGCACGCTCGCCCCGCTCGCCCAGGTGCTCTCGCCGGAACCGGTGCTCACTCCGGAACTGCTCACCCTGTGCCGTTCGGTGGCCGACCGGTACGCGGGCTCCCTGGCGGACGTGGTGCAACTCGCCGTTCCGCCCCGGATGGCGCGCGCCGAACGAGCCGCGGTCCCGGAACCCCCGCCCCGCCCGGCGCCGCCGGAGCCCGGCGGCTGGCAGGACTACCGCGCCGGCGCCGCCTACCTGGACGCGCTGACCGGCGGCCGCGCCCCACGGGCGGTGTGGAACGCACTGCCCGGCCCCGGCTGGCCC
>NZ_JAAVJC010000230.1 GCF_012033785.1 Streptomyces bohaiensis
CCTCCGGTGGGGGAGCCGCCCGCCCGGCCGCGGGGGCGACGCCGGGAGCGTGGCCGGGTGCCGTGCAACCGGGACAGGGCGGCGCGCAGCGCCCCGCCCAGCACGCCGCCCCGGCCGCGCCGCAGCAGGCCGGTGGCCACCGGCCCGAGCCGCAGCAGGCTCCGCCGCCCCTGGCCACCGGCGGGGTTCCGCAGGTGCAGCCGCGCTGGGATGCGGTGCTGGAGGCGGTGAAGAAGCGCCGGCGCTTCAGCTGGATCCTGTTGAGCCAGAACGCCCGCATCAGCGGGGAGGACGGTTCGACTCTCCGCCTCGGCTTCGCGACCGCCGGTGCCCGCGACAGCTTCGTCAACAGCAACAGCGACGCGCTGCTGTGCGAGGCCCTGGGCGAGGTGCTGGGGGGCCAGTGGAAGGTCGAGTCCGTCGTCGAGGGCGGCGGGGGCGGCTCCGCCCCGGCCGGTCCCGGCGGCGGAGGTTCCTTCGGCGGCGGCCAGGGATTCTCCCCGCCGCAGCCCGCGGCGCCCCCCGCGCCGCAGCCGACGTCACCGCCGGCGGACGGCGGCCCCGGCGGTGGACCGTACGGCGGCGGACCGCAGGGCAGCCAGGCCCACGGCGGCCCGGGCGCCGGTGCTCCCCCTGGCGGCGGTCGGGGCCACGGTCCCGGTCAGGGCGGGCCGGGCGGGCCGGGCGGAGCGAACGGCGGTCACCAGTCCCCTCCCGGTGGTCCTGGCGGTCAGGGTGGGGCGGGTGGCCCCGGCGGCGGGTACGGCGGTGCCTCCGCCGCGGCGGCGGCCTCGCCCGGTCGACCCGCTTCGCCACCGGTCGCCATCGAGGACGACATGCCGGCGTACGACGACGCCGACCTGGACGAGAAGGCGCTCTCCGGCTCGGAGCTGATCATCAACGGTCTGGGCGCGACGATCATCGAGCAGTTCCAGAACGAGTAGCCGCACCGCCGCCCGACACCCCCGCGCCCCCGACGCGTCCGCCGGGCGGCGCTCCTGCCGCGGGCGCCGCGGAGCGGTTCCCCGGGCTGCCGGGGGCCGCGCCGGGCGGGGCGTTCCCCCGTGAATGGGACATCGAGGAGTGCTCGGCGACGGCAGACCGTAGGCTCAAGGGGTACGTGCTTTTCATCGACTCCCAGGAGCGGCCGTGTTTCCCGGTGGTGGGGCGGACATGCAGCAGTTGCTGCAGCAGGCCCAGAAGATGCAGCAGGACCTCGCGCAGGCGCAGCAGGAACTCGCCGAGACCCCCGTCGAGGGTTCCGCCGGCAACGGCCTGGTCAAGGCGGTGGTGACCGGCGCCGGCGAGCTGAAGGAGCTGGAGATCGACCCCAAGGCGGTCGACCCCGAGGACACCGAGACCCTCGCCGACCTGGTGGTGGCCGCGGTGCGCGCCGCCAACGACAACGCGCAGCAGCTCCAGCAGGCCAAGCTCGGCCCGCTGGCCCAGGGCATGGGCGGCGGCGGCATCCCCGGCCTGCCCTTCTGACCGCCGCGCCCCGGCCCCGCCGGTCGCTGCGGCGGCGGGACGGCCGGGGCGTGCGGGGCGCAGGTTGACCCACGTGGGTGACGGCCATGTGGTAGCGGTGGAGCGGTCGGACAACTAGCCTCAAACCCACCGACGTTCAAGGGAAAGAACAAGGAAGGCATCCGTGTACGAAGGCGTGGTCCAGGACCTCATCGACGAGTTGGGCAGGCTGCCCGGCGTCGGTCCCAAGAGCGCGCAGCGGATCGCCTTCCACATCCTCCAGGCCGATCCGGTGGACGTGCGCCGGCTCGCGCAGACGCTGAACGAGGTCAAGGCCAAGGTCCGGTTCTGCTCGGTGTGCGGCAACGTCGCGCAGGACGAGCAGTGCCGGGTCTGCCGCGACCCCCGGCGTGATCCCTCGGTCATCTGCGTGGTCGAGGAGTCCAAGGACGTGGTGGCGATCGAACGCACCCGGGAGTTCCGGGGGCGCTACCACGTGCTGGGCGGCGCGATCAGCCCGATCGACGGTATCGGCCCGGAGGACCTCCGGGTGAAGGAGCTCCTCGCGCGCCTCGCCGACGGCACGGTGACCGAGCTGATCCTGGCCACCGATCCCAACCTGGAGGGCGAGGCCACGGCCACGTACCTGGCCCGCATGGTCGGCTCGTTCGGCCTGAAGGTCACCCGCCTGGCCAGCGGGCTGCCCGTCGGGGGAGACCTGGAATATGCCGACGAGGTCACGCTCGGGCGTGCCTTCGAGGGGAGGCGACTACTCGATGTCTGATGCCACCACCGCACCCACCGCACTCACCGCCACCGAGCTCCTGGACGCGACGGGCGGGCCCACGCCCACCGCCGTGCTGAGGAGCCCCGAGGCGGTCACCGCAGCCGTCGAGGGCCCGGACGCCTTCGCCGTCCAGATCGCCGACCAGATCGAGAGCTTCATCATCGCCGTCGCGGAGATCGCCAAGGGCGACGACCCCGACAGCGCCGTACCGCATCTGCTGTTGCAGGTCTCGCAGCTGCTCCTCGCCGGTGGGCGCCTCGGCGCCCACGAGGACGTGGTCCCCGAGGAGCGCTACGAGCCGGACACCGGCCCCGAGCCCGACATGGACGGGCTGCGTGACGGGCTGGCCCGACTGCTGGCGCCGGTGGACGTCTACTCCGAGGTGTTCGACCCGTACGTGCCGCGGGCCATGCCCGTGGCGTGCCGGATCTCCGACGACCTCGCGGACGTCGTCACCGACCTGCGGCACGGCATGGCCCACTACCGGGCGGGTCGCGTCAGCGAGGCGCTGTGGTGGTGGCAGTTCTCCTACCTCTCCAACTGGGGCCCCACCGCCGGTGCCGCGCTGCGCGCGGTGCAGTCGCTGGTGGCGCACGTCCGGCTCGACACGCCCCTGGCGGAGCTCGACGGACTGGACACCGACACCGAGGTGGAGGACGGCGACCTGGAGCGCCAGGCCGGCAGGGTGATGGCGGTGGAGATCGCCGCGCCGCTCGGGCTGCGTCCCGACCGGGCCTGACGGCCGCGGCCGTCCCCGGCCGCTCGGCGACCGCGCCGCTCCGCCGCCCCTGCCGGGGGTGGCGGAGCGGCGCGGTCGGTCGTTTCCCGCGGGCGGCCGGCCGTTCCCCCGGCTGCGGTGGTGCGACCCCTGCCCGGCCGGGCGCGCGCGGCCGGGCAGGGGTCGGCCGGGCACGCCGTGGACGCACCCTCGTCCGTTCTGCCCCACGAGGCCCCCGGCGCCACGCGCGGCCCCTTTCGTGCGCCCGGTGGCGCCCCCGGTGGAGCCGTGAGTGCGTCGCTGCGCAGCGCATGTGAAGGTGCCGTGAGCGGATGTAATGCGCCCTTACGGGTGGTTTCGCCGCTGTGAGCTGCCGCACGTTCGGTGTGTCGCCTGGTGGGACGGGCAGGGGTGACCCCGGAGCGGGCACACCGTCTCATGATGTGGCGGCGAAATGGGCGAAAGGTGTCCGCTCGGTAAGCTGAGCCGGCCGGTGTCCTCCGCGAGGGGGCCCGGAGAGCGAGACTGATTCGAGGAGCGAGCACACGTGGGCCTTGTCGTGCAGAAGTACGGCGGCTCCTCCGTTGCCGATGCCGAAGGCATCAAGCGCGTTGCCAAGCGAATCGTCGACACCAAGAAGAACGGCCACCAGGTCGTCGTCGTGGTGTCCGCGATGGGTGACACAACGGACGAGCTGATCGACCTCGCCAAGGAGGTGTCGCCGGTCGCGTCGGGGCGCGAGTTCGACATGCTGCTGACCGCGGGCGAGCGCATCTCCATGTCCCTGCTGGCCATGGCCATCAAATCCCTGGGTCACGAGGCGCAGTCCTTCACGGGCAGCCAGGCGGGTGTCATCACGGACTCCGTGCACAACAAGGCGCGGATCATCGACGTCACGCCCGGGCGCATCAAGAGCTCCGTCGACGACGGCAACATCGCGATCGTCGCCGGCTTCCAGGGCGTCTCCCAGAAGCGCAAGGACATCACCACGCTGGGCCGCGGCGGGTCCGACACCACCGCCGTCGCGCTCGCCGCCGCCCTCGACGCCGAGGTCTGCGAGATCTACACCGACGTGGACGGCGTCTTCACCGCCGACCCGCGGGTCGTGCCGAAGGCACGCAAGATCGACTGGATCTCGGCCGGCGAGATGCTGGAGCTGGCCAGCTCCGGCTCCAAGGTGCTGCTGCACCGCTGTGTCGAGTACGCACGCCGCTATCAGATCCCGATCCACGTGCGGTCGTCCTTCTCCGGACTGCAGGGCACCTGGGTCAGCAACGAACCGCGAGGGAACCAGCCGATGGAGCAGGCGCTCATCTCCGGTGTCGCGCACGACACCTCCGAGGCGAAGATCACGATCGTCGGAGTCCCCGACAAGCCGGGCGAGGCCGCGGCGATCTTCCGCGTCGTCGCCGATGCCGAGATCAACATCGACATGGTGGTGCAGAACGTCTCCGCCGCAGCGACCGGGCTGACCGACATCTCCTTCACGCTGCCGAAGACCGACGGCCCCACCGCCATCAACGCGCTGGAGAAGCGCAAGGGTGCCATCGGCTTCGAGTCGCTGCGCTACGACGACCAGATCGCCAAGATCTCGCTGGTCGGCGCCGGGATGAAGACCAACCCGGGCGTGACCGCGACCTTCTTCGAGGCGCTGTCCAACGCCGGGGTGAACATCGAGCTGATCTCCACCTCGGAGATCCGCATCTCGGTCGTCACCCGCGAGGCCGACGTCAACGAGGCGGTGCGTGTGGTGCACACCGCGTTCGGTCTGGACTCCGACAGCGACGAGGCCGTCGTCTACGGCGGCACCGGCCGCTGACCCGTTCCGCCCGGACACCGGGCGGAACGGCACACCGCCGCCCGGTCGGGTGACCGGCGGCGTCACGCGCACCGCTCCGGCCGGTCGTCCCCCGCACCCGCGGGGGACGACCGGCCGTCGGCGTTCTCACCGCCGCCGGCGTTCTCACCGCCGCCGGCCACCACCGCCACCGGCCACCACCGCCACCGGCCACCACCGCCACCGACTTCCACCGCCACGCCCGACCATCGCGGGCCGGGCGTCGGCGGCGCGCCCTCAGAGCGGTTGGGCGGGGACGGCGAGGTAGGCGCGGTGGAGCCGGTCGAGGACGGGATGGCCGGGGTCGAACCGCGTCCCGTCGACGGCGGCCAGCGGCCGGACGCCGAACCCGGCGTTGGTCGCGAACGCCGCGTCCATCGCCGCCAGTTCCGTCGCCGCGACCTGCGCCGAGCTGCCTGGTTCCGTGCGTCGCAGCAGCGCGGCGGTGACGCCGGCCAGGGCGTCGCCCCTGGGCCAGACCACGTCGCCGTCCCGCACGAATCCCACGTTCCAGGTCGCACCCTCGGTGACCCGACCCTCGCGGTCGATGAACAACACGTCGTCCCAGCCGTCGAGTTGCGCGGCGCGGCGGGTGTGCAGCGCGCCGAGGAGCGAGCTGTGCTTCACCGTCGGCATCTCGCGGACGTACCGGGCGGTCCGCACCCGCAGCGGAGCAAGCCGCGCGGCCGGTGCCTCGCGCACCGTCACCAGCACCCGCGGCACGGCGGCGGCCGGGGGACGGACCACGTCGAACTCGGGGGCGATCAGCGAAACCCGGACCACCACATCGTCACCGGGAGTCACCGCGGCGCGGTTCCGCTCCACCGCCCGGCGCACGGACCGCACCACCGCGGCGGTGTCCGGTTCCGTGCCGAACAGCACCCCGCAGTCGCGGACGAGCCGCGCCAGGTGGAGGTCGAGTCCACGGACCCGGTGCGCCCCGGTGACCCGCATCGTCGTGAAGTGTCCGTAGCCGGTGAGAGCGGTCGCGAGCAGCGCTTCGTCGGTCATGGGCCGCCCGTCCAGCTCGGCGACGGGGTGGGATGGGTGTGCCATGCCGTCAGGATCGCAGCACGGTCGGCGCACCGCCGCCCGCCGTCCGCCGGCCGGGCCCGCAGCGCCACCTCGACGGCACATCGGTCACCGCCTGACCGGTTGTCCGGTAGTGGTCGCTCGGATGTCCGATGCTGCTCAACTGTGAACGTTCCGTGATCAACTCACGGCCGCGGCCGGGTTGATCGAGCCCATCACGCGGGGGAGGATTGACGCCCCCGCGGCGCGAACGACGTGTCGGCGGAGGCGTCGGGCAGAGCCCACGCGCCCGGTGCGCGACCCGCGGATCGGAGCCCCGGACGGAGGCAGGCGGTACGGATGAGGGCGGTGTGCCCGGCGGCGAGAAACCTGTGCGCGCCGTACAACCAACGCGGGGGAGCGCGTGTCCAACAAGCGTGGCAGAGGTACTGGAATTCACCGCACCCGTGCACCGGCCGACCGCCCTCCCGCGTCCCGTTGCGGGGTTCCCGGTGATCGCCCCGATACCGGCCCACGAGGCGGCGCAGGTCCGGATAGCCGCCGAGGACACGGACACCTCCATGGCTGAGGGCACGTCCGTCGACCAGCTGACCGCGACCTACCAGCAGCACTACCGCTCCCTTCTCGGCCTCGCCGCACTCCTCCTCGACGACACCGCCTCCTGCGAGGACGTCGTGCAGGAGGCGTTCATCCGGGTCCACTCCGCCCGCAGCCGGGTCCGCGACCCCGAGAAGACCCTCGCCTACCTGCGCCAGACCGTCGTCAACCTGTCCCGCTCCACGCTCCGCCGCCGCATCCTCGGCGTGAAGCTGCTGTCGAAGCCGATGCCCGACATGGCGAGCGCCGAGGAAGGCGCCTACGACAAGCTGGAACGCGCCGACCTCATCAAGGCGATGCGCAACCTCCAGCGCCGCCAGCGCGAGGTGCTGGTGCTGCGGTACTTCGCCGACATGTCCGAGGCCGAGGTCGCCGACTCGCTGGGGATATCGACCGGTTCGGTGAAGGCGTACGGCTCCCGCGGCATCGCCGCGCTGCGGGTCGCGATGGAGGCCCAGCAGTGAGCGGCGGCCCTGCGCGGGAGCCCCGCACCGGGGGCCGCGAGGACGCGACACCGACGGCGCCCGCCGACGGTGTGAACCCGGCTACCACCGACGGCCGGGACCAGGGCGAGGACGCCGCGGCCGCCGCGGACGCCGCACCCGTACCGGATAGGGCCGCGGCCGCCGACCGGTCGCCCGAGGTACATCCCCACGAGCCGAGCCGGAGCACCACACCCCCCGAGGCGAGCACCGCCGACACCGACACGGCCACTGCCGCCGACACCGACACTGCCGCCGACACCGACACGGCCGCAGGCACCGGCACCGACGCGGTCACCGGCACCGACGCGGCCGCAGGCAGCGACGCGGACATGCCTGCCGGGGCCGCCGGGCCGGACGCCCCCGCCTGGTCCGACCGGGGTGGTCCCGCCCCCGATGAGGAACCCGCCGCCCCCGCGCCCGCGGAGGCCCCCGTCGCGGACCGCGACACCGACGGCCCCGCCGCTTCCCCCGCAGCCGGCGACGACACCCCGGCCGGGGCTCCCGGCCGGGCCGTGTCGCCCTTCGACGCGCTGCTCGCAGACCTCGCCGGCCCGCCGCTCCCCGGCGGGACCGCGGAGGTGCCGGC
>NZ_JAAVJC010000231.1 GCF_012033785.1 Streptomyces bohaiensis
CGGCCGGGCGGCGCCGTGGTCGTCCCCTTACCCGCCCGCCGCCGACGGGGGGCGGGCGGGCCCAACCCGGCGAGGCCGCGCCGCCCGCCCGCCCTTCGGGACCGGGGCCGGGACGAGGACGGACAGGCCGGCGGTGTGGTGGCGGCGATCGAGCGGTTCGCGGCCGCCAACGCCGCCGAACTGACCCGCGCCGACACCAAGGCCGCCGTGCTGCTCGCCTTCACCGGCGCGGTCATGGGCATCGCGGTCAGCGGCGTCACGAAGGGGCCGCCGGACGCGGCGGGGTCGGGCGGTGTGCTGTGGTGGTCGGGGGTGGCCTGCGGGCTGCTGGCCGTCGGCTGCTTCGTCCGCGCCATCGCCCCCCGCCACCGCATGCGCGGGGCCGGTGCCCTGCGGACGGCACCCGGCTACTTCCAGCACGTCACCGGGGAGATGACCGGCGAACGGCTGCGCCGGGCGTTCGAGCAGATCGGCCGGGACCCGGCCGCCCCACTCCTGGCGTCGCTGGAGCGCACCAGCCGGATCATCCGCGTCAAGTACCGCTGGATAGAGGCGGGCACCGTGCTGCTGTTGGTCGCGCTGCCGCAGTACGCGCTGCTCGTACGCCCGGGGTGACGGGCGTCCGGCGGGCCCCTCGGGGACGACGCTGCCCCGCCGGGGGCCGGCGGGGCAGCGGTCGGGAGCGGGCGGGGCAGGCGTGTGCGCGCCGGTGGTCAGGCCTTGGCGTGGGCGCGCTCCACCGCGGTGTCTCGCACCCGGCAGAACTCGGCCGCCGGGTCGGACGAGTAGCGCCACGGCACGGCGCCCACATACCCGTCGACCAGGCGGAACTGCTCCAGCGCCGCCTCGTCGCGCTCCTGCATGGTCAGGAACGCCGCCAGCAGATGCCGTACCTCAGCCGTGCGCGGCCCGTCCGGGTCCGCCGCCGCGACGTCCAGCAGCGCCGCGTCGACCCGCTTGACCATCTCCGGCGTGCAGTCCTCGGAGTCCGGCGCCCCGGTGTTCAGCGCGTACTCGTAGTGGGCGAGCAGCGGCATCGCCGAGAGCAGACTCCCGGGAGGCGCGTTGTTCGCCGCACGGGTGGCGAACCCCATCGCGAGCTCGTGCGAGCCGCGCCACTTGGCGCTCCAGTACTGGAGCGCGGAGAAGTGGGCCTCGTAGTGGTGGGGCGCACGGGCGGTGATCTCCTCCCACAGCGCGTGCATCACCTCGTGCGGGTAGCCGAGGCCGAGGCCGATCCAGATCTCACAGATGTAGGGGGTCGGGTCCGCGGGGTTCAGCTCGGCAGCACGCCCGTTGATGCCGCGGGCCCGCACCAGAACCTGGTGGAAGTCCCGGAACTGCTCGTCGGTGGTGTGCGAGGCCAGCTTGGCGCCCCGGAACTTCCACGCGCGAATGACGGCGCCCCTGCCGGCGACGACGGCCGCGTCCGCCGAGTCGGGACGTTCGGCGTCCCACTCCCGCAACCAGGTGTCGTCGACGGCGGCGACCTCACCGAGCTGGAAGGCGAGGGCGGAGCGGCGCTCCCAGTCGTCGCCGGTCTTCTCCATCAGCTCCGCCGCGGGGCGCCACGCGCCACTGCGGGCCGCTTCGACCGCGAAGACGACCTCGGGCTGCTCCGCCCTGCTGGTCTTGGTGTTCTGGCGATCCGGTGGCAGCAGGCCGAGAGCGGCGACCTGGTCGGACATCACGTAGCCCTCGTCCTCCGCGGTCGCGGCCGTGTCCTCGTCGTCGACCGTTCCGTCGTCCGGGTCGGTGTCCGAGGTGGGGTTGCGATACTCGCGGACGAAGTCCAGCACGAACGAGCCGACCAGCCAGATCACGAAGACTGCGGTCGGTATCGCGAAGATCAACAGGATGACGAGCAGCACGGCGTGTCCACTTCGGTCGCTACAGATGCCGCCCCACGCGGCGCGCGATCATAACCCGTCACTGAACGGGCACAATCAATCGGTGCCCCTCAACTCCGGGCTCGTCATGGTCACATGAACGTCACGCGTCCTCCACGGATTTCCCGTGGCCCGCCGAGCGGTCGAAACCCGTCCCGGCAGGGCAGGCTGACGCGGAGGATGCGCGGAGGAGAGGAGCGCCGATGGCTGGAGCGAGCGGCGTGGTGAACGTCGACGGCGCGGCGCTGGTCGTGGTCGACGTGCAGAACGGCTTCATCAACCAGCACACCGAGCACCTGCCACCCGCGATCGCCGCGCTGGCCGGCCGCTGGCGCGCCGCCGGCCGACCGGTGGTCCTCACCCGCTACCTCAACCACCCGGGGAGCCCCTTCGAGCGCCACCTCGACTGGACCAGGCTCCGGTCCGCGCCGGAGACCGACATCGTCTCCGCACTCGCGCCGCTGGTACCGGACGCCCACGCCGTGATCGACAAGCCGGGCTACACCTGCTTCACCCCCGCCGCCGACGCGCTCATCACCGCGGCCGGCTGGACCGACCTCGTCTTCTGCGGCATCGCCACCGACTCGTGCGTCCTCAAGTCGGCGGTGGACGCCTTCGAACGCGGCCATACCGTGCGGGTCCTCACCGACGCCTGCGCCAGCGACGCCGGACCCGCCGTCCACGCCGCCGGCCTCGTCGTCGCCCACCGCCTCATCGGCGCCACCGGCCTGATCACCACCCCGGACCTCCTCGCCCGACTCCCCGAGCCCGGCGGGCATCCCGGCGACTGACCCCCGGGGCACCGCGCCCCGGGCCGCCGCCCGCGCTGCCGCCCCGGACCGCAAGGTCAGGGCCGGTCGCGCTGCTCCCAGCAGTCCCGGAACCACGCAAGCGTCGTGAGCAGCCGCTCCCGGTTCGCCGCGTCCTCCAGGACGGCGAGGCGGAACGTGGGGCGCAGCGCCAACTTGCCCTCCGGGATCGCGACGCCGTCCACGGCGTTGAGCCGGTTCAGCAACTCCACGCGCCGCTCCCGCTCAACGAAGGGCTCGCGGCGGGCCATGTGCGCGAACACCACCTCAGCGGTGCCGCCCCGCCCGCTGCCGGGGTACAGCGTCAGCGGCCAGATGCCCTGGCCGGGCAGCCCTGCGCGGCCCAGCATCAGATACGCGCTGGTGGTGACAGTGCCCGAGCCGTGAGCGACCCAGCCGTCGAGCTTCTCCCACCCGGCGAGCAACTCCTGTACCGCGGCGACGGTGGCAGGCGAGTCGTCCGCCGCCAGCTGCCGCAGGAACCGTGCGGCCCGTGTCTCCCCGCCGTTGTCCGCCCGCCCGACAGCCACCGGCGCGGCAGCCACCGGCGGCGCGGACTCCGCATCCCCGCCGCCCTCCGCGGTGTCGAGGAGCACTGCCAGATCGTCCACGCTCAGCCGCTGCGCCGGATCGGCGCCGCCACCGGCCGCGAACCGGACCCCGTCCGCCGCGAGCCGGGAACGGACATCGCCGCCGTCCGACCCCGTCCACCGGAAACCGTCCGCCACCCTGCCGTCGGCGTTGAGGACCCGGTAGGCGTTGACCACACCCTCGGTGTTGGCCAGGTGCGCCCCCACCGCTTGCGCCCCCGAACCGACGAACGCGGCGAGGTCGCCGTAGGAGGTCCAGGTGCCGTGCGGCAGCACGGCGAGCACCTGGTGGGCGAGGCGCCAGTCCCGGCTCCGCTCCGCGCGCCCCCGGCGCTGCTGCGGGGCGGGCCAGATGCGGACCGCCCGGTCGGCGAGGTCGTCGGCCCGCGCCAGGATCTGCTCCACACCCCAGCGGTCGGTGGCGGCGATCCGGCGGTTCATCTCCAGCCGACTGCTGTCCAGCAGCCCCTGCTTGCGCTCGAAGGGATGGTTGGACAGCTGGGCGTTGACGCCGGTCAGCGTCAGGTTGCCGAGCGTGTGCAGTAGCCGGGCGTGCAACTCCTCCGCCGACTCGCCCTGCGCCGCGCTCTCGGCGTCCTCCGCGAGCACCCGCAGCCACGCCTCGCCGGGCGACTGCGGCATCACGTGCTCGATGGTCAGCTCCGCCGACGCGAAGTCGACCGGCTCGGGATGCTCGTGGCTCTCCTCCAGCCGCTGGAGGACGATGCGGCGCTGGTTCCACCGCCCGTACTGGTAGAACGGCGCCCCGCGGAACCTCTCCCGCAGTTCCTCGTCGTCCGGCCAGAACCGGTTCGCCGCGGAGAGCAACCGGTGCAGTCCGTCCGCCACCCCCTCGCCCTGTGGCAGCTGCGCCGGCACCGACTGGAAGATCCGGTTGAGATTGTTGGTGGGCACCCGGCAGATCATTCGCCGTGCCAGGAAGCTCTCGATGTACGACAGGGCACGGGCCGCCTCGGCGGCATCCGCAGCGCCCCGGTCGAGCTGTTCCAGCACCACCATCAGCGCGGGGTAGGTCACCACTGCCTGCCACTCCCGCAGCCGCTGCAGCGCACCGCGCAGCACCGGGTCGGGCTCCTCCGCCGGCCGGACGATCCGCCGGAACAGGAAGCTGCGGCGGTGCAGTTCCCTGACGTAGTCCTCAATGCCCGCCTCGGAGGCGGCCTCCCCGCCCGCGCCGGGCTCGAAGCGCTGCTGCTGCGCCGTGTAGAGGTCCCGGCGCCGCACCCGGTCGTCGCCGTCGAGCACCAGCTGCAGCCACATCAGCTGCTCCAGCTCGTCGTTGGTCAGACTGCTCTGCAACGGCAACCAGCTGTGCTCGTAGACCTCCTCGCCCCGGGTCGGCAGCCGCATGAACAGGTAGTTGCGCAGCAGGTCGGCCTGACTCAGCTTCAGCCCGGTGTTGTTGAGCGACTCGAAGATGCGGTGCACGTTGTCGCCGCGCTCCGCCGTGATGGTCACCAGCATCAGCCGGGAGGTGACGGCCTGCTCGATCCGCAGCACCTCCCGCACCCCCGCAGCGGCGTCGGTCGCGGCTCCGGCCAGGTCGGCGAGCTTGCGACGGAAGAAGCGGTACGCCGTGACCACCCGGTCGTCCGGGAGCTGTTCAACCTGCGCCCGCAGCACGTGGGCGGCGTACTGCGGCCGGTCCGCCTGTGTCGGCAGCAGGCGGAAGTGGTCGTTCCCCTTCTTGCGCTTGTTGACGAGGTACTCCTCGTCGATGCGCTCCGCCTCGTCCGGGTGCGCCTCGGCGAGGTGGTCGCGGATCGCGGTCAGCACGAGCGAGAGGGTGGTCAACCGCTGCTGGCCGTCGACGACCAGCCAGCGGGGGAACGTCGCCTCGTTCTGCGGCGACGGCGCGAGGACGACGGAGCCGAGGAAGTGCGTGCTCGCCGCGGTGTCGACGTCCACCAACTCGGCCTGGTCCAGGATGTCGAGCCACAGCTGCGCCAGCTGCTTCTCCGTCCAGGAATACGTCCGCTGATAGAGCGGCACCTGGAACTGCTGCGCCCGCCCCTGCACCAGATCCGCGAAGTGTGATTCCGCAGCCCGCATGTCCCTCGTCCCCCGTCGTCACGACCAGTCGGTCCTGGTGCAGACGATAGGACCCGCCACTGACGGCCGACCGGCACGTCCGCCCGACGGTCCACCTGCCGAGACGCTGCCGGCTTCCCGGCACCGGCGGACGGACGAGACGTGGTCTCGCTGCTTCGCGACGAACGCCCGAGAGCCCCGCTGTGGACAACGGCCGGGACAACGGGTGCGGGACAACGACGTAGGGCCCCACCGCCGAGGCGGTGGGGCCCTACGTTCAGCCCGGTGAAGGCTGGGCGGAGGATACGAGATTCGAACTCGTGAGGGTGTGAACCCAACACGCTTTCCAAGCGTGCGCCCTAGGCCACTAGGCGAATCCTCCGCCGAGAACTGTACAAGACGTGAGGGGGTGCTCGCGACCATGGACCCCGGCGGCCGGCGCCTGCCGGGGCCCGTCGCCGCGGTGTGCGGCTACCGCCGGACGGGTGACCGCCCGGCGCGGGGGCGGGTGGGGGCGGAGCGTGCCGGGAATCGGGTAGGCTGGCGTCAGCCCCTCACGCGGCGCTATCTGACTGAACTCCCCCAGGGCCGGAAGGCAGCAAGGGTAGGTTGGCTCTGGCGGGTGCGTGGGGGGCGTAGTCGTTCCCCGGGCACCCCGCCGGTCCCCGATGCGCCGCTCCCGGCGCGCTCCGTTCGGTGATCGTTCCCGGCCCACGGGCACCGGCTCGGATGTGCGGCGGGACGGGTTGTCGGTCGGGGCCGATATCGTCGTGAGTGTGTCGTCCCTCGCGCTGTACCGCCGTTACCGCCCCGAGACCTTCGCCGAGGTCATCGGGCAGGAGCACGTGACCGACCCGCTGCGGCAGGCCCTGCTGAACAACCGCGTCAACCACGCGTACCTCTTCAGCGGCCCGCGCGGGTGCGGCAAGACGACCAGCGCCCGCATCCTGGCGCGCTGCCTCAACTGCGCCCAGGGCCCCACCCCCGATCCGTGCGGCGAGTGCCAGTCCTGCCAGGACCTCGCCCGTGGCGGGCCCGGCTCCATCGACGTCATCGAGATCGACGCCGCCTCGCACGGCGGCGTCGAGGACGCCCGTGAGCTCCGCGAGAAGGCGTTCTTCGGCCCGGCCTCCAGCCGCTACAAGATCTACATCGTCGACGAGGCGCACATGGTCACCTCCGCGGGGTTCAACGCCCTGCTGAAGGTGGTCGAGGAGCCGCCGGAGCACCTCAAGTTCATCTTCGCCACGACCGAGCCGGAGAAGGTGATCGGCACCATCCGGTCGCGGACCCACCACTACCCCTTCCGGCTCGTCCCGCCCGGCACCCTCCGCGACTACCTCGCCGAGGTGTGCGAGCGCGAGGCGATCCCGGTGGACGGCGCGGTGCTGCCGCTGGTGGTGCGGGCGGGCGCCGGCTCGGTGCGTGACTCGATGTCCGTCATGGACCAGCTGCTCGCGGGCGCCGCCGACGACGGGGTGACCTACCCGATGGCGACGGCGCTGCTCGGCTACACCGACAGCGCGCTGCTCGACTCGGTGGTCGACGCCTTCGCCGCCGGGGACGGCGCCGCCGCCTTCGAGGTGGTGGACCGGGTGATCGAGGGCGGGCACGACCCCCGCCGGTTCGTCGCCGACCTGCTGGAGCGGCTCCGGGACCTGGTGATCCTCGCGGCGGTGCCGGAGGCCGCCGACAAGGGGCTGATCGACGTCCCGGTCGACACCCTGCAGACGATGACGGCCCAGGCGAACCGCTTCGGCCCGGCCGGGCTCAGCCGCGCCGCCGACCTCGTCAACAACGGACTGACCGAGATGCGCGGCGCGACCTCGCCGCGACTCCAGCTGGAGCTGATCTGCGCCCGGGTGCTGCTGCCCGCGGCCTACTCCGACGAGCGGTCGCTGCAGACCCGGCTGGAGCGGCTGGAGCGCGGAGGCTTCGCGCAGGCTGCCGCCGCGCCTGCCCCGGCCGCCGCGCCCGCGCCGGCCGTTCAGCAGCCGCCTGCCCCGGTGGCTGCTGCCGCCGCCCCCGGTCAGGCGGCCCCCGCCGACCAGCCGCCGTACGACCCCCCGCGGGCGCAGCACGCCCCGCCCGCGGCCCCGCACCAGGCGCCGGCACCGCAGCACGTCCCGCCCGCCCAGCACCAGCCGGCGCCTGGTGCGGGGC
>NZ_JAAVJC010000232.1 GCF_012033785.1 Streptomyces bohaiensis
GCCCCCGCCGCCGTCGGGGGCCGGCCCGGGAGTACCGTGTGAATCCGGGCGGGATTCGTGTTCCCGGACGAATCGGATGGTGGACCATGGCACGGTGGCGACGCGGCGGCAGTGAGCCCGAGGTGTACCGCATCAGCGGTGCGCGGACGAGCCTGACGGAGGACGTCAGAGCGCGGCAGCGCCGCTACACGATCGCGATGCTGGTGCGCACCGCGTCGGTGCTGCTGACCGTGGCGCTGTGGGACGTCAGTCGCCCCCTCGCCGTCGTCACGCTCGCCCTGGGCACGCTGCTTCCCTACGTGGCCGTGATCGTCGCCAACGCCGGGCGGGAGAACGCCGCCCCGCTCCCCCGGACCACGCTCGGCCCACCGCCGCGCGCTGCGCTGCCCGCTGCCGGTGACGTCGGGATCGGGCAGGCCGGGACGGGGGGACCCGGCGGAGCGGCCGGCGGCGAGCGCCCCGGCACCGGCGGCCGGGAGACCGCGACCGACGGCCGGTGAATCGGCAGGGCAATCTCCGCGATCGGCTGCGCTGTCAACCTGGTCACATGTCATACTGCAGGAGCGCTCCGCATCCCCCGTCGGAGCGACAGACCGACGCCGGGCGGCTCCCCCCGTGGCTGCCCGGCGTCGCTGTGCGTCCGGGCGCGGTCCGCCGACCGGCCGGCCCGCACCGTCCCGCGCGACCGACCCGGTTTTGCCCGGGCGACGCCCTGCGTGTTGGATGGGGCGCGTGAACGACCCGGTGATCTGTTCGGCCAAGGGCTGCCGCGCGCCCGCCCGGTGGGTGCTCGCCTGGAACAACCCCAAGCTCCACACCCCCGACCGCCGCAAGACGTGGCTCGCCTGCGACGACCATCGGGAGTCGCTCTCCGCGTTCCTGGGCGCGCGCAGCTTCCTCAAGGAGGTCGTGGCGCTGGCCGAGTGGGACGGGGGCTCCGGCAGCGGTCGGCCGCAGCCGCCGACCGCCGGCTGACGCGAGCGCCGCTGCCGCCCCTGCGCTGGACCGACGGGCCCGGGGCGGTCGTCAGCCGCCGATCGCCGACATCGGCCGGGGCGGCTGGAGGAACGTCGGGTCGTCGATGCCGGAGCCGGCCTTCTTGCCCCACATCGCCGCCCGCCACAGCTCCGCGACCCGCTCGTCGGCCTGCTCGATGCCGCCGAGCTCCGCCGGGTCCGCGCGCAGCGCCGAGCGGAGATCCGTCTCCTCCCGGGCGAAGAGGCAGTTGCGGATCTGCCCGTCGGCGGTCAGCCGCGTGCGGTCGCAGGCTCCGCAGAACGGGCGGGTCACCGAGCCGATCACCCCGACGCGGTACGGGCCGCCGTCCACCAGCCAGCGTTCCGCCGGGGCGGAGCCGCGCGCGGCGTCGCCCTCGGGGACGAGGCTCCACCGGCTGCGCAGCGAGGTGAGGATCTCCTCGGCGGTGACCATCTCCCGCCGGGTCCAGCCGTGCTGCGCGTCCAGCGGCATCTGCTCGATGAAGCGCAGTTCGTACCCGTGCTCCATCGCCCAGGCGAGCAGGTCGGGGGCCTGGTCGTCGTTGACACCGCGCATCAGCACGCTGTTGACCTTGACCGGGGTGAGCCCGGCGTCGTGCGCCGCGGCGAGCCCGCGGAGCACGTCGTCGAGGCGACGGCGTCGGGTGAGCCGGTGGAAGGTCTCCGGATCGACGGTGTCGATGCTGACGTTGACCCGGTCCAGGCCGGCGTCGCGCAGCGCGGGGGCGACCTTCTCCAGGCCGATGCCGTTGGTGGTGAGGGAGAGTTCGGGCCGCGGGTCGAGCGCGGCGCACCGCTGCACGATGGAGACCAGACCGGGGCGCAGCAGCGGCTCCCCGCCGGTGAAGCGGACTTCCCGGACGCCGAGGCGGGTGACGGCGATGCGGACCAGGCGCACGATCTCGTCGTCGGTGAGCAGGGTGGACTTCGCGAGCCAGTCCAGGCCCTCCTCCGGCATGCAGTAGGTGCAGCGGAGGTTGCAGCGGTCGGTGAGGGAGACGCGGAGGTCGGTCGCCGTCCGGCCGTAGGTGTCGAGCAGCACGACTCCTCCTTCGTCTCTCTCGTCGCGGTCTCGGTCGCGGGGCCCGGCGGGCGGCGGCGGGGCGTGATGCCCTGTGTGTCCACCCGCTACGTGGCAGCGTACGTGAGTCCCCGGACATCACGCGCCGGGTGCGGCGCCGGGGCGCGGTGGGGCGGGCACGGCGGCGGCGGGGCGGCCTCGGGGGCGGTGGGCGCGTCCCCGGTGCGGCACCGCGAGGGTCCCGTGGCGGCGGCGGGCGAGCTGGGGATGCGTCAGTTCGCGGAGACGTCGGACCGGTGAAGCGGCGTGGGCGGATGACCGAACTGTCGGTACCGGCCCGTATTCTCTGGAACCATGTCCGAAGACCACCCTTCGCCCACGGCCTACGTCCCCGCACAGGAGCCCGCCAACGCGCCCTGGCCACAGGGCTATCCGGAGGGGTACGCGGTGGTCGACGTCGAGACCACCGGCCTGTCCCGCGAGGACCGCGTCATCTCCGCGGCCGTCTACCGCCTCAACGCCCGCGCGGAGGTGGAGGACCACTGGTACACGCTGGTGAACCCCCAGCGCGACCCGGGCCCGACCTGGATCCACGGGCTCACCTCCGAGACCCTCGCGGACGCGCCGCTCTTCCCGGAGATCGCCGAGGAGCTGGGGCGGCGGCTGGAGGGACGGGTGCTGGTGGCCCACAACGCGGTGTTCGACTGGACGATGATCGCCCGCGAGTACGCACGTGCCGGCGGGGTCCCCCCGGTCCGGCAGCGCTTGTGCACCATCGCGCTGTCCAAGGAGCTGGGGCTGCCGCTGCCCAACCACAAGTTGTCCTCCCTCATCGCCTATTTCGGGGTGCGGCAGGAGCGCGCCCACCACGCGCTGGACGACGCCCGGGTGCTGGCGGAGGCGTTCGCGCCGAGCCTGCGGCGCGCGGCGCGGCAGGGGCTGCGGCTTCCGCTGCTGATGTGCCGGCCGCTGACGGAGATGAGCGACGGCACCCGGGCCGATCCGGGCGGGGCGGGTTCCGCCGCCCGAGTCGGCGCGGGGATGTGGCGGCAGGCTCGGCGGCTGCCGCCGAGCCCCTATCCCAACCCTGGGCGCTACGAACCCGGCGGACGGCTGGCGCAGGGCATGCGGGTGGCCTTCTCGGGCGACACCTCGGTCGACCGGGAGCTGCTGGAGGACCAGGCGTGCGAGGCGGGACTGCACGTCGCCACGAGCGTCTCGGGGCTGACCAGCCTGCTGGTGACCAACGACCCGGAGGCGGCGACCGGGAAGCTGGCGCGGGCCCGACGCCACAACACTCCCGTGGTGGACGAGGCCGCGTTCACCCAGCTGCTGCGCGACGTGGTCCCGGCCGAGGGCGCGGCGGCAGACCCGGCGCCGGAGCGGTGAGTCTCCTCCGGTACCGTCGGTAGCTGTGTTCCGTGTGCTGCTGTCCCGGCAATGGGTGATGCTGACCCTCGTGGCGCTGCTGCTGATCCCGGCCTTCATCTGGGCCGGTAACTGGCAGTACGACCGCCACGACCAGCGCGTCGCCCGAAACGAGCTCATCGGCGGCAGCCTCGCGGCCGACCCGGTGCCGATGGCGGAGCTGTCCGCCCCCGGTGAGGCACCGGACCCGGACGACCGGTTCCGGGCGGTGACGGCCACCGGGCGGTTCGACTCCTCGCAGGAGGTCGTCGCCCGCTCCCGCACCGGCAACCAGAAGGGTGTCCTCGGCTACTTCGTGCTGACGCCGCTGGTCCCGGAGGACGGGCCGGCCGTGCTGGTCAACCGCGGCTTCGTCCCTGCGGGGAACGATCCGACCCGCCTGCCGGAGGTGCCGTCGGCGCCCGAGGGCGAGGTGACGGTCACCGGCCGGCTGATGGTGGACGAGACGACGGCGACCACCGGCATCCGCGACACCCAGGGGCTGCCGGAGGGCATGGTGATGCTCGTCAACAGCGAGCAGCGGGCCCAGGCCGCGGGGATGCCGTTCCTCAGCGGCTTCATGGTGCTGACCGAGCTGGACCCCGAACTCCCCGAGGGCGCCGAGCAGCCGGAGCGGTTGGCCGCCCCGAGCCACAGCGGCATCGGCGCGCACTTCGCCTACGCGTTGCAGTGGTGGCTCTTCGCGGCGATGGTCCCGGTGGGCTGGTGGATCCTGCTGCGGCGCGAGCTGGCGGACGCCGCCGGCGAGGGCGGCTCCGGTACGGATGGCGGCGGCACCGCCGGGGACGGCGCGTCGGCCGGCGGCGGACCGCATGGTGGTGCGCCGGGCGGCGAGTCCGGCACCGATTCCGGTGAGGGCACCCCGGGCGGGGAGCCGCGGCCCGAGGGGGCCCGCGGTGGTGTGCCGAGCGCGGGGGCGGAGCAGGCGGACGGGGCCGGACGGAACGCCGCCGGGGCTGCCGACTCCGCGGGGACGGCGCCCGAGGTTCCCGCCGGGCGCTGACCCGCCTCCCCCACCGGACCGCCGCTGCCGGACCGTGGCCGACGCCGTCGGCGGTGCGCCTCAGCTGACGCGGTCGGCGGAGTGGCGCGTCGCCCGCAGTCTGATCTCGGCCGGGAGGTCGTCGGCGCCGGCCGAGACCCGGGCGTTCTCCAGGGTCCGGTCCCGCAGGGTCTCCACGACGTCGCGCGGACGGGCCTGGGGTGCGATCAGCAGACCGACCCGCGCGCCGGGGCCGGCGCGGCGGGCGACCAGGGTGAACCGGGCGCGCTCCACTCCGGGCAGCGCCTCGGCCTCGGCCGTCAGCACGTCCTCCACGGCACCGGCGCGCAGCCCGGCCGACTGGCCGTCGCCGGTGTCGACGTCGACGGTGCCCAGCCGGCGGCGCCGGAGTTGGGCGAGGAGCCACCACAGCGCGAGCAGCAGCAGGACGGCGAGGGTGCCGATGACCACGGGCCACCACCAGCTCTCGCCCCGCCAGTGGAGCCGGTCGGCGCGGCTGAGCACGGCGGAGTCCGGCCCCTGCCAGGACCAGTCGGCCGGCAGCCCCACGCCGAGGCGGGAGGGCAGGTCGGCGGCCAGGGCGAGCACGACGCCGCCCACCCCGGCGAGGACCAGTCCGGCGAGGGTGAGGAAGACCCTGTTGACGGTTCGCAGCATCTCCAGATCTTTCCGCCCCGTACGGGGCGTCGTCGCGGCGGTCGGGACCGCGGGCGGCAGGGGCGTCCGCGTCAGCCGGCGGGCCGGCTCACCTGGACCCGGAGCGCCGGTCGGTGGGCGAGGTCGAGTTCGGCCAGCGCCAGGCGCATGGCGCCGTCGAGGTCGGCGCGGACCTCGTCGAGGTCACGGAAGTGGGCGCGGGCCGAGACCCGCACCCGGGAGCGGCCGACCCGGACGCGGACCGACCGCACTCCCGCGACGCCCATCGCCCGGTCGCGGACCACCTGGGCGGCGGCGTTGCGTTCGATACCGGGGCGGACCCGGGGGTCGGACCGCCGCATCGGCAGCAGACCGCGCAGCCCCGGGGTCAGGGCGGCGACGACGAGGGCCACTCCGACCAGCACCAGCGCGACGGCGATCGCGACGACCCAGGGGTCGTCGAGGGTGCGGCGGGCGAGCTGGTCCGCGAGTTCGGTGCGCCAGGCGGACGCCGGGCGGTCGGCCCGCACGGCGACGATGTCGTAGAGCAGTGGGCCGAGCGCGGCGAGCAGCAGGACGGCGAGGGCGGCTGCGGGCAGCCGACGGGTGGACCAGAACCGCCGCGCCGGGTGGGACGGCTCATCGGTGCCGGTGGCGGTCCCGTCGTCGGGGCCGTGCGCCGGTCCGCCGGCGGCGGGCTCGTCACCGGCGCCGCGGGAGGCGGCCGGTGGCGTCGAACGCTCCGTGCGCCCGTCCGGGCCGTCGCCGGCGCCGGTCGGGCGGGTGGCGGCGCCGGTGGTGGGGCCGGGTTCGGGGGTGGTGTCGCGCTCGGTCACCGCACCCTCCCGCCGGCCGTGAGGTGCTCGGAGTACAGGGCGACGACGTCGACCTCGATGCCCGGCGTCTGCATGCCGGCGAGGTCGCGCACCCGGGTCTCGACCCGGGTACGGACGGCGCGGCAGCGCGCGCCGATGTCGGTCGGGTAGTCGAGTTCGACGCCGACGCGGATGTCCGCGACCTCCCCGCTGCCGGGGACCGCGGAGCCGCGCAGCGACACGTGGGCCTCCGGGTAACGGCTGCTGCCCGCCCGCGGGGCGGCCGGGGAGTCGGACGGCGCCGCGCTCTCCCGGAGTGCCTCGCGGGCGGCCTGGGCCGCGAGTTTGGCGACGACGCGTTCGGCGATACGGGTGGCGCCGCGCTCGGCCGGGGGGACCGGCGCGGCGGCGACCTCAGAGGCGTCGTTCATTGTCGCGGTTGCGCTCCCCCGGCCGGAAGAAGTCCCCCGGCTGTAGATCTCCCTCGGCGAACCGGCCGGCGACGAAGCCGACGGCGCCGAGCGCGGCAACCAGCAGGAAGGCACCGAACCCGCCGAAATAGCCGGCGAATCCGAGTGCCATGCCCGCGATCATGCCGACGACGGCCATGCTCATCTTCCGCTCCTTCACTCACCGGTCCTGGCGGCCCGGGGTTGTCCCTGGTGGTGCGAGGGCGTCCGGCTCACTGGAGCGGCGGGCGGCTCTCGTCCTCGGCCTCTTCCTCCAGGTCCTCGGGCAGCTTCACGTCGCCGACGTTGATGTTGACCTCGACGACCTCCAGTCCCGTCATGCGTTCGACGGAGGAGACGACGTTCTCGCGGACGGTGCGGGCGACCTCGGCGATGGAGACGCCGTACTCGACGACGATGTCGAGGTCGAGCGCGGTCTGCACCTCCCCGACCTCGGCCTTGACACCGCGGGTGGCGGACTTGGTCCCGCCGGGGACGCGGTCGCGCACGGCACCGAAGGTGCGGGCGAACCCGGTGCCCATGGCGTGGACGCCGACCACGTCGCGGGCGGCGAGGCCGGCGATCTTGGCGACGACGCCGTCGGCGATGGTTGTCTTGCCGCGGGTGGCGGGGTCACCGCCGCCACGCCCGTTGGCCAGCGGCTTGGCGGAGTTCGATCGCTCGTCCTTCGCCAGGTCGGTCGTCGTCGCTTCGGTCACTGCGCCTCCTCGTTCACGGTCCGGGTGGCTTCGGGCGAGCCGGACCCGCTGGTCGTGCCAGGTTAGACCGGTGATGCCCGACGCACGCCCGGGCCGCGCCGAGTGGGTGAACCGGTGTCCTGCACACGTGTCTCCAGCAGTGCTGTACCCAGAGTTCGGGACCTTGCACAGAACTCGTGCCCCCTGAACGGAATCTGTTGTTCCGCCAGCAGCCGCGCCGTCACCGCCCCGGGCGCCGGCGCCGCTGGTCCGCGCGGTCGGGTCGGGGGGGGTGCGGTGGGGCGAACTTGCGAACGCCGTCCGGCCCGCGCCGAGGCGCGGGCC
>NZ_JAAVJC010000233.1 GCF_012033785.1 Streptomyces bohaiensis
CCGGGCCCGGCCAGCGCGCGTCCGGCACGCGCCCGCGACAATGGCGCGGTCGACGGAGCGCCGCGGCGGACACGCGCCGACGGGGAGCAGGGGGCAGGGCATGGGGCACGCGACGGCAGCGGACGGCGTCCGGCTGGCCTGGCAGAGCGCGGGGAGCGGCGCACCGCTGGTCCTGCTCGCCGGGCAGTCCAACAGCCACGCCTGGTGGGACGGGGTCCGCGCCGGGTTCGCCGCCCGGCACCGCACCCTCACCCTGGACTGGCGCGGCACCGGCGCCAGCGACAAGCCGGACGACCCCTGCACCACGCGGGAGTTCGCCGAGGACGTCGTCGCCGTGCTGGACGCCGCCGGCGTCGCGCGGGCGGACGTCTACGGGACCTCGATGGGCGGCCGGGTCGCCCAGTGGCTGGCGGCGCGCCACCCGGACCGGGTGGGGCGGCTGGTCCTGGGGTGCACCTCCCCGGGCGGTCGGCACGCCGTCGAACGGGACGCCGCGGTCCGCCGCTCCCTCGCGGACAGCGACCCGGACCGGGCCCGGGCGGCCCTCGTCGGGCTGATGTACTCGCCGGCGTGGACGGCGCGGCACCCCGGTCCGTACCGGACGCTGGGCGACCCGGAGATGCCGGCGCACGCCCGCCGGCGACATCTCGCGGCCAGCAACCGGCACGACGCCTGGGCGGCCCTGCCGGAGATCACCGCGCCGACCCTGGTCGTCCACGGGACGGAGGATCGTTTCAACCCGGTGGCCAACGCCCACCTGCTGGCCGCGTGCATCCCCGGCGCCCGCCTGCTGCTGATCGAGGGGGCGCGGCACGCGTACTTCGAGGAGCACCACGCGGTGGCCGGTCCCGCGGTGCTGCGGTTCCTCGCCGGGGAGGCGGTCGGCGACCGGCCGTGAGCGGGCGGCTGCGCCGCGACGGGGTGCAGCGCGCGTGTGAGACCCCACGCCGGGCCCGCGACGCCTGCCGCGGCCGTCCGCCGCATGGTCAGGAACGCGTGAGCACACCGGTGTGAGGGCGACCCTCCGCCGCGCGGCCGGCCGCGTCCCGATCCGCCGCGGGGCCTCGACCACGCGCTCAGGCCGCTGCCGTGCCGCCGCCCTCCGCCAGCTCCCGGGCGAGCTTGTCGAGCGCCGTCGACCAGCCGTCGGCCATGCCGTCGGAGTCCTCGGCGCTCAGCACGCCGCGCTGGTGCAGCGTCACCTCCGTCCGACCCTCCCCGGATTCCGTCAGCGTCACGGTGACGACGGCGAACTCGGTGACGGGGGCGCCGCCCCCCGCGACGCCCCAGCCGAAGACGATGCGCTCGAACGGGACCAGCTCACGGTAGGTACCGGCCGAGGGGTACCGCTCGCCGCTCACCTCCTCGACCATGACCGCCTCCCAACCGCCCCCGACCCGCGCGTCGACGCGGACGGTGTCGGTCGGCGTGCGCATCCCCTGCGGCCCCAACCAGCGGGCCAGCCGGCCGGCCTCGGTCCAGGCACGGAACGCCTGCTCCGGGGTGCCCGCCACCGTGCGGGTGAGCGTGAACTCGCGCTCCCGCACGTCGGGGCCCGCGCCGGGCGGGTCGGGTTCGGTGGCGCCTGCGTCGCTGCTCATGGTCGGTCTCCTCGTCCCGGGCGGCCGGGCCGCCCGATCGGCCTGTCCCTCCCCCCGAGGGATTCTCCGGCCCGCGGCCGCTGCCGCGCGCGGGCTCGCCGGGGCGGGCCCGCGCCTCCACCGGTCGGGCGAGCCGACCGCGGCGACGACGGCCCTCGGCCGGTGGAACGGTCCGCGCGGCCGGGCGGACCGGTGCGCCGCCGCGCGGCCCTAGGCTCGGAGCATGGCTGCCGAACCTGCCGGTACCACCGGCCACGCACCGTCCTCCCGGCCCGGCGACACCTCGGTCGCGGCCTCGCGACCGACCGCCGGGCTCCCGGCCCAGCGCCCGTCCGGGGCGGTGTCCCGGGCGCCGGGCGACGAGCCCGGGGACTGCTGCCCCGCCGACGCCGGGTGCGGCGCGGCGGCGCCGCGGGAGCCCCTCGCCGCGGGCCCGCTCGGAATGCGCCTGCTGGCGTTCGCCCGGGTCCCGGAGGACGCGCCCCCGTCAGACCACGAACTGACGTACGCCATCGTCGTCGCCCGCCACCGGGGGCGGCTGCTGCTCGTCCGCGAGCGGAACCGCGGTTGCTGGGAGCTGCCGGGCGGGGGGATCGACCCGGGCGAGACCGCCCGGCAGGCCGCCGCCCGCGAGCTGTGGGAGGAGGCCGACCAGCGGGTGGCGCCGGCGGCGCTGCGCTTCGAGGGGTTCGCGCGCACCGCGCTCCCCGATCACCTCACCCGCTACGGCGCGCTGTTCTCCGCCGAGATCTCGGACCCGGTGCCGTTCACGCCCAACGAGGAGATCTCCGGGATCACCTGGTGGGACGGCGGCGACGCCCCGGCCGGCGGTCCGCTCCAGACGGTGGACGTCCACCTCGCGGAGCTGACCGCCGGTTGACCCCGCGGCGGACCGGCGCCGGCGCGGCCCCGACCCCGTGGGGCGCGGCGGGGCCGGGGTGTCAGCCGACGTTGACCGGGGCGCCGAGGTAGCTGCGCCACAGGTCGGCGTAGTACCCGCCGCGCGCCACCAGCTCGCGGTGGGTGCCGTCCTCCACGATCCGCCCCCGGTCCAGGACCACGACGCGGTCGGCGCGGGCGGCGGTGGTGAGCCGGTGCGCGACCACCAGGGTGGTCCGCCGGACCGCCAGGCGGTCGGTCGCCTCGTTGACCAGCGCCTCCGTGGCGAGGTCCAGGGCAGCGGTGGCCTCGTCCAGCAGCAGGATGTCGGGCCCGACGAGTTCGGCCCGCGCCAGCGCGAGCAGCTGGCGCTGGCCCGCGGAGAGGTTGCGCCCGCGCTCGGCGACCTCGTGGAGGTACCCGCCGGGCAGCGTGGCGATCATGGCGTGCGCGCCGACGGCGCGGGCGGCGGCCTCGACCTCCGCGTCGGTGGCCTCCGGCCGCCCGTAGGCGATCGCGTCGCGCACCGGACCGGCGAAGAGGTACGGCTCCTGCGGGACGACGCCCAGCCGCCGGCGGTAGGCGGCGGGGTCCAGCTCCCGCAGGTCCACCCCGTCGGCGAGCACCGTGCCCTCGGTGGGGTCGTAGAACCGGGCGGCGAGCTTGACCAGGGTCGACTTGCCGGCGCCGGTCTGCCCGACGAACGCGACGGTCTGCCCCGGCTCGATCCGCAGGTCCACCCCGGACAGCGCCTCCTCGGTGGTGGTGCCGTCCTCCGCGACGTACCGGAAGTGCACGTCGCGGAACTCCAGCTCGCCGCGGAGCGCCGGGACCGGGCGCGGCTCGGCCGGGTCGGGGGTGCTGGTGCGCTCCGCGAGCAGTCCCCGGATGCGCCGCAGCGCCACCGCGGCCTGCTGGTAGCCGTCGAAGACCTGCGACAGCTGCTGCACGGGCGCGAAGAACAGCTCGATGTACAGCAGGTAGGCGACGAGCGCCCCCGCGGTCAGGGTCCCGGCGGCGACCCGGGCGGAGCCGGACCACAGCACGCCCGCGGTGGCGAGGGTCGCCAGCAGCTGCACGAAGGGGAAGTAGATGGAGATCAGCCACTGGCCGCGGACCCGGGCCTGCCGGTAGCCGTCGGAGCGGGCGGTGAACCGCGCGACGGCATCGTCCTGGCGGCCGAAGGCCTGCACCATGCGCAGCCCGGAGACGTGCTCCTGCAGGTCGGCGTTGACCCCGCTGACGCGCTCCCGCGCCAGTTCGTAGGCGCGGGTGGAGGCCCGCCTGAACCAGTAGGTGCTCAGCGCCAGCGGCACCAGCGTGGCGAGGACGACCAGCGCCAGTTCGGCGTCGATGACGACGAGGGCGCCCATGATGCCGAAGAAGGTCATCAGCGCCACCAGGGCCTGCACGAGTCCCGTCTGGAGGAAGCTGGTGAGGGAGTCGACGTCGGTGGTCATCCGGGTCATGACCTTGCCGGCCATGGTGCGCTCGTAGTAGTCCAGGCCGAGCCGCTGGAGCTGCGAGAAGATCTTGATCCGCAGGGAGTACAGCGCGCGTTCGCCGGTGCGGCCCATGAGGCGCAGGCCGCCGATCTGGGCGACCCACTGGATGAGCACCACGCCGAGCGCCAGCGCCGAGGCGGCCCAGACGGCGCTGAGCGCACCGCGGGAGACCCCGTCGTCGACGCCGTGGCGGATCATGATCGGCACCAGCAGCGCGGCGAGGGCGTCGATGACGACGAAGACCAGCGCCAGGGTCATCGGCCGACCGAGCCCGGCGAGCAGCCGCCGCAGACCGTAGCCCTCGGGCTCGGGCGCGGCGCCCCGCTTCTCGTCGACGTCGGGGGTGTCGTCGGCCGGCGGCAGCGCCGCGACGCGGGCGAGCAGTTCCGGCGTGGCGGAGGCGCCCGCCATGGCGGCCGAGAAGCCGCCGGCGCCGCCGGTCGCGGCGGGGACGACCGTGCCGCGCTCGTCGTCGCCGACCTCGGTGCGCACCCACAGCTCCGGGGTGACGCCCTCGGCCACGGGGGCCGCCCCGGCCGCTGCCTCGACCGCCGGTTCGGCCGCGCCGTCGAGGCCGGTGCCGGGGCGGGGGTGCTCCGGTCGGTGCTCGTCGGTCTCGGCGAGGAGTTGCCGGTACAGGGCGCACCGGCCCAGCAGCTCGGCATGAGTGCCGCTGTCGACCAGGCGGCCGGCGTCGAGGACGGCGACGCGGTCGGCGAGCATCAGCGTGGAGCGGCGGTGGGCGATGAGCAGGGTGGTGCGCCCGGCCATCACGCGGCGCAGCGCCTCGTGGATCTCGTGCTCGACCCGGGCGTCGACCGCGGAGGTGGCGTCGTCGAGGACGAGCAGCCGGGGGTTGGTCAGGATGGCCCGGGCCAGGGCGACGCGCTGGCGTTGGCCGCCGGAGAGCGTCAGGCCCTGTTCGCCGACCAGGGTCTCGTACCCGTCGGGCAGAGCGGAGACGAAGCCGTCGGCCTGCGCGGCGCGGGCCGCGGCGCGGATCTCCTCGTCGGTGGCGTCGGGACGGCCGTAGGCGAGGTTGTCGCGGATGGTCCCGGTGAAGAGGAAGCTGTTCTCCGGGACCGTGCCGATCGCGGAGCGCAGCGAGTCGTAGGTCAGCTCGCGGACGTCGTGGCCGCCGACGCGCACCGTGCCGGCGTCGGGGTCGTAGGAGCGCGGGAGGAGCTGCGCGATGGTGGACTTGCCGCTTCCGGAGGTCCCGACGACGGCGAGGGTCTGCCCGGGTTCGATGCGCAGCGACAGCTCGTGCAGGACGGGGTTGCCCTCGGTGTAGCCGAAGGTGACGCCGTCGAGCTCGACGGCGGCGTCGGCGTCGGCGGGCAGGTCGCGCGCGTCGGGCGCCTCGGCGATCGCCGGGCGGGTGTCGATCAGTTCCAGGATGCGTTCCGCGCCGGCGCGGGCCTGCTGGCCGACGGTGATGATGACGGTCAGCATCCGGACGGGGCCGACCAGCATCGCGAGATAGGCGGAGAACGCGACGAACGTGCCGAGCGTGATGTCGCCGCGGGTGGCGAGCCAGCCCCCGAGGGCCAGCATCGCGACCTGTCCCAGCGCGGGGACGGCCTGGAGGGCCGGGAGGTAGCGGGCGCTGAGCCGGACGCCGCGGACCCGGGCGGCGAAGAGGCGGTTGCCGGCGGCGCGGAGCTTGTCGGTCTCCTGGTCCTCCTGGCCGAACCCCTTGACGACGCGGACGCCGCCGACGGCGCCGTCCACCACGCCGGCGACGACACCGGCCTGGCCCTGGGCGTACCAGGTGGCGGGAAAGAGCTTGTCGCGGCTGCGGACGGCGATGAACCAGACGGCGGGCGCCACGGCCAGGGCGACGAGCGTCAGCAGCGGCGAGAGGACCACCATCACGGTGAGGGCGACGGCGAAGAGCATGAAGTTGCCGATGGTCATCGGCAGCATGAAGAGGAGCCCCTGCACCAGCTGGAGGTCGCTGGTGGCGCGGCCGACGACCTGGCCGGTGGAGAGTTCGTCCTGGCGGCGGCCGTCGAGCCGGGTGATCGCCCGGAACATGTCGGTGCGCAGGTCGTGCTGCACGTCCAGACCGAGGCGTCCGCCGTAGAACCGGCGCAGGAAGGTCAGCACGTAGATGACGACGGCGGAGCCGAGGAGCGCGGCGAGCCAGACCTCCAGTCCGTCGCCGCCGCCGACGATGACGTCGTCGATGATCACCTTGATGAAGAGCGGGGTGAGCGCCATGACGCCCATGCCCGCCAGCGAGGAGACGAGGGCTATGAGGACGTTGCGGCGGTAGCGCCAGCTGTACGCCGCCAGTCGGCGCACCCATCCGGTGCTGCCGTCCTGGGTCGTCCCCGTCTCGCTCGCGCTCACGCGTCGTGCCTCCCGGTCTGCGGTGTGTGGTGCGGGGACGGCCGTGATGGAGCGCTCCCGTCAGGCGATCAACGCTACCGGTGAGGTCTGTCATTCCCCCGGGCGTGCGGGGGTGCGTGAGGGGCGCGGTACGGAGACGGTCGGTCGCGGCGCGTGCGCCGGTGGTGACGGGCACCGCACCGGGCAGCGCACCGGACGCCGGCCGCGGCCCCCGGCGCGGTGGGCGGTGGCGGTAGGGCGCCGGGGGCGGTGGGTTCAGCGGCAGAGGGCGAGGATGTCGTCCTCGAAGGTCGGGAACTCGGCGTCGGCCGCCGCGACCACCTCGGCGGCGGTCCGGCGATCACCGGAGGTGAAGTCCTGCGCCAGGTCGACCAGTTCGGGGTTGGGCCGGGATGCGCGCTCGGGGTCGGTGACGGCTTCGTAGGGGCCGGAGCCGTCGGCGAGGACCCAGAGGAAGCCCGCCAGGTCCGGTGCCACGACGCCGAGTTCTCCCTCGGAGCCGAGGAAGACCACGGGTTGCTCGGTCAGGGGCCGGCCCTCGCGCACCAGCCAGATCGCGGCGTGGCCGCCGGTCCCGTCCTGGCCGAAGACGAGGTAGGCGTCGCCGCTGACCTCCGCGTTGCCGGTCCAGGCGCGGAACCAGTCGGTGGTCTCGCCGGCCGGGAGGAAGTCCGTGTAGGGCTCGAAGTCGATCTGGCCGTCCTCGCCGAAGGGGAACTCGATCTCGGCGACGGCGTCGAGGGCCGCCGGGAAACGGCGGTCGTCGGTGGTGCTCATGGGCCCCAGGCTAACCACCCCGCCGGGCCCCGGGCGCGGGGCCCTCTCCTCTCGCGGCGCCCGCCTCGCGCCGGGGCGGGCGGGCGCGAGGGAGCCCACTGTTCACCGTGCCGGTGGCCCGGCTTCAGCGGAAGGTCAGCCCCACCGACCCCGGGTCCGGAAGGCTCCCATCGGCGGCGACCCCCCGCCCGGGGCGTCGCGCGGACACCGCCGGGGGACGGGCACTCCCCCGGCGGGCCGCCGCGGGCCG
>NZ_JAAVJC010000234.1 GCF_012033785.1 Streptomyces bohaiensis
CGGCACGCCCGTCCTCGCCCGGCTCGGCGAGCAGCGGCGGCCGACCGGACCCGGCCGGCGGGCACCGGGGAGCCCTGTCCCGAGCGCCTCGCGGGCGCGGCGGCGGCGCCGGATGATCCGACCGGCCGCCTACCCTGGGCCGGGTGTCCTCCCGTCGTCGACAGGCCACCGGTGGCGGGGCCCACCGGCACCGACCGCGGCATCCGCAGCCGCCGCCGGCCCCTGCCCGACCACATCCGAGCGTCGCCCGGGCTCCTGCCCGGCCCGGGCCGGGCAGGAGAGCTGAGCATGGCTGACCGCACCCCCGACACCGCCCCTCGTCGCACCGGCGCGCCGCCGCCCGCCCTCCGCCTGCCGCCGCTGCTGGTCGCCGTCTCGCTCGGCGGCATGGTCGGTGCGGCAGCCCGGCACGGCACCGGCATCCTCTGGCCCGGCTCGGAGAGTTCGCCCCTGACCACCCTCGCCGTCAACATCGTCGGCTGTGCCGCCATGGGTGCGCTCATGGCACTGATCGAGACCGGCGCGGTCACGGCGCCGTGGGTGCGGCCCGCGTTGGGAACCGGCGTGATCAGCAGCTTCACCACCTTCGCGACGTACACCCTGGACGCCGACCGGGTGATCGCCGCCGATCGGTACGCGGCGGCCGCGCTCTACCTCGTCGGGACAGTCGGCGCGGCACTCCTCGCGCTGTGGGCGGGGCTCGCGACCACCCGCCGGCTCGCGACCCGCCGGCCGGGCGGCGGGCACGGTGACCACCGCACCGCAGGCGGCGACCAGGGCGCGGCGACCGCGGCCCGCCCCGCCGCCGGCGACCAGGAGGCGCCGGGGAAGCAGCTCCCACAGCGGTCGGCGGAACCACCGCCGGGCCGCGAGCACCGCGAGCACCGCACGCACCCCGATCCGCGCGACCACGGTGGCCGTCCCGGCCAGGGCGGAGCGGGCCCGTGCTGACCTGGGCCATGGTGCTGCTCGGTGCGGGTGTCGGGGCGCCGCTGCGCTTCCTCGTGGACCGGGCGCTCTCCCACCGGCTCGGCGGACGCCTCCCGCTCGGCACCCTGGCGGTCAACCTCCTGGGGTGCACCGGGCTCGGAGCGGTCTCGGCCCTGACCCTCCCCGCGACACTCGCGGCCGTCCTCGGCCCCGGCCTGCTCGCCACACTGAGCACCTACGCCGCCCTCTCCTGGGAGACGGTCCGCCTCATCGAGACCGGCCGGACGCCCCTTGCCCTGGTGAGCGTCGTCGCCAACGTGGTGGGCGGCACCCTCGCCCTCCTGGCGGGAGCAGCCCTCGCCGCGGCCTTCGCCGGCTGAGCCCACACCCCGCACGCCCGCCCCCCACCCGCGCGGGGGCACCGCCGTACGCCTCCCCCGCACCACCTCCCCTCCGGCCGCACACCCCGCGCCGCTGCCGACCCGTCTCCCGCCCACCCACACCGCAACCGCCCGGCGCCACGCAACCCCGCGCGGCGCCACGCAACCCCGCGTTGCGAACCCACCGCATCGGAGCCAACACATACCGTAGTGGATGTGACCGACAGTGAGCAAGGGCAGCCCGGACATCGCCCCTCGGAGGAGCGCGCGGCAGCCCTCACCGGCCGCCTCGTCGCCCTCTCCGACGGCGTGTACGCCATCGCGCTGACCCTGCTGGTGCTGAACATCAGCGTGCCGCCGGAGCTGGGCGACGCCGCGTTCCACGACGCCCTGCGCGACCAACTCCCCAACCTCGGCGCCTACGCCCTGTCCTTCGTGGTCATCGCCCAGTTCTGGCGCGACAACCGCTACGTACTGGACCGGGTGGACGCCTCCGTCGACCGGGGCGGCCACCTCGCGCTGCTCGGCCTCGGCCTGGTCGCCCTGCTGCCGTTCCCCACAGCCCTCCTCGCCGAGTACGGCGGCACCCACTCCGTGGCGACCGCCGGCTATGCGGCCACCGTCGCCGCGGTCTACGGGACGCACCTCGCGCTGTTGGTGACCTGCGAGCCGCGCCGCCGACCGGCCGACACCGTGCAGCGTCTCGCCGTCACCGACCTCGCGCTCTCCGCGGCGGTCTTCGCCGCCTCGATCCCGATCGCGTTCCTGAGCGCCGCGGCCGGCATGCTCACCTGGCTCGCACTCATCCCCGTCAAAGCGCTGGTCACCGCGGGGCAACGGCGAGCAGCCCGCCGGGAGGGCGCGCTACCGATCGGATGAGCCGTCGGATGAGCACCAGCGGGGGTGCCCCACCCCGGGCGCGGCACCCCCCGCACCCCGCATCCCCGCCGTGAGCCCGCCGAGTGGGGGCCCTCACGCGCCGCACTCGGCACTTCCACCCGTTTGCACCGCTTATGTGCAGTAATGAGCTGCGGACGACCGGCGGTCGCCCCGTGCCCGCGGTGAGGAGCAGAGAGCCATGCCCGACAGCCAGGACCCCGCTGACCGACCGGCGGACCCGCGCCCCGACCGGGCGGCGGCACAGCCGGACTCCGCCGCCGACGCCGGCCGGACCCACGGCTCGACACCCTCGGCGCCGCCCGCGAGGCCCGCCGCCGAGGGCGACCAGCAGCCCCGGTCCCGGACCCGCCGCCTCATGGGGGTCATCCGCTGGTCGGCGGCGATCCTCCTCGCCTCGGGGGTCGTCACGCTGTTCCTGGGGCTGGCGTTCCAACTGCGCGTGGTGGTCGTGCCGATCCTTGTGGCGCTGCTGATCACCGCACTGATCGTGCCGCTCGATCGGTTGCTGCGCCGGCTCGGCCTGCGCAGAGGATGGGCGGCGGGCATCTCGGCGACCCTGCTGGTGGCGGTGGTGGCGGCGGTGGTCTGGGTGATGGTGCAACTGCTGACGGACGCGGCCGCCGACCTCGGCTCGACGCTGCGGGACCTCGTCGACCGCGCCTCTCGGGAGAGCGGTCCGCTGGCCGACGCGGTGCGGGGCGCGGCGGACAGCCTCTCCTCGCTCGGGAGTGCCGCCGCCGGCGCCGCCGCCCAGGGCGCCTTCACGGGCATCAGCCTCGCCGGCCAGCTCGTGGCGGGCACCGTCCTCACCCTCACCCTGGTCTTCTTCGTCCTGCGGGACCGCGAACGGATGGTGACGGCCGTGCAGCGCTGGACGCCGGGCGGGCGGGGCGAGCTGGCGGTGCGCCTGAGCCGCCGGGCCTGGGACTCCATGGCCGGTTTCATGCGGGGCACCACCATCATCGCCGCCATCGACGCCGTGTTCATCACGGTCGGCCTGGCGCTGCTGGGCGTGCCGCAGGCGGCCGCACTGGGTGCCTTGGTGTTCGTGGGGGCGTACATCCCCTTCGTGGGCGCCTTCCTGTCCGGCACGGTCGCCGTCTTGGTGGCGCTGGCGGACCAGGGCGTCATGCTCGCTGTCGGAGCACTGGCCGTGGTGGTCGCGGTGCAGTTGATCGAGGGGACCCTGCTCCAGCCGCTGGTGCACAGCCGGACGGTGTTCCTCCATCCCGCGTTCGTCCTGCTCGCGGTGGCCGCCGGCGCCTCGGTGGGCGGGCTGGTCGGGACGCTGCTCGCCGTCCCCCTGACGGCTGCGGCCGTGGGCATCGCCGCCGAACTCCGCGACCTGGCCGCGGACGGCGGCCCGGACGCGGGCGCCCACCGCGCCGGTCCGGCGGCGAGCACCGGCGGCACGGCGAGCGCCTCGCCCGCGGGGTGAGCACCGTGGCCCCGGTGCCCGCCGCGGGCCCGCCCCCGCGGGGATCAGCGCAGGTAGCGGGGCTGTGTCTGGGCGTTGAGTTCCTTCATCCTCACGCCGTTGGCGCTGTTGGTGCGCGGGTCACGGATCTGGAGGACGTCGAAGCCCTTCTGGTCGTTGGAGTAGATGTGGCCGTTGTAGTAGTAGGCGGACCAGGTCCCGCCGAAGGTGAGGCGCTGGTCCGAGATCGGGCCGCGCTCGAAGTAGGCGATCTCGTGGGGGTTGCCGGAGTCGGTGAACTCCCAGACGGAGACACCGCCCTGGTACCAGGACTGCACCATGATGTCGCGGCCCTCGACCGGGATCAGCGAGCCGTTGTGGGCGACGCAGTTCTCGGTGTCGGCCTGGTACCGCGGGATCTTGTAGTAGCTCTGGAACTCCATCGTGCGCCGGTCGCCCTTGCCCGTGATGTGGTAGATCCCGTTGGCGCCGTACTCGTCACCGATGCGGGCGTTGCAGGTGGCAGCGCCGCCGCCACCGAGCTCGTCGGTGAAGACGATCTTGCTGCCGTCCTCGCTGAAGGTCGCCGAGTGCCAGAACGCGAAGTGCTCCACGTCCTGCACGCGGTCGATGACACGGGGCGCCGCGGGCTTCGAGATGTCCATCAGGATGCCGTCGCCCATGCAGGCGCCGGCGGCGATGCGCAGTGCGGGGTAGGCGGTGATGTCGTGGCAGCCGCTGGTCGCGGTGCCCGTGCTGTCGCCGGGGAAGCCCCCGTCGGGAAAGAGCACCTCGAAGGAGGAGACCCGCGCCTTCTCGGGGGACTTCAGCGGCACCTTGACGATGGAGATGCCGTCGTGGGGCGGCTGGCAGTCCGGGTACGTGGCGTGCGGGAAGTAGGACGAGACGTAGACGTAGACGTCCTTCTTGCCATCCGGCACCAGGGTGTGGGTGTGGGAGCCGCAGGCGGTCTCCACCGCGGCGACGTAGCGCGGTTCGCGCACGTCACTGATGTCGAAGATGCGGATGCCCTCCCACGCCTCCTTCTGCGTGGCGGGCATCGAGGTGCTGCTGCAGGAATCGTCGCTGCGTGAGGAGTCCACGGAGAGGAAGAGCAGGTCGCCGTGGACCGAGATGTCCCCCTGCGGGCCGGGGCAGTACACCTCGGCGACGATGCGCGGCGTGCTCGGACGACGGATGTCGTACACCGTGAACCCGTCGTAGTTGCCGGCGAAGGCGTAGTTGCCCTGGAAGGCGATGTCCGAGTTGGTCGCCCGCAGCCCCGCCTTGGGAACGTTGGCCAGATGACGGATGTTGTCGCTGTGGACGATCTCGTCCACACCGGGGATCTCGCCCTCGGCGATGGCCTCGGCCACCGAGAGACGTTCGTCGGCGGTGATCTCCGCCGGCGTGGGGTCGTCCGGGGTGGGGGTCGCGGCGGCGACTCCCGTGCTCAACAGGGCAGCCAGCATGCCGAGTGCTCCGGCAGCAGCGCCGATTCGCGTGTACCTGCGTCGCTCGCGCAACGATTCCACTGTGGCCTCCTGGGCGCAGCCGAATCCGTGAGGGTCTTGAGCAGGGACCAGTATTGACCAAGCATGTACATCTCAACAGAGCGACTTTTGACCGCCGAACGCCCTGGAGGCACGTCGATGCACCGTCATACCGCTCGAAGCCTGCGCGCCACCGCGGCAACCGCCTGCGCCACCGCTGTCGCCGTGATCGCACTCACCGGCTGCACCTCGGGGGAGACCGCGGAGGCGGCTGCCACCGAGGAGGAGGCGACCGTCATCGCCCCGGGCCGGCCGGGAGAGGACTCCCGCAGGCTGACGCCGGAACAGGTGCGGGCCGAGGCAGCCGAACGGCACGAGGCGCCGAACGAGGCGGACGTGAAGTACGTCGCCATGATGATCGTCCACCACGAGCAGGCGCTGGAGATGACCGACCTCGCCGCGGACCACGCCCACGCCGATCCGGTGGAACGGCTCTCCACCCGCATCGCGACGGCCCAGGCACCGGAGATCGAGGTGATGCGCGCCTGGCTGGAGTCCTACGAGGAGGAACACGGCCCGGCGGCGGACCACGGCGCGCACGGATCGGACCACGACGCGCACCGCCACGACCACGCGGAGATGCCCGGCATGGCCTCGCCGCGGCAACTGGCCGAGCTCGCGGACGCCCGCGGCGCGGAATTCGACCAGCTGTTCCTCGAATTGATGATTGTCCATCACGAGGGAGCGGTCACCATGTCGGCAGAGGTGATCGCCGAGGGCGTCGACATCACCGTCAATGAACTCGCGACCGAGATCGCGGCACAGCAGGCCGCCGAGGTCGGACGAATGGAACAGATGTCGGAGGAAATCTGAGCCGACCGATCGGGGCGCGACGGCGCTTCCCCGGGATAACCGCGCCGCCGTCATGGACAACGGCATATGCGGTGCCACTCGAAAGAGTGGAGTCCGTTATCGCGTCGGATCCGCTCCTCGGACCGCACCCGGACGGCACAGCCGCTCCGCGAGAGGCCACTCGTGCTCGGGACGCCCCTACGACCGCGCGCACAGGGCGACGGCGCCGCCGCCCGGGCGACCTGGGCCCGCTCCGAGGTGCGAGCCGTCGACACCGCTGTGACGCTGCGGAACGGAAAGCTCACGGCGACCATGCCGCGCCGCAAGGGCACATGCACAGCAGGTTGCCGTCCTCGTCGGTGAAGATCTCTATTTCGTCCGATCCTCCGCAAACTGGGCATCTCACAGTTTCACCGCACCTTGAGCATGTGGACATCTGTTCAAAAGCCGTACGTGGCGGCCGATTATTTCCCAGTTCCAGCTTGCGGCTCCGGCGAAACTTCGGCGTGTCGATACCGCGCTAAACCTGTTCGCCATTCATCGCGGAATTCGGCTACACTTCGCCACCGCTTCGGCACCGGGCGGGGTCGCCGCCCGGCGCCGGCACCGCGGAGCGGCCCGGGGCCTGAATCCCGGCCGGTGGCGCGCCCCCCGCGTGTATCGTCCGGCGCATGGAGATTCGCGCCGCCGTAGCCGGGGACTGGCCCAGCATCTACACCTTCTACGCCGCCATCATGGCCGAGGGGCGGACCTACGCGTTTCCCGAGGGGCAGAGCCTGGACGAGGCCGAGCCGTGGTGGATGGAGCGCCCTCCGGGGCAGACCGTCGTCGCCGTCGCCGGTGACAGGGTCGTGGGCTCCGCCAAGATGGGGCCGAACAAGCCGGGCCGCGGCTCCCACATCGGCACGGCGTCCTTCCTGGTGGACCCGGACCACCAGGGGAAGGGCGTCGGACGCCGGCTCGGCGAGTACGTCATCGAGTGGTCCCGCGCGCAGGGCTTCCACGGCATCCAGTTCAACGCCGTCGTCGAGGTGAACGAGCCGGCGGTGCGTCTGTGGACGTCACTGGGCTTCGAGGTAGTCGGCACGGCGCCGCTGGCCTTCGACCACCCCGACGCGGGGCTCGTCGGCCAGCACATGATGTTCCGTCGGCTCTGAGAGCGCACAGCGTCGAGCAGCTCCGTACGGTCCTCCCGCTGTAGCGGGAGGACCGTACCGGGCACGCACACAGGTGGCCCCGGAAACAGCAGTACAACGCAGAAAAGGGCGCCACCGGAACCGGAGTTCCAGTGAGACCCTCTCCCACACAATTTGTTCGGCGGCGACCTACTCTCCCACACGGTCCCCCATGCAGTACCATCGGCGCTGAAAGGCTTAGCTTCCGGGTTCG
>NZ_JAAVJC010000235.1 GCF_012033785.1 Streptomyces bohaiensis
GGCCGCGAGGAGCAGTTCGCGCTCAGCCACATCGAGAACGCGCTCACCTCCAATCCGGTCCTCGCCCCGCTGGTCGCCGCGGCCTCCGCCGTGGCCCTGCTCGCGGGCGGCGCCGTCGCCGTCGGCGGTACCGCGCTCGCCGGTGACGACACCGGTCAGGCCGCCCAGGAGGCGCCCGGCACCGCCGCCGCGGCTCCCGCCGCCTCCCCGCTGGCCCAGCACGGCGCACTGGAGGTGTGCGGCATACGCCTGTGCGGCGAGGACGGCCAGGAGGTCCAGCTGCGCGGTATGAGCAGCCACGGCACCCAGTGGTTCGAGCACTGTCTCACCGACGGTTCGCTGGACGCCCTCGCCCACGACTGGGGCGCCGACGTGCTGCGGGTGAGCACCTACGTCCAGGAGGGCGGCTACGAGACCGACCCGCAGCGGTTCACCGACCTCGCCAGCCGCGTCATCGACCAGGCCACCGCGCGCGGCATGTACGTCGTGGTGGACTGGCACCAGCTCAGCCCGGGCGACCCCAACGCCAACACCGAGCGCGCCAAGAAGTTCTTCACCGACATCACCGACCGCCACGGCGACCAGGACAACATCCTGTACGAGATCGCCAACGAGCCCAACGGCGTGAGCTGGTCGTCGATCAAGAGCTACGCCGAGGAGGTCATCCCGGTGGTCCGCGCCGGCGACCCGGACGCGGTGGTGCTGGTCGGCACCCGCGCCTGGTCGTCCTTCGGCCTCTCCGAGGGCGCGAACGAGCAGGAGATCGTCAACAACCCGGTCGACGCCGACAACATCATGTACGTCTTCCACTTCTACGCCGCCTCGCACGGCGACTTCTACCTCGACGCCCTGGACCGGGCCTCCGACCGGCTGCCGGTCTTCGTCACCGAGTTCGGCACCCAGGACTACGCCGGCGAGGGCGCCAACGACTTCACCATGTCGCAGCGCTACCTGGACCTGATGGCCGAGAAGAACATCAGCTGGATCAACTGGAACTTCTCCGACGACTGGCGCTCGGGCGCCGTCTTCAACGTGGGCGTCTGCGCGGCCGGCGGCCGTGGGCGCCGCCGGCGGGCGCGGCGGGTTCCGGCGTCTGCGCGGGGGTGGGGTGCGCGGAGCGCGACATGCGGTTCTCCTTCGTGAACGGCGCCCCGAACGGGCACCGGTCGTGGGGGGTGCGGAGGGAGTTGATCCGAAACCTAGGACCACCTCCCGGCATGTCAAGATCCTGCGGCGGGTTCCGGACGGATCACCCGCCCCACCCGACCCGTCCACCACGGCGTCCACCACGCGCCCCGGGCGGGTCCCGCGCGCCGCGTGCGCCTGGCCGTCGCCTTGCGGTCCGCGACCTCGCACCGCGGCCGACCTGGACCGACGGGGGGGGCGAGACGCCGCGCGGGCGACGACGCGGGCCGCGGAGCGAGCGGTCGCGTGCTGCCCCCCGGGGGCACCGCGGTGGCGAGGCGGGGGTGCCCGCGGACGTCAGAGGGCGATGCTCTTGTACTCGATGTACTGGCCGAGTCCGACGGCCCCGAACTCGCGGCCGATGCCGCTGGCCTTGAAACCTCCGAAGGGACCGTCGAAGGCGGGCGTCGCGCCGTTGACAAGCATCATCCCGGTGCGGACACGGCGGGCGATCCCGACGGCGCGTTCGTGGTCGGCGGACCAGACCCCGCCGCCCAGGCCGAAGTCGGAGTCGTCGGCGATGCGCACGGCGTCCTCGTCGTCCGCGAACGGAATGACGACCAGGACCGGGCCGAAGATCTCCTCCCGGGCGACGCGCAGGGAACTGTCGACGTCGGCGAACAGCGTGGGCGTGACGTAGCAGCCGCCCTCCAGACCCCGGGGGACCTCCGGTCCACCGGTCACCAGACGGGCCCCTTCCGCGATGCCGAGCTCGATGTAGGAGCGCACGCGCTCCTGGTGGTCGGGCCGGACCATCGGGCCGATGAACGTCTCCGGCCGGGCCGGATCGCCCACGACCAGCGACTCCACCATGGCCCGGACCGCCTGGACGATCTCCTCGTAGCGGCTGCGCGGCGCCAGGATGCGTGTGTGGGCCTGGCAGTTCTGCGCGTTGTTGCCCAGCGAGTGGTGCATCAGTCCGCGGGCGACCGCGGCGGGGTCCGCGTCGTCCAGGACGATCGCGGCGGACTTGCCGCCCAGTTCGAGGCTGACCCGCTTCAGTTGCGCCCCCGCCGTGGCAGCGATGCTGCGACCGGCGGCGGTGGAGCCCGTGAAGGCGACCTTGTCGACCCCGGGATGGGCGACGAGGTACTCACTCGTGGCGCGCCCCGCCGGCAGCACGGAGACGACGCCGTCGGGGAATCCCGCGTCGGCGACGACCTCGGCGAGCGCGAGGGCGTCGACCGCCGTCTCCGGGGACGCCTTGAGGACGACGGTGCAGCCGGCCAGCAGCGCGGGCACCATCTTCACCAGGGCCGACTGGTGGGGTGCGTTCCAGGGGATGATCGCGGCGACCACGCCCACGGCCTCCCGGCGCAGCAACGTCCCGGAGGGCAGCTCCTCCTCCCACGCCAGGTCGGCAGCGGCGCGCAGGTACGCGGCGGTCTGCTCGGGCAGCGCGTGCACGTTCAGGCCCGTGGTGAACGTCAGGGGAGATCCGTTCTCCGCTGTGATCAGGGCGGCGAACTCGGCGGCGCGGGCGTTGTACAGCTCCTGGAAGCGCGCCACCGTCCGCCGCCGTTCCTCAGGAGCGGTGCGCGGCCACGGCCCCTGGTCGAACGCCGTCCGGGCGGCAGCGACGGCGTGGTCCACGTCCTCGGGGGTGGCGTGCGGCACCGTCCCGACGAGGGACCGGTCGTGCGGGGAACGGACCTCGATGACCTCGGAGCCGGCGGAGTCCGCCCAACGGCCGCCGATGAAGAGCTGGTTGTACGACCTCATGGTGCGTCTCGCTTTCCGTGGCACGGGATGCCGTGGGGAGGCAGGGGTCGACCGGGAGATGAAAGACCGCCGGTCTGATACGAGTCCCACACTAAGGGACCGCCGGTCTCATGGCAAAGGACCGGAGGTCTGTAAACTGCTCGCATGACGGATTTCCAGCGCGCACGCACAGCGGAACAGCGCGCGATCCGGCGCCGGATGATCCTGGACACGGCAGCCGCGATGCTCGACGAGGCGCCGGTGAGCGCCGTCAGCCTCAACGAGCTGAGTCGCCGGGTCGGGCTGGCCAAGTCCAACGTCCTGCGCTACTTCGAATCACGCGAGGCAGTCCTGCTGGAGCTGCTCGACCGCGCCTGGCAGCAGTGGCTGTCCGACCTGCCGAGCCTGCTGGCCGCCGGTGTCGACCCGCAGGCGACGGCGGCCGACCGCGGCGAGCAGTTCGCCGCGGTCCTCACCGCCTCCCTGGCCGAGCGCCGCATGCTCTGCGACCTGCTGAGCGCCCAGGCAGGCGTCCTGGAGCACAACGTCTCCCCGGAGGTCGCGGCCCGCTACAAGAGAGCCGCCCTCACCGGCGCCGGGAGGCTCGCGGACCTCATCCGCGCCCACCTGCCCGAACTGGGAGAGCGGTCCCACGAGGTGGCCGCGTTCACCCTGCTGACCGTCGGCGCCGTGTGGACCCACGCCCGCCCGTCACCGGCGATGCTCGCCGCCTACGACGCGGACCCCTCGCTCGCCGCGATGAGGATGGAGTTCGAGAACACCGTGCGCCGCATGCTCGCGACCCTCGTCGCGGGAGCGCTGACCCGCACCTCGCCCTGACGGCCCCTGCCCCCGGGGGGCGAAGCGGAGCCGGGGGGGCGCCGCCCGGGCGGCGGCCCCCGGCCGTCAGATCGGTACCTCCCACACCACGGTGGTGCCGCGACCATGGGGGCCGGGGCCGAAGTCGACGGTCCCGCCCAGGCTGCGCGCCCGCTGGCCGATGTTGCGCAGGCCGGAACGGCGCTCCTCCCCCTCGGGGAGCCCGACGCCGTCGTCGGCGACCGTCAGCCGGACCGCGTCGCCCCCGTCGGGACGGACGGCGGTGGCGTCCACCGAGACCTCGACCCGGCCCGCGCCGGAGTGCCGGGCGGCGTTGGAGAGCGCCTCGCGGAGGGCCGCGATGAGGTTCTTCGCGGCGGCCTCCCCGACCCGGTTGTCGACCGGGCCGTTGAAGGTGACCGAGGGCTGGAAGCCGAGAGTCAGCGCGACCGTTCCGGTCTCCCGCAGCACCCGGGTGCGCAGCCCGGAGGGCGCCTCCTCCGGCCCCTGCTGGAGGGCGAAGATCGCGGTCCGGATCTCCTGGATGGTGGCGTCCAGTTCGTCGACCGCCTTGCCGATGCGGCTGTGGACGTCGGCCAGTTGCGCGGCGCGCTGGGCGGTGTCGAGGAGCATGCCGGTGGCGAACAGCCGTTGGATGACCAGGTCGTGGAGGTCGCGGGCGATGCGGTCGCGGTCCTCGTAGACGGCGAGCTGCTGGCGGTCGTCCCGCGCCTCGCTCAGCATCAGTGCCACCGCGGCCTGCTGGGCGAACTGGTTGGCCATCGCCCGTTCGGCGATGGAGAACTGGCGGGCGCCGCGCGCTCGCGGGAGCGCCAGCGCGCCGAGGGCGCGGCCGTTGTTGGCCAGCGGCAGCACCATGCTGGGGCCGAAGCGGGCGGAGCTGGCGTCGTTGATCCGGGGGTCGGTGGCGACGTCCTCGAAGAACACCGGTTCACCCGCGAGCAGTTGGCCGAGCAGGGCACTGCCGGGCGGGATCTGGGTCCCCATCAGCCCGGTGGTGTCGTCGGCGCAGGCAGCGACCACCTCCATCCCGCCGCCGCTGCTGGGCACCAGCACCATCGCGGCGTCGGAGTCGGCCAGCCGGCGAGCCTGTTCGGCCACGACGGCGAGGGCGTCGTCCACGTCCCCCGAGAGCAGTGAGGTGGACAGCTCCGCCGTGCCGTCCATCCACCGGGCACGCTCCCGGACCGCCTCGTAGAGCCGTGCGTTGCCGATGGCGATGCCCGCCTCGGTGGCGAGGATCTGCACCAGCTGGAGGTCCTCGCGGGTGAAGGCGCCCTCCCGGGTGTCCGCCAGGTAGAGGGCGCCGTAGCCGGCGTCGTGGACGCGGACCGGGACGCCCAGCAGCGAGTGCAGCGGGGGATGGTCGGGCGGGAAGCCGGAGAACCGCGGGTCGCGGGTCAGGTCGGTGAGCAGCAGCGGGGTGCGGGACTCCAGCAGCGACCGGATCAGGCCGCGCGACCCGGGCAGCCGGCTGATCAGCCCCCGGACCTCGTCGCTGACCCCGCGGGTGACGAACTCGCCCACGCCGCCCTCGTCGTCGACGGCGGCCAGCGCCGCGAACGGCGCGCCGGTGAGGTCGGCGGCGGCGGCCACGACGCGGTCGAGCAGCATGGGGAGCTCGACGTCGCCACCGATCGCGACCATGGCGTCGAGCAGCAGGGGAAGCCGCTGCGCCAGGTCGGTCGAGCCGCCGTTTCGCGATGAGCCCTCAGCCGCCATAGTGCGAGCCTAGGCGATTGGCCCGTTTTGTGACGGCTGAGCGGCGCATGCGGTGGGCCGCCCCGCCGGGCACCGCCGGGCACCGCACGCGCTACACCGGCGCCGGCGCGGGCACCGCCGGGGGGAGGTCGCCGGCAGCCGCGCTCAGCAGCCGCCGGAACGGCCCCGCGGCCCCCGCCAGCTCGGCGTACCCGCCGCGCTGCACGACCCGGCCGGCATCCAGGACGAGGACCTCGTCCACGGCCTCCAGTCCGGTCAGCCGGTGCGTGATCAGCACCGTGGTGCGCCCTTCGGTGGCGGCCAGCAGGTCGGCGGTGAGCGCGTCCGCCGTGGGCGCGTCGAGGTGCTCGGCGGGCTCGTCGAGCACCAGCACCGGGAAGTCGGCGAGCAGCGCCCGGGCCAGGGCCAGTCGCTGGCGCTGGCCGCCGGAGAGCCGGCCGCCCTCCTCGCCGACCGGGGTGTCCAGTTCCTCCGGGAGCGCGCGGGCCCAGTCCCCGAGCCGGGCACGGTCCAGCGCGCCCCACAGCCGGTCGTCACCGGCGTCCGGCGCCGCGAGCCGCAGGTTCTCCCGCAGGGTGCTGTCGAAGACGTGCGCGTCCTGGGCGCAGAGCCCGACCATGCGGCGGACGTCGTCGCCGTCGAGCGTGGTGGCGTCCGTGCCGGCGAGGGTGTACCGGCCGGCGGCGGGGTCGAGCAGCCGGAGCAGCGTCAGCGCGAGGGTGGTCTTGCCGGCGCCGGAGGCGCCCACCACCGCGACGCGTCGGCCGGCCGTCAGCTCCAGGTCCACCCCCCGCAGCGCCGGGCGGTCGGCGCCGGGGTGGGTGGCGGTCAGCCCGGTCAGCCGGAGCGGGAGCGGACCGGACGGCGGCTGGGCGGGCGCAGCGGGCTCCACCACCGGTTCCGGTGCCTGGAGCACCTCCCGCAGCCGGTCGGCGGCGCGCGCGGCCCGCTGCCGGTGGCGGACCGCCTGCGGCAGCCCCGCCACCGCCTCGAACGCCGCGAGCGGCAGCAGCACCACGGTGGCCAGCCACACCCCGGTGAGCGCGCCGTCGTGGACGGCCGCGACGCCCAGCCAGGCGGTGGCGGTGACCGTCAGCCCGGTGATCCAGGTGATCAGCCCGGCGGTGAGCGCGTTGCCCGCGGCGGAGCGCGCGGCGAGCGCTGTCAGTTCCCGGTCGGCGTCGGCGGTGGCGGCGAGCCGTCCCGGCAGGGCGCCGGCGACGGACAGCTCGGCGGTCCCGGTCAGCACGTCCACGGTGCGGGTGGCGAGCCGTCCGCGGGCGGGGGCGAGCCGCTGCTCGGTGCGGCGCGCCACCCGCGCGGTCATCGCCGGGACCGCGACCCCCGCCGCGAGCAGCCCGACCGCGAGCGCGACGCCCGCGGCGGGCAGCAGCCAGAGGGTGAAGGCGACGGCCAGCGCGGAGGCGAGGCCCGCGGCGGTGGCGGGGAGCAGCCACCGGAGGTAGTGGTCCTGCTGGGCGTCGACGTCGCCGACGACCCGGGCCAGCAGGTCGCCCCGGCGCACCCGCCGCAGCCCGGCGGGGGCGAGCCGCTCCAGCCGCCGGTAGACGGCGACCCGCAGGTCGGCGAGGAGGCGGAGCACCGCGTCGTGGGAGAGCAGCCGCTCGCAGTAGCGGAAGACCGCCCGGCCGATGCCGAAGGCGCGGGTCGCGGTCACCGCCATCATCAGGTAGAGCAGTGGCGGTTGCTCGGAAGCGCGGGAGATCAGCCAGCCGGAGACCGCCATCAGCCCGGTCGCGGAGGCGAGTGCGAGGGCACCGAGCACGGTGGCCCAGCCGAGCCGCGCGCTCCACCCGGCCCGCTCTGCGGCGCCGGGCTCGGCGGGATCGGCGGGATCGGCGGCGAGCAGCGCGGCGGGGCCGCGGGC
>NZ_JAAVJC010000236.1 GCF_012033785.1 Streptomyces bohaiensis
CGTGTGCGACCCGACGCCGCGGTCCCGGCGTCGGGTCACACACGCTCTCACTTCATGCGCGTGGCCCACTCCCGGACCTTGGCCATCCGCTGGCGCAGCTGGTTGGGCGTCGCCTCGGCCGTCGGAGGGCCGCCGCAGCTGCGCCGCAGCTCGTTGTGGATCGAGCCGTGCGGCTTGCCGGTCTGGTGGGCGTACGCACCGACGAGGCCGTGGAGCTCGCGGCGCAGTTCCCGCAGCTCCTGGTGGGTGACGACCGGCCGCCGCTCCGCGGGGAGTTCGACGAGGTCGGCCTCCTCGTCGGGCTTCTTCCGGCTGTGGGCGATCTGCCGGGACTGGCGCTTCTGGAGCAGCATCTGCACCTGGTCCGGTTCCAGCAGGCCGGGGATGCCGAGGTAGTCCTGCTCCTCCTCACTGCCCGGGTGGGCCTGCATGCCGAACTCGGCGCCGTCGTACATGACCCGGTCGAAGACCGCGTCGGAGCCCAGCGCCTCCCAACTCAGCTGCTCGTCCTCGCCGGTGTCCTCGTCCTGCTGCTTCTCGGCCTCCTTCAGCAGGTCGGCCTCCTCGGCGTAGGGGTCGTCGTCCCCCTTCTTCGGCCGGTCCAGGACGTGGTCGCGCTCGACCTCCATCTCGTGCGCGAACGTCAGCAGCGAGGGGACGGTCGGCAGGAAGACCGAGGCGGTCTCGCCCCGCCGCCGGGACCGCACGAAGCGGCCGACCGCCTGGGCGAAGAACAGCGGGGTGGAGATGGTGGTCGCGTAGACGCCGACCGCCAGTCGCGGCACGTCGACCCCCTCGGAGACCATGCGGACCGCCACCATCCACCGGCTGTCGCCCAGCCGGAACTCGTCGATCCGCTCGGAGGCGCCGGTGTCGTCGGAGAGGACGACCGTGGCGGCCTCGCCGGTGATCTCGCGGATCAGCTTGGCATACGCCCGGGCGGAGTCCTGGTCGGTGGCGATGACCAGCGCGCCGGCGTCGGGGATCGCCCGCCGCACTTCGGTGAGGCGCCGGTCGGCGGCGCCGAGCACCTGCGGCATCCACTCGCCGCGGGGGTCGAGCGCGGTGCGCCACGCCTGCGAGTTGGCGTCCTTGGTCAGCGGCTCGCCGAGCCGCGCCTCGATCTCGTCGCCCGCCTTGGTCCGCCAGCGCATGTTGCCGCTGTAGGAGAGGAAGATGACCGGCCGCACCACGCCGTCGGATAGCGCGCTGCCGTAGCCGTAGGTGTAGTCGGCCGAGGAGCGCCGGATGCCGTCGTTGCCCTCGGCGTACGTCACGAAGGGGATCGGGTTGGTGTCCGACCGGAACGGCGTCCCGGTCAGCGCCAGCCGCCGGGTGGCGGGCTCGAACGCCTCCAGGCACGCCTCGCCCCAGGAGCGGGAGTCGCCGGCGTGGTGGATCTCGTCGAGGATGACCAGGGTCTTGCGCTGCTCGCAGCGGTTGCGGTGCAGCATCGGCCGCACGCCTACTCCGGCGTAGGTGACCGCGACGCCCTGGTAGGACTTGTGGAGCGGGCCGGCGCTGTACTCCGGGTCCAGACGGATGCCTATGCGGGCGGCCGCCTCGGCCCACTGCTTCTTCAGGTGCTCGGTGGGCGCCACCACGGTGACCTGCTGGACGACGTGGTGGTGGAGCAGCCAGGACGCCAGGGTCAGCGCGAACGTCGTCTTGCCGGCGCCGGGGGTCGCCACCGCGAGGAAGTCCTGCGGCTGCTGCTCGATGTAGGAGCCCATCGCGGCTTCCTGCCAGGCACGCAGCTTGTTGGCGGTGCCCCAGGGCGCACGGCCGGGGAAGGCCGGGGAGAGATGGGTGTTGGTGGTGGTAGTCACGGTCCTCGAAAACGGTGGGACGGGCTGGGCGACCGCGTCAGCCTACCCGGCGCGCGGAGCGCCGGAGGTGGCACGCCGGACGTGCGCCGCGCCACCTTCGCCGCCCCGCCCGGTCAGGCCGCCGGCGCCTCCTCCGGACGCAGCCGCCCGGCGACCACCACCGCCAGCAGGGCCACCGCGGTGGCCGCCGCGTAGACGACCAGGAACGCCTCCGGCCCGACGTCCGAGCCCGAGGTGACGGCGTGTCCGGCGACGCTGCCGCCGCCCAGCACGGCGAAGGCCGAGCCCACCAGCGTGAGCATCACCACGTTCAGCAGCGCGTCGCAGATCTGCAGCGCGGAGATGTTGCCGCCGCTGGTCTCCGGCGAGGAGTAGCGCAGCACCAGCACCCCCATCGAGGTGATCACCAGCCCCATGCCGAAGCAGCCCACGGAGAGGCTGAGCGCCGGGAACCAGACCGGTACGGCGGGCAGCAGCACCAGCGGGGTGGCGGCGACACCGACCGCCACCAGCGCCGTGCCGCCCCGCACCAGCCGCAGCCGGTGCGGCTCCAACCCGGAGCGGGACTGGGTCCAGGAGCCGAGCGCCCAGCTGACGCCGCCCGCCGCCAGGGCCAACCCGGCCTGGGAGTAGCCGAGTCCGCGCTGCGTGACCAGCATCAGCGGGACGAACATCTGCGTCGAGAGGAAGGCGGCGGAGGCCAGGCCGCGGAGCAGCACGGCCGAGGGCAGCCCGCGCGCCGCCCGGAAGGTTCCCGGGGGCATCAGCCGCACGGCGGCGGGTGCCAGGAGCGCCGCGCCCACGAGGACCGGCACCACCGAGAGCCAGCGCAGGTCCTGGCCGCCGTACTGGAGCAGCCCCGCACCCGCGGCGAGCGCGACGGCCAGCCGCAGCCGCCGGCGGTCGAACCGGCCCGGTCCGCCCTCCGGCGGGCCGGACGCGGCGCGGCGCAGCGCGGGCAGCATCACCAGCAGGGGCAGCACCACCAGCCCGGTGATGCCGAGGAAGACCCAGCGCCAGCCGAAGTGCTCGGCGACCAGGCCGGCGAGGACCGGGCCCAGCATCGACGGCACCACCCACGCGGCGGAGAACGCGGCGAGCGCGGCGGGCCGCAGCTCCTCGGGGTACGCGATCCGCACGGTGACGTACAGCGCGACGATGATCAGCCCCGCGCCGGCGCCCTGCCCCGCGCGCCCGAGGATGAAGACCAGCATGGTCGGGGCGGCACCCGAGAGGAGGAGCCCGCAGCAGAAGACGGCGATGCCGCTGACGACCGGCGCGACCGGTCCGCTGCGGTCGCACCACTGCCCCGAGACGGTCATCCCCAGCAGACTGGTGGTGAGGAAGGCGGAGAAGGCGAAAGCGTAGAGCCCGATGCCGTCCAGCTGTTCCGCGGCGGCCGGCATCGCCGTGCCGACGGCCATGGCCTCGAAGGCGATCAGCAGGATGACGCTGACGCTGCCGAGGGTCAGCGCCCGGTGGCGCGGGCCGAGCACTCCCCCGCGCTCCGCCGATGGTGCCGGCGGTGCCGGTACGGCCTCCTGGATACCGGCGTCACTGCCGGGAGCGGGCTTCATGCCCCTACCGTAGGGACCCCGCCCGGCCGTGCGCACCGGTGCGTCGGTGTGATCCGCACCGCCGCAGGACCGGCTCGGCGTAAGCGCCGCACCGCCTGCGGTACGGCGCGCGCACCGCCGCCGGGGTGGACCACCGCGGCCTGCGGCCGGATCGGCAGCCGGTTGACCGGTCGGCCGGTGGCCGCCCGGACCGCCGCCGCCACCGCGGCGGGGGCGACCACCAGTGGCGCGGCGCTGGCCGACTTGGCGCCGAACGGCGCGACCACGTCGCGCTCCTCCACCAGCTTCACGATCGTCAGCTCCGGCGCGTCCAGCGCGGTCGGCAGCCCGTAGTCGGCGAGGTCCGGGCGGCGCACGGTGCCGCGCGAGACCCGCAGGTGCTCGGTGAGCGCGGCACCGACCCCCTGGGTCAGTCCCGCCTCCAGCCGGGCGCGCAACTGCCGCGGGTTGAGGACCCGTCCGACGTCCTGCGCCAGCGCGAGCTCCACGACGCGCACCGCACCGAGTTCCACGTCCACGTCCACCACCGCGCGGACCGCGGCGAAGGCCAGCGAGACGAAGGCGTCACCCTGGCCGCTGCCGTCCAGCGGCTCGGTGGGGTGCGGCCGGCACTGGGCGGTCGCCCACAGCTCCTTGCCCTCCAGCGCCTCCGCGACCGTGGTGGAGAGCACCCCGTCGTAGGAGGTGATCTTCCCGTCGGCGATCGACAGCAGCTCGGCGGAGAGTCCGAAGGTCGCCGCCAGCGGTTGCAGCAGCTGGGTGCGGACCATCTTCGCCGCCCGCTCCACCGCACCGCCGGAGACCCAGGTGTGGCGGCCGCGGCTGCCGGGCCCCGCGGGGGGCTGGTCGGTGTCGACCGAGGCGACCCGGACGTCCTCGATGCCGAGGACCTCCTGCACGATCTGGCGGGCCAGCGTCGTGAACCCCTGCCCGGTCTCGACGGCCGCGCACAGCACGGTGGCGGTGGCGCCCTCGACCTTCACCGTCGCGGTGGAGACCTCGTCGGTGCCCTCGGCGCCCAGCATGTGCACCATGCCGAGGGCGTAGCCGACGCCGCGGCGGGTGGCGCCCGGCTCCCCCGCGCCCTCCGGTCCGCCGGGGAGCAGCCAGTCCTCGACCGGCACGTCCCGCGGCAGCGGCGGCAGCGGCGCCTCGCGGACGGCGCTCAGCAGGGCACCGACCGGCGCCGGGCAGGTGACCGCCTGGCCGGTCGGCAGCGCGTCACCGGTCGCCATCACGTTGCGGGCCCGCAACTCGGCGGGCTCCACCCCCAGTCGGGCCGCCAGCTTGTCCATCTGGCCCTCGTAGGCGGCGCAGACCTGCATCGCGCCCTCGCCCCGCACGTGACCGGCAGGCGGGTTGTTGGTGCGCACCACCCAGCCGTCCACCACCGCCGCGGGCACCTTGTAGGGCCCGGCCGCGAAGGCGACGGCGGCGGCGAGTGCCTCGGAGGAGTCGTCGGCGTACGGGCCCGCGTCGAGGAGGAGTTGCGCCTCGACCTTCACCAACCGCCCCTCGGCGTCCGCGTGGTGGCGGTAGCGGAGCAGGGTCGGGTGCCGGTGCGCGTGGCCGAGGAACGACTCGGAGCGGTTCGCCGCCAGTTTGACGGGGTGTCCGGTGCGGATCGCCAGCAGCGCCAACGGCAGCTGCATGCCCTGGTCCTCACGGTCGGCGAGGGCCCCCGCGACGCCGGTGACGTAGACCTTGACCTGCTCCTGGTGGAGCCCCAGGCAGCCCGCGATCCGGTCGCGGTCGGTGTGCGGGTCGGTGGCGCCGGTGTAGACCTCGACCCCGCCGTCGGGGCGCGGCACGGCGAGCCCCGACTCCGCACCGATGGGTGCCGGGTCCTGCCGCCCCACGCGGTACAGCCCCTCCACCACGACCTCGCCGGTGGCGGCGGCGTCGCCGTACCGCAGCGGGATGTGCCGGATGACGTTGCCGTCCGGGTGCAGGGGCGGCGCCTCGAAGGACTTCTCGGGGTCGGTGACGGGTTCGAGCACCTCGTACTCGACCGCGATCGCCGCGGCGGCCAGCCGGGCGGTGTCGGGGTGGTCGGCGGCGACGGCGGCGATCGGCTCGCCGTGGTGGCGCACCAGCTCCGAGGCGAACGGCGGCCGGTCCGCGACACCCCGCCCGAGCAGCGCACCGGGCGCCACGTCCTCGTGGGTGACGACGGCGCGCACTCCGGGCATCGCCGCGGCGTGCCGGGTGTCGAGCGAGCGGATGCGGGCGTGGGGGTGAGGCGAACGCAGCACCGCGGCCCACAGCAGCCCCTCGGCCCACAGGTCCGCCGTGTAGGGGAAGGTCCCGGCCGCCTTGTGCGCGGCGTCGGTCGGGGTGAGCGAGACGCCGATGCCGGTGGTCGGCGGGTCCGACGGCCCGTCGGTACCCCCGAGCCCGGCCGGGTTCAGGGTGACAGTGGTGGCCGCATCGCGCTGGTCCGTCACGCTTCGCCTCCCTCACCCGCGGGGCCGCCCTGGTGCGGCACGTGGGGTACCGACCCGTCCGTCGGGTCGTCCTCGTGGTGCGCGGCGTCCGCCGCGGAGCGCTCCTCGACCACCTGGCGGACGGCATCCAGGACCCCACGGTAGCCCGAGCAGCGGCAGAGGTTGCCGCACAGGGCGCGCCTGGTCTCCAGCTCGCTGGGCCGGTGGTTGCCCTCCAGCAGGTCGTGCACGGTCATCGCCATCCCCGGCAGGCAGAAGCCGCACTGCACGTCGCAGCCGGCGAGGGCGCGCTGCACGTCGGAGGGGGCACCCGGCTCACCGAGCCCCTCGACGGTGCGGATCTCGCTGCCGGCGGCGGTGGCGGCCGGCACCAGGCAGGCGACGACCAGCCGGCCGTCGACCTGCACGGAGCAGGCGCCGCACTCGCCCTGGGAGCAGCCGTCCTTCGCGCCGGCGAGGCCGAGCCGCTCCCGCAGGACGTGCAGCAGCGACTCCCCGATCCACGCGCCGGTGACCGGGCGGTCCACACCGTTGACGTGGAGGACGTAGGTGACCGTGGGGTGGCCGCTGGGCGCGGTCGGATCCGGGAGCGGCGGCGGTTCGGGGGCCGACGGTTCGGAGGCCGACGGGGCGGCGACGCCGTCGGACGGCGGCGGGTCCGCCGCCGGCTCCTCGACGGGGTCCGGTGCGGCGGGGTCGGGCACGGCGGCGTCGCGGGGCGCGGACCCGCCCGCGTCGGAGGCCGCCGGGCCGGCCGGCCCGTCGGGGTCGGGTCCGACCCTGTCGGCGCTCCCGGTCCCGTCCTCGGTCCCGGGGCCTTCGGGGTCACCGGCGGCCGGTTCGGTCGTCTCCGCCGGCTCGGCCGCCTCCGCCGAGGCGGGGGCACCGGGCGCGCCGTCGTCGACCCCGGGGCCGGGGTGCGCGTCGAACGGCGGGTGGTCGTCGGCGGGGTCCGCTCCGCCGGAGCCGGCCCGGGGCCCGGGCACGAACGCGGCGGCACCGTCCGGCCCCCGCTCCGGCGGGTCGGCACCGGGTCCGGCCGCGGGCGCCGGATCCCAGGCGTAGGGCGGGACGGCGTCCTCGGCGCTCAGATGCCCGGTTGCTGCGGGCGCGCCACCGCCGGGCGGAATCATCGCGTCGGCGCGTTCCGGGGGGAACACCTCGTCGACACCGAGGTCGACCGCGGGGCCGCTCGGCGGATCGGCGACGGGGTAGGGGTCGACATGGGGCTGCTGATCCGCGAACCGGTCCGCGAGCTGCTCCGCGAGCTGATCCGCGGCGCCGTACTCCCCCGGCCCCTCGCCCAGCGGGCGGCGCCGGGCGCGCCCCTGGTGCACCCCCGCCAGCGCGGCGGCGGTGCCCTGCGCACCCCCCGCGTCCGCCCCACTCACGGGGTCGGAAGGGAAGCCGGGGTCGGCGGGGAAGCCGGGGTCCGCGGAGAACCCGGGGCCGGCGGGGAACGCGGCGT
>NZ_JAAVJC010000237.1 GCF_012033785.1 Streptomyces bohaiensis
TCCGGGGGGAACTCCCCCATGGGCACCGCCCGGACACGGCGGTGGGCTCGGGCGCGGGTTCGCCGGGTTCGCCGGCGGCCCGCCCACGACGCAGCGCTCGTCGCAGACGCCCCTGCATATCAGTCACCCTCACCCTGACCGCCTATCAGTAGTAGTGGTTACCCGCCGCGCGGCGACGCGCGGTGAACGCGTAGCCCACGGCACCGGCCACGGCGATGCCGCCGCCGACCGCGAGAGCGGTGGCGTAGCCCCCGCCGTCCTGGGAACCGCCGAAGCCCGCCGAGGCACCGCCGCTGGGCGTGGCGGTGACGGTGAACGAGCCGGTCTGCTGGTTGCCGTTCACGCAGGTGACGCGGATCGGGTAGCTCTGGCCGGTGCGCAGGCCCTCGCGCTTGATCTGGCCGGTGCCGACCCACTGGTTGTTGTCGTTGCGCTTGAGGTGGATCGGCTGGCGGAGCGCCTCGGACGCCGCACCGCCGGCGGGCTCACAGGTCGCCCGCACCGTCACCGTGGTCCCTGCGGGACCGGAGGTGGGGGAAACCGAGAGCTGGTGGTTGCCCTTGGACTGCTTGTCGTCGCTGACGCCCTCGCTGGCGGCTGCCGGGGCAGCGACGGCGCCGGCGGTGAGCAGCGCGGCCGCAGTGCCCAGGGCCAGACGGCCGATGCGTGTCTGGGGAGTTCTCATGGAACGGTGACCTCCGGGTCTTCGGTCCGTCACGACGCGGTGACGGGCTGTCAGTGCCCATGCCAACAGCGGGTCACCGGACGCGCACCCCGAGCGCGTCCCGTGGGGGGTCCCGGTTGCTCCGTCCGGGGTGTGGCGAGCGGGTCGCGTCCGGCGGCGGTCCTGGCTCAGGCCGTGCGGCACAAGGGCGGGACGCCGTTCGGACGTGGCCGGGGAGCGCTTGTCGCGCGGTGCTGCGACAGGTGGGTGACGCAGGCGCTGCCGACGTGCCACGCGTGGCGACGGCGGGCGGCTCCGGCCGACGCGCTGAACCGTCCGCCGCCCGCCGCCCGCCGCCGGGCTCAGCGGGTGTCGAGGTCGCGTCTCCGGAAACCGGCGAGCCCGACCCGCACGAGCACCGCGGCAAGCGCGGTCAGTACCAGCAGCGGCGTCCACTGCATCGCTTCGGCGGGGAGTCTCGGTACGTGGCCGAAGGGGTCGAGACGGAGCACCCAGGTCGGGAACCGCATCAGGGCGCCGAGGTAGCCGAGCAGGAACGCACCGACCGGCACCGCCCACGCCAGCCCCGCCGCCCGCGGTGCCCAGCCGACGAGCATGACCGCGACGCCGACGGTGACCCACAGGGCCGGGGCGTACGCCAGGCCGGCGAGTGCCATGTCGAGGACGAGCGAGCCGTCCCCGGTGGCGACGGCGCCCACCGTCCCGAAGGTGAGGCCGCCGACGGTGGAGACCACGGTGCTCCCCACGAGTGCGACGGCGATGTGGCTGCCGAGCCAGGAGCGCCGGGACAAGGCGGTGGCCAGCAGGTGCTCGGCCCGCCCGGAAGACTCCTCGGCGCGGGCGCGGAGCGTCGCGAGCACGGCGTAGACGCCCACGATGGTCGCCTGGGGGACCATCACCAGCGCGGCGAACGACTCGACCACGCCACCGCCGAGGTCGCCCAGGGCGTCCTGCATGACATCGATGTCCTGCAGCATCGACTCGACGTCCCCGAGCACGCTGCCGTACATCGCGCCGAGCACGACGACTGCGGCAGTGAACCCGTAGAGCAGTCCGCGGTGGAGTCGCAGCGCGAATCCGACCGGGCGGGTGAGCCACGCGGTGGCCTCGCGGCGGCCGGGGCGGGAGGCACGCAGTCCGGCGCCGACGTCCCGTCGCAGCGAGAGCACGAAGCCGCCCGCCGTGAGGACACCGGCGGTGCCGAGGCACAGCAGGAGTGGCCCGACGTCGTTGTCCAGATAGGGGTAGGTGCGCTGGGCCCAGCCGACGGGGGAGAGCCACGAGAGCCAGTCGGTCGAGCCGCCGGCGGTGGAGTCCCCGGCGGCGCGCAGGGCGTAGGCGGCGCCGAGGACGGCCAGAGCGGTGCCGGACGCGGCCCGCGCGTGGGCGGAGATCTGCGTGGTCACGGCGGCGACGCCGGTGAAGACGAGGCCGAGCCCGGCGTAGGCGGCGCCGAAGGCCAGGGCTCCGGCGGGGGTGTACCCCGTGGCGTCCAGGCTGCTGAGCGCGAGCCCGGTGAGGATGCCGACGCCGAGTGCCGCGCCCGCGGCGACCAGCACCGCGGCGGTGAGGTGGGCGTGCCGTCCCACGGCGGTCGCCCGCAACAGTTCCGCCCGTCCGGTCTCCTCCTCGGCACGGGTGTGTCGCACCACGGTGAGGACACACAGCAGGGCGACGAACAGGCCGACGAAGCCGATCGCCTGGTGCCCGAGCATCGCCCCGTAGTGGTAGTCGTCCAGGTAGTGCGCCGGGCCGTTGAGGGCGAGGGTGGCGGGGCTTGTGCTGGAGGCGCGCACCGCCTCGCGGGCCGCCTCGTCAGGGAAGCTGTCGACCAGGGCGACGGCCATGGCGTAGGTGGAGAGCGTGAGGGCGAGCAGCCAGGCGGGGAGCCGCACGCGATCGCGGCGCAGTGCGAACCGGACGAGGGCCCCCGTGCCCACCAGCCCCGTTCGCCCGTCGCGGCGCACCGCGGGCGGGCCCGGGGCGGGCACGTCGCCGCCCGACGTGGTGGAGGTCGCGCTCATCGCCCCTTCTCCGCCTGGTGTTCGGCGGCGTCGTGACGCCGCGTCTCGGCGTCGACCCTGTCGCCGTAGTGGCGGAGCATCAGCTCCTCCAGCGTCGGTGGGTGGCTGACCAGGCTGCGCACGCCCGCAGCCGCGAGCAGCCGGATCGCCTCGTCGAGCCGGCCGCCGTCCACGGCGAACCGTACCCGCCCGTCGGTGTGCGACAGGTCGTGGACGCCGGGCAGTTCCGCCAGGCCGGTCGGGGGCCGCTCGGTTTCCGCCTCGACGGTGGTTCGCGTCAGGTGGCGCATCTCCTGGAGGGTTCCGCTCTGCACGATGCGGCCCTGCCTGATGATGCTGACCCGGTCGCAGAGCTTCTCCACCTGGGCCAGGATGTGGCTGGAGAGCAGCACGGTGGTGCCCGCCCTCGTGGCCTCCGCCACCAGGTCCTGGAACACGACCTCCATCAGCGGGTCGAGTCCGGACGTCGGCTCGTCGAGGAGCAGCAGCTCCGAGCGTGAGGAGAGCGCGGCGATCAGGGCGACCTTCTGGCGGTTGCCCTTGGAGTAGCTGCGGCCCTTCTTGGTGGGGTCGAAGTCGAACCGCTCCACCAGTTCGTCACGGCGCGCACGGTCGAGGCCGCCGCTGAGGCGGGCGAGCAGGTCGATCGCCTCGCCCCCGGTGAGGGTCGGCCAGAGCTCGACGTCGCCGGGTACGTAGGCGAGCCTGCGGTGCAGCGCGACGGAGTCGCGCCAGGGATCGCCGCCCAGGAGGGTGGCGGTTCCGCTGTCGGCGCGGGTGAGACCGAGCAGGACGCGGATCGCGGTGGACTTCCCCGCGCCGTTGGGCCCGAGAAAGCCGTGGACCTCGCCGGCTCCCACACTGAGGTCGAGCCCGTCGAGCGCACGGGTCGCCCCGAAACTCTTGACCAGGCCGGATGTATGGATGGCGGTTGCTACGGTGGCCATAGTCAGCAACTTACATGACGTTCATGAAAGTCTGAAGATTCGAAAGGTCGTGAAGATCTATGGTGTCGGGCGGTAGCGGCGAGGAGGGCGTGGACGCGGCGGCACGGTCTGCCGTCGTGGAGGCGTTCGCGACTCCCCTGATCGAGGGAGGCATGCAACGCATGGCCGCACGCGTCTTCGCCTGCCTCTTCGCCGAGGACTCGGCCACCCTCTCGGCCGGTGAGCTGGCCGAGCGGCTCGTGGTCAGTCCCGCGGCAGTCTCGGGCGCGATCACCTACCTCACCCAGACGAACATGATCACGCGCGACCGACAGCCGGGCTCGCGGCGCGAGAGCTACCGGCTGCACCACGCCGTCCTGTTCGAGATCATGACCAACCGCGACCGTGTCTTCGCCGACTGGACCGCCACGATGCGCGAGGGCGCCACGGTCCTCGGTACGGGGACGCCCGCCGGCCGGCGGATGCACCGGTCCGCCGAGTTCATGGAGTACATGCGGGCCGAGATCGCCGCAAGCATGGAGCGTTGGCGCTCCGGGGCGACGGAGGAGGCGCGGGGATGACGGCCGCCTCGGCGGGCCCGGCGTGCTCAGCCGGTCGGCAGGGACAGGTGCAGTGCTCCCGGCCGCACCCGCCAGGTGCGGCAGTGCGCGGGACCGTAGGTGACGGTGTCCGCCCGGTACTGGAACGACTGCCCCGAGACCGTCACCGACTCGGCCCGCGCGGTGACGGCCGGGTCCAGCTCGCTGTGGCGGACCACGACGGCGGCCAGCCCGTCGGCGGGCGAGACCGACACCTCGCGCACCGGCCGGTCGAGGTCGGCCAGCACCCGCCCGTCGGCCTCCACCCGGAGCCACTGCTCCGGTGCCACCGAGGGCCGCCACCAACTCCGGCGCGCGGTCGTGCGCTGCCGGGGCACCGCCGGTATGCCGAGTGCCCCGAGCACCACGCCGCCGGCGTCGTCCACCAGCAGGTCGAGCGGTCTGGTCGGCCCGTTCAGCACGGTGCGGGACGCCTGCACGGCGTCGGAGGGCAGACCGAGCGCGCTCGCGACCGTGACGCTGCCGGGCGGCCCGACGGGGACGAAGCCCAGCGGGTGCGTCGCCAGCTCCCCCCGGTGGTGGAGGGCGCGCACCGCCCGCAGCAGCGCCCGGTCGTCGCCGACGACCACCACCCGTCCACTCTGTATCCCGGCCATGGCCCGGGACATCTCCTGCGGGCGGTCCAGCAGGCGCACCCGCGCCTCCTCCGCCCCCGCGCTCAGCACATCGCGTGCGATACGCACCGATTCCCCGTCTGTCTGCCGGGCGATCGGGTCGATGACGATCAGCACCTGTTTGTTCGCCTCCTGGCAGCTGTGGGCCGCCGTGCTTGGACGGGGTACGTCCGCCCGTTCGCGGCCACGTTCGCCTGCCGCCCACGTGTCTCGTAAACTCTCGGTGCAAGAGCCCCTGTCGCGATTGTGTCAGGGGTTTCGTCGATCCGGGGCAGCTGACCATGAGATGCCCCGCCCGGAAGGGGTGTACGCCTGTGCCCGCACTAGTGGTACTCGGTGCTCAGTGGGGTGACGAGGGCAAGGGCAAAGCGACCGACCTGCTCGGTGGTTCGGTGGACTACGTCGTCCGCTACCAGGGGGGCAACAACGCCGGTCACACGGTTGTCGTCGGTGATCAGAAGTACGCGTTGCACCTGCTGCCGTCGGGCATCCTCTCGCCGGAGTGCACCCCGGTCATCGGGGGCGGTGTCGTGGTGGACCCGAAGGTCCTCCTCGCCGAGCTCGCGGGTCTCAACGACCGCGGCATCGACACCTCCAAGCTTCTGATCAGCGGCAACGCCCACCTGATCACTCCGTACCACACCAGCCTGGACAAGGTCACCGAGCGCTTCCTCGGCAAGCGCAAGATCGGTACCACCGGCCGCGGCATCGGTCCGGCCTACGCCGACAAGATCAACCGTGTCGGCATCCGGGTGCAGGATCTGTTCGACGAGTCGATCCTGCGGCAGAAGGTTGAGGCCGCGCTCGACGCCAAGAACCAGGTGCTGGCGAAGCTGTACAACCGCCGCGCCATCGCCGTCGACGGTGTGGTGGAAGAACTCCTGCACTACGCGCCGAAGTTGGAGCCGTTCGTCGCGGACACCACGCTGCTGCTGAACAACGCCATCGACGACGGCAAGGTCGTGCTCTTCGAGGGCGGGCAGGGCACGCTGCTCGACGTCGACCACGGCACGTACCCGTTCGTCACCTCCTCGAACCCGACCGCGGGCGGCGCCTGCACGGGTGCCGGAGTCGGCCCGACGAAGATCACCCGCGTCGTCGGCATCCTCAAGGCGTACACCACGCGCGTCGGCGCCGGCCCGTTCCCGACGGAGCTGGAGGACGAGGACGGCGAGGCGCTGCGCCGGATCGGCGGCGAGTTCGGTGTCACCACCGGCCGCGACCGCCGCTGCGGCTGGTTCGACGCGGTCATCGCCCGCTACGCGACCCGGGTCAACGGCCTGACGGACTTCTTCCTCACCAAGCTGGACGTCCTCACCGGCTGGGAGCGCATCCCGGTGTGCGTCGCCTACGAGGTCGACGGCAAGCGCGTCGAGGAACTGCCCTACAACCAGAGCGACTTCCACCACGCGAAGCCGATCTACGAGTACCTGCCGGGCTGGACCGAGGACATCACCAAGGCCAAGACGCTGGAGGACCTGCCCGCCAACGCCCGCGCCTACGTGCAGGCACTGGAGGACATGTCCGGCGCCCCGATCTCCGCCATCGGCGTCGGCCCCGGTCGCGACGAGACCATCCAGATCCGCCCGTTCATCTGAGCGCGCCGCCCCGGGCCTGCCCGGGGCCCTGAACGCACCGCGCCCCTCCCGGACGACCCCGTCCGAGGAGGGGCGCGGTGCGTTCAGGGCGGTGTCGACCGGCCGGTGCGCGGGACGGTTCAGCCGACGCGCCTGAACTCGATCGGGTACGCGTCGTCGTCGCCGCCGACCAGCGTCGAGATCTCGATGCCCTTGTCCGCCGTCCCGACGGGTGAGCGAGTCCGTACGGAGGTCGGAGCAGGCCTCGCTCTCGGCGTCGTTCCGGCTCGGGCCGGTCACCATGGTGCCGTTCGCGGGATCGCCCGCCACCGCTTCCGGCCCGCGCGGCGGAGCGGCGGGGGGGACGCCGGGGCGCGGGCGGTGCGGTCAGGTGCGGTGCGTCCCGGCTGGGCGCGGGCGCCCCTCGGCACCGGCACCGGCGTCGTCGTTGCTGTCGTTGCTGTCGTCGGTGTCCGTGGTCGCGGGCCGGGCGTCACAGCCGTGGTGGTCGTCCGACCGACCGGACGCGCCTGCCGCGGCGGGCCGCGCGGGCTGACGGTCGGTGCCGCTTCCGCGCTCGGGGCGGGTGGCCTCCGCGGCCCGACCGGTGGCAGCCCCCGCGACGGGGAGGGTCGCCACCGGTTATGTGGCGGGCCCCTCGCTGCACGAGGTCGTCGGCTCCGGCACCGGCCCGCTGCCGCCGCGCAGCGTCGCGGCGCTCGCCAACGGTCTGACGCAGGCGCTGGCGGA
>NZ_JAAVJC010000238.1 GCF_012033785.1 Streptomyces bohaiensis
CGTGCTGGTGTCGCGGTCGTCGCCCGGGGTGGCCTCGTTGAGCTCGGTCTCGGTCCGGTTGACGTTGGTCGTCTCGTCGCCGATGCCGCGCAGCGCGTGGTCTCGAGCCAGGTGGCCGCCAGCCGGGTCCAGCGCTCCGGCGCGGTCAGCCGCAGCCACTCGTCGGAGGCGGGGGTCGGCGCGTAGCGCTCGTCGGTGCCGCCGTCGGAGGCGACCAGTCCGGCGGCGTAGGCGAGTTCCGCCCAGAACGCCGCCTCCGGCTCCGGGATGTCGAGGGCGACCGCGGCGCGCTTGAGGTCGCGCACGCCCAGTCCGCCGGTGCGCAGCACGGCGGGGGGTTCGCGTTCCCACAGGTCGAGCAGCGACTCGGTGAGGGCGAGGGCGCGGTGCGCCTGTCCGGCGGCGACCACGTCGGTGCGCTCCGGCCGGTGGTGGGTGTGGACCGTCAACTCGGGCGGGTCGGGCCGCAGGTCGCGGTGGGAGCGGCCGCCGCGCAGTGCCAGCGCCACCTCACGCGGCAGCACCACGGTCCCCGGCGCGGTCGGCACGAGCAGCGCGTGGTCCAGCAGCCACCGCAGGTGCGGCGCGGGGCGGGCGGAGACCTCGCCCTGGGGCGGACCCCACATCAGCCGCCGCAGCACCTCGTGGCTGTGGTCGGGCGCCTCGGCCAGCAGGGCGCTCAGCCGGTCGGTGTCGGAGAACACGTCGGCGAGGGCGCGCGCGGCGGAGACCGGATCGGCGGTGGCACGCAGCCCGTTGGCGGCGAGCAGTTCCTGGGCGCGGCGGGGGGAGAGCGCGGTCACGGTCTCGCCGAGTGTCGGTCCCAGCCCGGTCGGCCCGGGGCGCTGCGGGGTCGGCGCCAGGAGTTCCTGCGCGGTGCGGACCAGCCGCATCGCGGTGGGCGGGCCCCAGAGCAGCGCGCGGGAACGCAACGTGGCCAGGGACTCCGGCAGCCGGTGCTCGCCGTCGCGCAGCAGCACGGTGAGGTCGTCCAGCGAGCAGGGCGGCCCCGCCACGGCGAGGGCCTCGGCGGTCTGGAGGCCGAAGGTGTCGAGGCGGTCGAGCGCCCGCTGCACCGACGCGCGGGTGCCCGCCCGTGTCGCGAGTTGGGACAGGTCGCCCGGCAGGGGCGAGAGCAGGTCGGGGCGGGCGAGCAGCAGCCCGGCCAGATCGGAGTCGGTGCGCGAGCGCAGCTCGTCGGCGAGAGTGCGGGGGTTGCTCCCGCTGGTGACCTGGCTCATCCGGACCACGGTACCCGCACGGGGCGCCGCCGGTGCCGTCCGGATGTGCGCCGGTCGGGCGGCGGGCGCGGAACGGGGCCGGGGACGGGCCCGCGATCCGGCCTCCGGCGGACGGGACGACGGTGGCGCGCCGCCCGCGCGTCGCGCCGTTCGGGCCGGGTACGCGGGCGACCCCGCGGTGGCGGTGGTGCCGCCGGCCGCGGACCCTGTCGGAGGCGGGCCGGGTTCGGGCCGGCGGTGCGCGGCCCATCCGGCCGCTCCACGCCGACCTGCCCCGAACCCACCCCGGCCCCGCCCCGCGACGTCAGCCGAACCGGCCGGTGACGTAGTCCTCGGTGCGCTGCTGCGCCGGGTTGTTGAAGATCTTCGTGGTGCGGTCGTACTCGACCAGCCGGCCGGTGCGCATGCCCTGGTGGTCGTCGATGTTCACGCTGAAGAAGGCGGTCCGGTCGGAGACGCGGGCGGCCTGCTGCATGTTGTGGGTGACGATCACGATGCTGTACGTGGACTTCAGCTGGTGGATGAGGTCCTCGATCTTCAGCGTGGCGATGGGGTCCAGCGCCGAGCAGGGCTCGTCCATCAGCAGCACGTCGGGTTCGACCGCGATGGCGCGGGCGATGCACAGCCGCTGCTGCTGGCCGCCGGAGAGGGCGTGGCCGCTCTCCTTGAGCTTGTCCTTGACCTCGCTCCAGAGGCCGACCTGCTCCAGCGACTGCTGCACCAGGCTGTCGAGGTCGCCGGAGAAGCCGTTGAGCCGGGGGCCGAACGCCACGTTGTCGTAGATCGACTTGGGGAACGGGTTGGGCTTCTGGAAGACCATGCCGATGCGGCGGCGGACCTCGGCCGGGTCGACGTCGGCGGCGTGGACGTTCTCGCCGTTGTAGATCAGTTCGCCGGAGACGGACGCGCCGGGCACCAGGTCGTTCATCCGGTTGAGGCACCGCAGCAGCGTCGACTTGCCGCAGCCGGACGGGCCGATGAAGGCGGTGACCTGGTGGCGCGGCACCTTCATGGTGATGTCGCCGACGGCGACGAAGGAGCCGTAGCGGACGCTGACGTCCCGGAGGTCGAAGACGGCGTCCTGGACGGGCTCCTGCTCCTCGGCGGACTGCGTCGCGGTGTGCTCCTCGGGCGGGGTGCCCGCCGCGGCGGCGGGGTCGTCGGTGGTGCCGCCGGCACCGGGGCCCGTGGGGGGAGCGGGGCGCTCCGCCGTCTGCGTGGACGATGCGGTCATGGGGTCCTCCCGTGGTTCGGGTCCGGGCGCGCGGCGCGGGGTGCGTCGCCGGCGCGCCCGGGAGGGGTGTGGTGGTGGTCGGTGCCGGGTCAGCCGAGCTTGTTGGCCCGGGAGCCGACGAAGCGGGCGGCCACCACCAGCAGCAGCACGATGACGAACAGCGACAGGGCGCCGCCCCAGGCGCGCTCGACGCCCGCCTCGAAGGGCTGCATGGCGCCGCTGTGGATCTGGAGCGGTACGGCGCCCTGCGCGTCGGAGAAGTAGGTGGTCACCAGGTAGCGGGAGCCGAGCGCGGTGAGGATCAGCGGCGCGGTCTCGCCGACGCCACGGGCGACGGCCAGCATCGAGCCGGTGGCAAGGCCGGGCGCGGCGGCGGGCAGCACCGTGGTCAGCACCGTCCGGGACTTGCTGGCGCCCAGCGCGTAGCTGGCGTTGCGCCACTCGTCGGGGACGAGCTTCAGCATCTCCTCGGAGGAGCGGGTCACGATCGGCAGCATGATGATCGCGATCGCCAGGGAGGCGGCGAAGGCGCTGAACCCGGTGTGGAAGATGGCGCCGCTGGAGATCAGCAGGCCGTAGACGAAGAGGCCGACGAAGATCGAGGGGATGCCGGTCATGACGTCGGTGAAGAACCGGACGAACGACGCCAGTCGGCCCCGGCCGTACTCGACCAGGTAGATCGCGGTGGCGAGTCCGAGCGGGATCGCCATGAGGATCGCGCCGACCATGATGTAGGCCGTGCCGACGAACCCCGCGCGGTAGCCGGCCTCCTCGACGCGGTAGGTCGGCTCGTCGAGGGTGAAGAAGTTCCACCCGACGGCGGCCAGCCCTTCCGAGGCGACCTTGAAGAGGATCAGCACCAGCGGGATGACGGCCACCACCATGGCGACGGTCAGCACGGTCAGCGCGACACGGTTGGCGACGGCGCGCCGCGCGGCGTTGCCCTGCGTCTCGCGCAGCGGGCGGTGGCCGGTGGGGGTGGTCCGCTCGCCGGCGCCGCGCTCGGCGGGCTTCAGGTCCGAAGTGGCACTCATACGGCGGCGTCTCCCGCGACTCGGCCGATCCGCCACACCAGGAGGCGGGCGGCGACGTTGATGACCATGGTGAAGAGGAACAGCGCCACGCCGATCGCCATCAGGCCGCGCACGCCCTCGGGGGTGGCCTCCTTGAACAGCGAGGCGATGAGGGCGGCCATCGAGTCGCCGCGCTGCAGGAGGCTGGAGTCCCAGCTCTTGGTGGAGCCGATCAGCATCATCACGGCGATCGTCTCGCCGACGGCGCGGCCCAGGCCGAGCATGCTGGCGCCGACGATGCCCGAGAAGCTGGAGGGCAGGATCACCTTCCGCATCACCTCGAAGCGGGTGGCGCCCAGCGCGTAGGCGGCGTTCTGCTGGTCCAGCGGGTTGACGGCGATGACCTCGCGCACGATCGCGGTGATGATCGGCAGGATCATGATCGCCAGCACGATGCCGGCGGCGAGGTAACCGGGTCCGAAGACCGGGCCCTCGAACAGGAAGAAGCCGCCGGCCCACGACTCCAGCCAGGTGAAGAACGGCCGCAGTACGTTGGGCACCAGCCAGAACAGGCCCCACATGCCGAAGACGATGCTCGGCACGGCTGCCAGCATCTCCACGGTGTAGGACAGCGGCTTGCGCAGGCGGCGCGGCGCCAACTGGTTGATGTAGAAGGCGATGCACAGCGCCAGCGGCAGCGCCAGGACGATCGCGATCAGCGCGGTGACCATCGTGCCGTAGATGAACGGCCAGGCGCCGTACACGCCGGTGAAGTCGGCCGGGTCGTCGCTGCGCGAGCCGCCCGACACCCAGCGGTCACCCGTCAGGAACCCGAAGAAGCCCTGGTGCTGGAAGATCGGCCACGCCTCGGTGGTGGTCCGGACGACCATGGCGGCCAGGATGATGAAGACGCTGGTACCGGTGAGGGTGACGAACCAGCGGAACGCCGGGTCGGCAACGCGGCGTCGGGTGCGGGACCGCAGCCCGGGGGGCGGGTCCTGCGGCTGCTGGTCGGTGATGACCGACATCGATCTGCTCCTGCTCGTGTGGGCCGGGCCGGGCTGGGTGGGACCGACCGCCGGTGGGCACTCCGGCGAACTGCGGTACGGCCGGCGCGTGGGCGCCGCAGCGCGGGGCGTCCTTCCCCGCCGGTGATCGGGCGCTCCCGCCGGGGCCGGGCGCCACCGCGCTGTCGTCGGTGGGGGCGCCCGGCCCGGTGCGGGGCGGCCTGATCAGGCCTCGCTGTTGGTCTTCTCGACCTCGGCCAGGACCCGCTCGGTCAGCTCGTCGCCCAGCGGCGCGTAGCCCAGTTCGTTGGCGAGCTCGTCGGCGCGCTCCGACTCCAGCGCCCAGGTCCAGAAGCCCTTGAGGATGTCGGTGGTGGCCTCGTCGTAGCCGCAGGTGTAGGTGAAGATCCAGTTGGTGCCGGCGATCGGGTAGCCCTCGCCGCCGATGCCGTCGATGGTGAACTGGAAGTTCTCCGGGACCTCGGCCTCCTCGGAGGCGGCGGAGGTGGCCTCCAGCGTCGGCGCGACGGCCTCGCCGTCGGCGTTCACGACGTGGGCGACGGAGAGGCCGGCCTCCAGCGCGAACGACTGGTTGACGTAGCCGAGGGCGCCCGGGTTCTGGGAGATGCCCTGCGCGACGCCCTGGTTGCCGTCACCGCCGAGGGTGCCGTCCGCCCACTCCAGCTCCTTGGACGCGCCGTAGGTGTCGGACCACGCCGGCACCTCCTTGTCCAGGTAGTTGGAGAAGACGAAGGTGGTGCCGGAGCTGTCGGAGCGGTGCACCGGCAGGATCTCCTGGTCGGGCAGGTCCATGTCGGGGTTGAGGCCCGCGATCGCCGGGTCGTTGTAGTTGGTGATCTCGCGGTCGTAGATCTTCGCGATGGTCTCGGCGTCGAGGACCAGGCCGTCGAGGGCCTCGTCGTTGAACGCGATCACCACGGCTCCGAAGACGACGGGGAACTGCACGGCGGAGCAGTCACGCGCGCCGGCGGCCTCCTCCAGCGCCTCGTCGTCCAGGTACTCCTCGGAGGAGCCGAAGGCGACCGACTGGCCGATGAACTGCTCGACACCCGCACCGGAGCCGACGCTCTGGTAGTTGATGGTGACGTCCGGCTCGACCTGCTGGGTGTACTCGGCGATCCACTCCTGGAACAGCGGGTCCGGGAAGGAGGCGCCGGCGCCGGTGACGGTGCCCGACAGGCCGCTGCCCTCGGAAGCCGCCGCGTCACCGCTGCCGCCGTTTCCGCCGTTGCCGTCGCCGTTGCTGTCGCTGTCGCTGCCGCAGGCCGAGAGGGCGAGGGCGGACACCGCGGCGAGCGCGGCGGTCTTGGCGCGCCAGTTGCGCATGGGTTCTGCTCCTTCAGGAACGCCGGCCCGTGCGGCCGGCAGTGATCTGATGTGACTGCGTCGGGACGAACGTAGGAGCGCCTGGCGACCGGACGAGGTTGGCCAAGTGAACGGCGGGTGAGATACCGCTGAACCCGCGACTTCACCGTGCGGACCGCGCTCGCGGGGCGCGTGAACGGCCCGGTCCGCCGGTGGAACGGGCCGGTGGAACGGGCCGGTGGGGGCCCGCGGTGACGCCGGTGTTCACCGGGGCGGACGGGACACGACGGGCCCGCCGGCGCCGGCGCACACCTCCCCGTGCACCCGCTGGGGCGCGGTGACGGCGCGCGCCGACCATGACGCGCGTCCACCCCGCACCGCCCGGGCCGAGCCGGGCCCCCGCGGCTCGGCCCGGGCTCCGGTCCGCCCGAGTGGCCGGGGCCCCGCCCCGGCGCCACAGTGGGGGTGTGGCGGGCAGCGAGGCGGACCGGGCGTGGGGCGGGAGAGGGAGTTCCCTGATCCCGCTGCTGCTCCTCGCGCTGGCCGTGGCCCTCAACCCGGCGGCACCGCCGCACATCGTCTTCACCCCGCTGATGGCCGCCGCCCCGGTGGTTGCCGCCGCCCTGCTGGGATGGCGCGGGACGGTCCTCTCGGGGATCGCGGCGACGCTCCTCGCGCTGGTGATGCTGATCTGGTCCGACGAGGCCGGGGTGGCCGAGGGCGTCGTCAAGGTGGCGACCGTGGCGACGGTCTCGGTCATCGCGGTCGGCGTCAACCTGCTGGTGCGACGGGCCCGGCGCCGGTTGGCGTCCGCGCGGGCGGTCGCCGAGGCGGTGCAGCGCGCCGTGGTCCGCGACCCGCCGCGACGCCTCGGGGGTCTCACCATCGCCTGCCGCTACCGGGCCGCGGTCCACGAGACCCGGATCGGTGGTGACTTCTACGGTGCGGTCACCGGGCCCGGCGGGGCGGTCCGCCTGGTGCTGGGGGACGTGCGCGGCAAGGGGCTGGAGGCCACGGACTCCGTGTCCGACGTCCTGGGCGCCTTCCGGGAGGCCGGCACCCTCGAGCCCGACCTGGACACGGTCTCCGCCCGCCTCGAAGCGGCGCTGGCCCGCGCCGCCCCGGCCACCGCCGCCGACGGACGCCCCGGCGGGGACGAGGGGTTCGTGACGGCGCTGGTCGCCGAGGTCCGCCCGAGCGGCCCGGGGGCGGACGTGGTGAGCGCGCCCGACCGCGCGGGCGCCCACGCGCCGGCCGTGGCGCAGTTCGCCGGAGTGCCCCCCGGCGG
>NZ_JAAVJC010000239.1 GCF_012033785.1 Streptomyces bohaiensis
GGGTCACCGCCGCGGCGGCACCCGCGCGCGGTCCGGTGGTTGCGGCTGGTCATGGCTGCTCCGGTGGTCGGGCGGGCGGCGACGGCCGGAAGCCTACCGCCCGACCACCGGAGCGGTCCGGGCGAGCGGTGCGCCCCGCGTTGGGCCGGTAGGGTGACGGACTGTGGCAGCACGACCGTTGAACGAACTCGTCGAACCCGGCTGGGCCGAGGCCCTCGCCCCCGTAGCGGGGTGGATCGCCGCCATGGGCGACTTCCTGCGCGGCGAGATCGCCGCCGGCCGCACCTACCTGCCGGCCGGCGCCCACGTCCTGCGGGCGTTCCAGCAGCCGTTCGCCGACGTACGCGTCCTGATCGTCGGCCAGGACCCGTACCCCACACCGGGGATGGCGATCGGGCTGAGTTTCGCCGTCGCCCCGGAGGTGCGCCGGCTGCCCGGCAGCCTGGAGAACATCTTCCGGGAGCTGCACGAGGACATCGGGGCGCCCCGTCCCCGCAACGGCGACCTCACCCCCTGGACACGGCAGGGCGTCCTGCTCCTCAACCGCGCGCTGACCACTGCGCCGGGACGGCCGGCAGCCCACCGCGGCAAGGGGTGGGAGGAGGTCACCGAGCAGGCCATCCGCGCCCTGGTGGCGCGGGGCACCCCGCTGGTGTCGATCCTCTGGGGCCGCGACGCGCGGTCGCTGCGGCCGCTGCTCGGCGACCTGCCGGCCGTGGAGTCGGCACACCCCTCGCCGATGTCGGCGGATCGGGGCTTCTTCGGATCACGGCCGTTCAGCCGCACCAACGAGCACCTGGAGCGGCTCGGCGCGCAGCCGGTCGACTGGCGTCTCCCCTGAGGCGGTCCGCCCCGCTCCGTCCGCAGGTCAGGCGGCGAGGACCGCGGTCAGGCGCTCGTCGGTGACGGTGCAGTAGACGCCGGCGGCCTCCTGTTGCCGGACGCCGTACCACTCCTGGAACCGTGCGACGCTCTCGAAGGTCGCCTCGTCGTAGACGCCGCTGACCGGCACCGCGAAGTGGTCGCCGACCGCGGTGAGCCGCTCCTGCAGCGCGCGGACCTCGGCACCCTCGTCCCCGGGGCCCAGGAGCGAGGGTTGTGGCCGGGGGCGCGGGGGCGTGGCACCCCGTCGCCGCCGGTGGCAGGGGCGTGCACCGTCCGGCACCGCGGCCCGTCGGCGGAGCTGCCGTGCCGGTGCGCGCCGCGCGGTGACGCGGCCCGTCAGCCGGCGGCGTGCCGGAGCAGCCCCTCCGGCCCTGGGTCGGGCTCGGGCGCGGGCGGGAAGCCGCGCTCCCAGTCGAGCCGGTACCGGTCGAACAGCTCGGCGCGCAGCCGCGCGGCCGGGAGCGCGGCGCCGGGGAGGAGGACGGCCACCACCGCGCCCATGAGCAGCGCCCGGAGGATGGGGTAGTCGGCCTCGGGGGCCGGTGAGCCGTGCGCGACCAGCGCGCCGCGGAGCAGGGTGCCGAGCCGCTGCTGCTCCACGCAGTGCACGAACCCCTCCTGTTGGAGCAGCCCCGCCATGTGCGCCCGCATCAGGACCGGCTGGTCGACCGCGATACCCAGCACCGCGTCGATGGCGCGGGCGAGCTGCTCGTCGCCCGCCCGAGGCCCCTGCGGTGCGGGCTCGCGGTTCAGGGCCTCCTCGATCCGCAGGTGCATGAGCCGGTGGACGGCGGACTGGAGCAGGTGGCGTTTGCCGGGAAAGTAGTACGAGATCAGCCCCCGTGCCGAGCCGGAGCGGTCGGCGATGTCCCCGAGCGTCGTCGCTTCGTACCCGCGCTCCGCCACCAGTTCGACCGTGGCACTGAGCAGGCGCTCCCGGGAGCGCCGCCGAAGTTCCGCGTTGACGGCGGGCCGGCGAGGGGACATAACGGAAACTCCGCGTTGACTGGCTGGCAGCCAGTATACTGTGAGCGCGCGGCCGCCGAACGCGGCCCGCGCACGGGGGACGCCGGTATCGGGCGGAGCGGGGGACCGCCCGATACCGGCTCGAACATTGCAGGTCACAGCGGTTCGCGAATGTTTCGCGACGCGGTTCCGGGTTCGGGGCGCGGCGGTTCCGGCCGGCCGCGGAGATCGCCGGGCGCCACCGGCTGGGAGCGCGGCATCGCGCTTCGTCACTCGACTGCATCACTCGTCCGAGTGGATCCGTCGTCGTCGGCGGCTCCCTCCCATGGACCCGGTCCGGCGCGGCTCGTCGTGGTGACCACGACCGGCCGAGGTGAGGACCGACGGGAAGCCGGATGCGGGGCTGAGGAGGCCCGGGGCGCGCCGGTGCCCGCCTGGCGTCATCCGGTCCGTGCGGGAACGCCGGACACCGCAGCCAGGGATGCGGGCGGGTCGGCGGGCGACCGCCACCGGCGAACCGGGGACGCCACGGGGCTCGGCGGCTCAGTCCAGCGTCTGGGTCAGTTCACTGCGGGTCGGGGTGTGCACGACCCGGCCCCTGGCCCCGTTGACGAGGGGCAGGTAGGGCGGGACGTGCCCGCACTCGACGTCGGCGATGATCGGGACGCCCAGCGGGCCGAGCGCGTCGAGAACGGCCTGACGCTGGGTGAGGGACGGGGCGTCGGGTGCCGACGTCCGGCCGACGAGGACCGCGTTGGCCGCGTCGAAGAAGCCGGCCAGTCGCATCCCGTGCAGGTTCCGGCAGATGGCGAAGGCGTCGTCGCCGGCCGCTTCGACGTAGGCGAGCACCCCGTCCGGGGCTTGTGCCCGCGCGAACGCGGTCACGTCGAGGTAGGCCGTCCCCGCGAGGTTGCTCAGTGTCTCGATGCAGCCGCCGATCAGGCGTCCCTCCACCTCGACGTCCTCCTCCGCGTCCAGCCGGGTCCAGCGGCCGACCGTGTCGAGCGTGTACGCGCGCACCTCGGGCTGTGTGCGGTAGTCGTCCCGGCCCGTGGCCCGGTGCCGTTCGGGCGGGCGCTGGGTGAAGGGCCGGCCCTGCGGGGCGGCGACGACGTCGAGCCAGGACAGCAGCCCTTCCGGGGGCCGGTAGGGCGTGTCCATGAGGTTGTTGCCGTGCACGGTCGCCGTGCCGGTGAGGAGGGTCAGCGGCGTCATCACGGTCGACAGGTCGGAGTACCCGACGAGCCAGGTGGGGTCGGCGTCGCGCAGCCGGTCCCAGTCGAGCAGGGGCAGCAGGTCGATGGCGGTCTCCCCTCCCCACGGCGGGATCACCGCGCTGATGCCGGGATCGGTCATCATCGACACGAGTTCGGCGGCGCGATCGACGGCGGGGGCGCTGGCGTGACCGGCGCCGTCCATGCAGTGGCCCACGACCACCTCGTACCCCCGGGCCCGCACGTCGCTCACGGCCACGTCGAACCGTGCGCGCAGCTCGTCCCCGATTCCGCTCGACGGGGAGGTGACGCCGACGCGGTCACCGGGGCGCAGGGGGCGCGGGTAGTGAACTGACATGCGGCGGATTCTGGCACGTCGCCCTCGCCGCGTCCCGCGGGTTTCGGTGCGTCGTGACCGCGCGCGGCCCGCCCGGGACCTCAGCCGCGCCGCTCGGCGGGGTGCGACTCAGCCGAGCGAGCTGATGCCGGGGGCGAAGGCGACGAGCAGCGGCACGGCGGGCAGCAGGGCGGCCGCGGCCGTCAGCCGCAGCCGGCGCGGCCCCGCGAAGCGGGGGAGCGGTGCGAGGAGGCGGTCGACCCGGCGGGCCAGCGGGCTGGGGAGCTGGCGGTTGGGGGCGAAGGCGTCCCGGTCCTCGTTGAGTCCCAGCAGCGCCAGGGCGGTGGTCATCCGGCCGTAGCGCCGCGAGGCGCTGTCGTCGGCGGCCATCTCGACCAGCCGGTGCACCTCGCGGTGGAAACCCGCGAAGACCGGCACCTGCGGGAACCCCCGGGCGAGCGCCCCCGAGCAGTGGAGCAGCCAGTCGTGGCGGGCCCGCGCGTGCCCCTGCTCGTGGGCGAGCACCGCGTCGAGCTGCTTGCCGCGCAGTCGGCGCAGCGCCCCCGAGGTGATCAGTACCCGGCGCTCCGGCCCGGGGAGCAGCCACGCGCCCGGCCGGTCGTCCTCGACGATCACCAGCCGTCCGCTGCCCGGCTCCTCGCCGGGCAGCCGCGGCACTCGCGCGAGGAGCGAGGCGCGCTGCCGGCGGCGCGCGGCGCGCGCCGAGGCGATCTCGCGGACCAGCATGACGGCCGTCCACACACCGCCGACGGCCAGCAGGACGGCGACGGCGGCCGCCCACTGCTCGCCGTCGGGGTGCAGGGCGTAGGCGTCGAGGACGGAGGTCGGCGCGGGCGCGAACAGACCGCCGCGGACGCGGTGCCACGCCGCCGCACCGGAGAGCGCCATGGCCAGGACGCAGCACATCAGGACGGCGGCGACGACGCACTGCCAGACCCACAGCGCCAGGACCGGCTCCCGGTCGGGCCAGGAACCGCGGACCAGCACGCGCGGCGCCAGTGCCGCGGTGAGTCCGCCCAACGCGAGCAGCGTGAGCGCGATGACCATGGCCTCAGCCTAGGACCCCGCGCCTCCGCGCGGCTCCCGGGGGTGACGTATGCCTCACCGTGGGGGCGGGCCGGCCCCGGTGGGAGAGGGCCGGTCGGCCCCCGGGCAGGGCGTCGCGGCCGTCCTGCCGGGGGCTGCGGGTGGCGGGAGGCTCAGCGGTGGCCGAGGGCGGCGTGGGCGAGCTCCGGCTCGTCGGTGACGACGCCGTCCAGGCCCAGCTCCCGTGCCCGCTCCAGCTCCGCCGGGGTGTTGACGGTCCAGGAGATGACCGACAGACCGGCGGCGTGGCAGGCGCCGACCACCTCCGGGGTCAGCTGGGGAAACTCGCAGGAGACCATGTCGGCGCCGAGTGCCACCGCCCGCTCCGGGGCGGTACGGGTGCTCTCGCCGGTGACCAGCGCGATCGGGATCGAGGGGAGCAGCTCCCGGATCTCCCGCAACGCCGCGTCGTGGAAGGAGATCACCCGCACGCGGTCGTGGAAGCCGTGACGGGTGATCGACGCCGCCAGGACGCGGGCGGCGGCGACGTCCTTGATCTCGGCCTGCACCGGTGTCGAGACGCTCTCCATCGCCTCCTCGAAGAGCGGCACCCCCTCGCCGAGGCCGGCGTCGAGGCGGCGCAGCTGGGCCAGGGACAGGTCCCCGACGCGTCCGTGGCCGTCGGTGGTGCGGTCGACCGTGGTGTCGTGCATCACCACGAGCCGGCCGTCGGCGCTGAGGTGGATGTCGAGCTCGACGACGTCCACTCCCTCCTTCTCCGCGCGGCGGAAGGAGCGGAGGGTGTTCTCCGGCTCGGCTCCCATGAGTCCCCGGTGTCCGACGGTCAGCAGCGGCATGGGCGGTGGGCCTCTCTGGGCGTGCGTGGGTGTGCGCGGGGCCGGGCCGCCGGCCGCCGGTGCGGCACATGCGGTGAGCCGGTGGCCCGCGGGTCGGGGGAGGCGGATCTGCTCCGGGTGACCGCCGCCACTGTAGGTGACCGGGGTGAACCCCGGGCTGCTGGGGTATGACAGGAAAACCAGCGGCCTGAGTGGCGTGAGGCCGTAATATTTACGGTGCAGGGATTCTCTGCGAGGATCACTGCCGTCTCGGCGGCCTTCCAGCCGCCCCGGGGAAGAGCACCAGGCGTGGAGGAACGGTCATGACGGAAGCCCGAGTCACCGCAACGGGGCACGAGGTCGCCCCCACTGTCGTCGAGCAGCCCGCCTGGGCGGCGCTCAAGAGCGCCGTCGAGACGATCCGCCCCGCCCAGTCGGCGGACGGGTCGGTCGACCTCACCGCCGAGGACGCGCCCACCGCCGAGGCGCTCACCGGGCAGGTGGAGCGGATAGCCGCCGCGGTGGACGAGCTCTCGCCGCTGCTGCCGCACGACGCCGCCTACCACCGCGCGCTCGTTGCCGACCTGCGGCGCTGGGCGGCGGAGGGCTTCGGCGTCCCCGACTTCCTCGACTCGCTGCTCGCCTTCACCCCGGCGGCGGAGCGCACCGACGGCCGGCAGCACCTCGTCGTCTTCCCCATGTACACCCAGAACGGGAACCCCGACCGCAACCTGGAGGCGGTCGTGGTCCGGACGGTGTGGCCCGAGTGGCTCGCGGAGCTGGAGCGCACCCGCTACGACAACCCGCTCTTCCTCGGGATCACCTTCGAGGACTTCACCGCGGGCTACGACACCAACTCCGCGGTGCTCTTCCCCGAGACGATCGCCGTCCGCGAGGCGCCCGAGCGGTTCAGCTGGGGCGGCATCTTCTGCGACCGCGAGGCCGCCCGGTTCCGTCGGGTGGTGGACGCCGCCCGCGACGTCACCCGGTTGGAGCTCCCCGAGGACGCCCGCGCCCTCCTGGCCGACCAGCGGCGCTGCGAGCAGACCTTCGTGCTGTGGGACATGGTCCACGACCGCACCCACAGCCACGGCGACCTGCCGTTCGACCCCTTCATGATCAAACAGCGGCAGCCGTTCTGGATGTACGGGCTGGAGGAGCTGCGCTGCGACCTCACCGCCTTCCAGGAGGCCGTGGAGCTGGAGGGCGAGGGCTACGCGCAGGGCCGGGACGTCCAGTACGCCATCATCCTGGACCGCATCTTCCGCTTCCCCGTCACCGGCGAGCGCGTCCGCAACTACGACGGTCTGGGCGGGCAGCTGCTCTTCGCCTACCTCCACCGCCACGACGCGCTGCGGTGGACCGACAACCGGCTCAGCATCGACTGGGAGCTGGCCCGCGAGGTGACCGTGCGGCTGCGCCGGGAGATCGAGACCCTCTACCGCGAGGGCATCGACCGGCCCAAGCTGGTCCACTGGCTCAAGGCGTACGACCTGGTTTCGGACTACCTCTCCCCGCACCCCGGCTCGACCTGGGCGCAGGGCCCGCAGGCGCTGGACCTGTCGCTGCCGCCGCGCAAGCTGGTCGACGACGTCCACCCCGACGAGTTCCCGCTGAGCCTCTTCTACGAGGCGCTCAACCGGAAGCTGCGCACGGTGGTCGCCTCCACCAAGGGGATCACCGCCGATCGGCTCGCCCCCGCGGCCTGATCGCCGCCCCGCCCGACCGCGGCCCGGTCCCCGTCCGTCCTCCCGCGCCCCGTGTGCAGCCGTGCGCGGGGCCGCGGGACGCGGGTGCGCGCGGGCGGAGCGCCGGGAG
>NZ_JAAVJC010000023.1 GCF_012033785.1 Streptomyces bohaiensis
CACCCTCAAGTCCTGGCGGCTCCTCCGCAAGCTGCGGTGCTCAACCAGCCGCATCACCGCCCTTGTCCAAGCTGTCCTCACCCTGCGTCTGGCCAGCTCAGCGTGAGGATGGCAAAGGCTCATTGTGTACGTCTCCGTGAGGTTCTGCCCGTCCCGGATCGGGGTCCGAACCCACGGCCGCGAAGTGGCGGGAGTGCAGCTAGATGAGCACCTAGTAGTCCACGACACACCCAGACCAGCCGGGAGCTCCCCGGTGGAAGCCAACATGGTGACCTGATCGGTCTCGGTCCACCTCAGACGTGAGGTTGACATGTCCAGCTGCTGCGCCGTGGCGAACAGAGCAGTCCCGAGCACCCGGCCCTCACTGTTCCGGTAGGTGTACCTCACGTTCGGGAAGATCTGGCACTGCATGGTTCGGGTCGCGTACCAGTAGCCGTCCTCGTCGCCCGTGCAGTTGTTGACCGGCAAGGAAGTGTTCAGCACCGCTGCGCTCCTGAGCGCAGCGGTGCCTTCGGCTCGAGACAGCAGTGTCAGGCAGCTGTACGACCGAGGCTCCTGAGTCGACAGCTCTGCCCTCTCTCTAGCTACTTCACACTCCTCCTCACGCGGGCCAGGCTGGCGATCACTGCCAGCCAGCCGCTCCTTCTCTTCGTCGAGGGAGACGTCACTGAGTGAAGCGGAGAGAGGTGGGCCGTCGGGAGTCGCCGCAGCTGCCGTCGTATGTACCGCAAGCCCGACAAGTAGTGCGGATGTGACCACGACGGAGGGGAAGAGTCGTCTTCTCACTGAGAGCCTTTCACGCAACACGATGTGGCCGTCGGGGCCCGACGGCTCTGACATGCGGAACTCCGTGACATCGTGGCAGCCCTCTGTCACCGTCGGTGCGGCTATCGGCCAGGCCGGAAAGCGCGCCAGCCGAAACGGCCGGGCACTCCACCAGGCTTCAGCAGGCGCTTGTCGCTAAGCGGCTCGCTTCACCACGGCGCCCTCTGATGATCGTCAATACGATCTTGAGACACCCACCAGGCAGCACTACCATCGGTACCTGTCTCGTAACCGTTGGCCATGAGTCGCGCGGCTCCGGGTCAGCGGCTGCGCCGCCTGCGATGCCTGGGCAGTCGCGGACCAAGCCCGTCGCACCGTCCCCAGCCCGAGCCGCGAGCGACGCGGCGCGCGCCGCGGGAGCGACCGGCACGGACACGGACACCGTCACCTACGCAGGCGACGTGGGCGCCATCCGCCCCTTCCCCGTCCTGGCAGGCACCTGGCCGAACCCCGAAGCTGCGGCCGCCCGCACGGCACACGTCGCCCTGAACACCGCCGCCGCCGAACTCGTCAACGCCGACCGCGACCTGCGCTCGCTCAACAGCCAGGGCTTCCTGCTGCGGGGGACACCGGGCAGCGCTCCGGAGCCGGTACGGGTCCTGGCCGTCGTAGACGACGGAGACGACCTGCCGCGGGCGTGGGTCCCCGCCCCGGAGATACAAGCCCGGGCTGGACCGGCACCGCAGGCACAACTCCAGATCCTTGCCCGCACCCGTACCGGAAGCGGAGCGGCCCGCGACATCCTCGCCCGGGCCACCGAAAGCCACGCGGTGCCGTTGACGGGAGCAATCGTCCGCATCGACACCGTCGACGACCTGACCTCCACCCTGTCGATGCTGCGCGGCATCTTCTTCGGCGTCGGCGCGATCACCCTCACCGTGGGCGTGATCGGCGTCCTCGACATCGGGTTGGCGAGCCTGAGAGAACGAGCCGAGGAACTCGCACTACGCCGCGCTCTGGGAGCTCGACGCTCAGACGTCGCGATCCTGGTGCTCGCAGAGTCCGTCCTCATCGGACTCCTCGTGTGGGGTAGCGCCGGCAACGTGGGCTTCCCCCGCTCCGCCGGCTTCGCCGGGCTTACTGCCGGTGCTCTGGCCGGCCTGGCGGGCGGCGCAGTCCCCGCACTGCGCGCAGCATGGCTTCCGATCGCCATGGTCATGCGGGCCTGACCAGCCAGTGCTCCTCCTCGCGGCCACGCCCCGCCGGAAGCGTGCGGTCTCAGGGTGCAGACTCACGTGGTGCGGCTGGCCTTCGCGTCGGCGTCGACCGGCAAAGCTGCACGGAGACCCGGGATACGACTTCGACCGGCTTCGCGTGTGGCTCCGCTCCCGCAACATCACACGGCGCATCGCGCGAAGGGCTATCGAATCCTGCCAGCGACTGGGCCGCCGTCGGTGGACCGTGGAGCGCATGGTGGCACGGCTGTCCGGGTGCCGCCGCCTGCGCCGTCGCTACGAGCGTCGCCAGCGGCGCACCCTGATCTGCTGCCGCAGGCTGGCAGCCTGTCCGGGAAGCGCTCCGAGCTGGGATGATCCCGTGCCACTCCAAGAGGGCTGCTTCCTTCCCAGACAGGCGGCACATACCACCGAGGAACGCCATGATCGACTACCTGGCCGCCACTATGGCGATGCTCGGCCCGGCCGAGAACCGCTACGCGAACCCCGCAGCCTGGGAGCGGCTCCACACGCAACTAGACATCCAGCTGCCGACCGACTACCAGGCCCTCGTGGACGCATACGCTCCCATCCAGCTCAACGGCCACCTCTACCTGCACCATCCCGCGACCGAGCCATGGAACCTGGGCCAGTGGATCAGGGACACGGTCCGGGCCTGGAACGACGTGCCCTGGGATGAACTCGACCTTGACGCCGACGAAGATCCCCGTGCGCTGTTCGGACTCACGGAGCTGACCTTCGGCACCCGCAACGGACTGTGGCCCATCACCAGCACCGACCGAGGCGAAACCATCTTCCTCATGACCGAGGACGACACCGCCCCGCGGTTCCTGGTCGAAGACGGCGAAGGCGGCTGGGCACGATACGACATGAGCTTCGCCGAGTGGCTCTACCGCTACCTCATCGGTGAAGACATGGCCGGCCTCAACACCTCCGCCTTCTACCCTGGCCCAGTACAACTGCGCCGACTTCCGATGACCGCCGACGAACGGCCACAACCGTGGACCGGGCCAGACCGCGGCATGTAACCCGTCCGCCACGACAGCTACAGGCGACCGTCAGTGCCTGGAGAACCATACGCTCACTTATCAGCCTCGATCTTTCGTGAGGGTCCGCCGAGGGAGTCGGCGGACCCTCACGCTGTCCGTGGCTGAGGCCGGACAGGGTGGTGTCCCGGGTGTCGCCTCGGGTGAGCGCCGGGTTCCACTGTTCCGGTCGGGGTGGTGCTGGTGTCGGGACGGGTCAGCCGTTGGTTATCCGGGGTGGGGCAGGAGTGCGAGCCGTTCCAAGGCGCCGGTGATCAGGTTGGTCCAGGGCCAGTGCCGGGTGAGGCGGAGGATGCGGCGGCGGCAGGTGGTGACGAGTTGGGCGGCTGCGGAGAAGAGGCGGAACTGCAGTCGGCGGGGTTCCCCGAGCCGGGCGGTGCCGGTGAGGGCGAGCATGGGCATCCAGGCCAGCAGGTCAAGGGCGAGCTGGACGCTCTCGAACCAGATCTTGTTCTGGGCCGTGCGCTTCAGGGGCAGGTTGCGCAGGCCGGTTGCCCGTGCTGCCCGGATCCGGTCCTCCGCGCGGGCCCGCAGCCGGTGGCGGAGTTCGAGTTCGGCGATCGGGGTTGTGGGGGTGTTGGTGGCGAAACAGGTGATCCGCATGCCGTCCGCGTCGGTGATCCTCAACTGCGCGCCGGGGTGTGGCCGTTCCTTGCGGACGATCAGCCGCATCCCGCCCGGCCAGCCGTCGAGCAGGTCGCCGGTGAGTTCGGCGATCCAGGCCCCGTCGCGGATCTCACCATTGGTTTCGACGGCCGGGGTCCGGGCCGTGGCGGGGATCTTCAGGACGTGTTCGTGGATCTGCTCGGTGATGACCATGCCGACGGAGTAGGACAGCCGGCGTCCGCGCTTCGTCAGCCAGTCCACGAAGTCGTGGGTGCCGCCGGCGGAGTCGGTGCGGATGAGGGTCTTGCGCCCTCGCCGGTACTTCTTCGGTAGCTGGGCGAGGGCGAGCTGGGTGGTGGTGATGTGGTCGGCCGCGGTGTTGGAGCCCGCGTTGCCCGGCCGCAGGAGGGCAACGACGGGTTCTCCGGTGCCGCCGGGTCCGTGATCGACGAACGCCATGAGGGGGTGGTGGCCGTAGGTCTTCTTCCAGGTCGCGGCAGCGTCCTGTTTCTCCGAGTGCGCGATCACGAGAACGCCGTCGAGGTCGACCGTGACCTGGCCGTCGGCGTCTGGGGCGTTCCCGCCCGCCAGTGACCAGACCCGGTTGCGGGCTTCGGCCCGTGCGGACCGGATGGCTTGGAGGGCTTTGTCGCCGGAGGCGGCAAGAGCGTCGATCAGGCGGGAGACGGTCGGGTCGGAGGCGACCGCACCGAAGACGGCCAGCTCGCACCGCAGCATCGCGACATCCGCGAGACAGTCCCTGCCCTGCGCGACCGCCAGCGCGACATCCAGGAGCACCTTGCCGGGATCATGGACAGCCCGCGTCTTCCGCCACGGAGCCAGAGCTACGGTTATGACCTGGTCAAGACCGGTCTTGCGGACCGTCTCCACGAGCTGGACCGAACCGGCCCGCGACACGAGGGTAAGACCCGGTACGCTGTTTCGCCTGGGAAGTGCCTCCGACAGGGGCGGGAACAAGGACCTCCGCAATCCTCATTCTCGCTGGTCAGAGGCACTTTCAGCTTTGCTGACCGTCTGCCGGACAGCACGCTTCATGAAAGCGCGAGGATAGTGAGGCTCGGCTGCAACAGAGTCTGGCCAGGCTCCTGTCGCTCGGTGTGCTCGGACCTTGCGGTTTGGCCTCCGGCTGGTGCCGCATTCCTGTAGCTCGGCACAGAAGCGATGCTGGGCGGAGTGCTGTTGCATGCGACCTGCCGAGACAAGCGCCCGCACCCTCTCATCGGCAGAGCGGGCAACCAGCGCGTCTGCCGCGAGCGAACTTGCCACTCCCCGCTGGGTACCGCCGCATCTTCGGGCTAACGTTCCGCGGTGCCGCGCAGGGCGGTGACCAGTAGCGGAAGGGGAGTTATCTTGAAGGATCCGATACGAAAAGTGCTCCACAAGGACGGTCGCACTCGTTATCGCCTGGTGGTGGATGTCGGCACTAACGAGGCCGGCAAGCGGAAGCAGCTGACGCGCACCTTCGACACGAAGAAGCAGGCGGTCACCGAGCTTTCGCGTATCCGGCACCAGGTTCAGCAGAGCACCTTCGTCGCACCGACCAAGCTGACGGTGGACGAGTGGCTCGACACCTGGCTCACCAGCGCCACTCGCGAAGTCGAGGCAGCGACTGCCGCGAACTACGAGGACGCCCTGCGGCCGGTACGGACCCACCTCGGTGACAAGGCTCTGCAGGCGCTCACCGAGCAGGACATCGAGGGCCTGGTCGACTGGATGCTGACCAGTGGCCGGGTGCGGGGAGGAAAGCCCGGCACTGGCCTCGGAGTCAGGTCGGTCCGGTTGACTCTGGGCCGGCTCCGTGCAGCGCTGAACATGGCGGTGCGCCGCCAGCTCGTGCCCCGAAACGTCGCGCAGTACGTCACCATCCCCCGGAAGGCACGCGACGCCGCGCTGGAGGCGAAGGCCGAGCGGAAACCGTGGACGGAGGAGGAAGCACTCCCCTTCCTGCGCCACATCGCCGGGGACCGCCTGCACGCTCCGATGCTGCTCCTGCTCCTCGGCCTGCGCCCAGCCGAAGTATGTGGCCTTCGCTGGCAGGACGTGGACCTCAAGGTCGGGACGCTGCAGGTAGCGATGACCCGGACCAACGTCGAACGCATCGTGGTCGAGAAGGCTCCGAAGACAGCGGCGGGACGGCGGAGGCTTCTCCTCCCCCGCGTTGTCACCGAGGCCCTGGGCAGCTTCCGTACCCAGCAGGCGAAGGAGCGGCTCGCGGCTGGCGAGGCATACTCCGCCAGCGGTCGCGTCGTGGTCGACGAGCTCGGCGGGGCAGTGAAGACCGACTGGCTTCGCCGCCGCTGCTACCGCCTCATGGAGACCTCCGGAGTACGGCGGGTCCGCCCCTACGACGCCCGCCACGCCGTCCTCACCTGGTTGGCCGCCTCGGGGGTACCGGACGTCGTGGTCTCCGCCTGGGCCGGACACAGCGATCTGTCCTTCACTAAACGGGTCTACGTACACCCGGACGTACAGCACCTCCAGCCCGCGGTGGACCGGCTCAATGCCGTGTTCGACCAGGCCTGAGGCGGCACCGCGGACGAATGTGAGAAGTTGTGAGAGGCAGCCCTGAAACACAAAACAGGGCCCCGTCTCACATGAGTGAAACAGGGCCCTGACCTGCGATGGAGCCTTGCGCTCCTGTCGGGACGACAGGATTTGAACCTGCGACCCCTTGACCCCCAGATCACTGCGGGTGCTCCTGCTGCCTGGTCAGACAGGCCACACCGAGCGTCACTTCGCCTAGCCCCGAGGCTGCCGTGCCTTCACGAGCACAGCGTGTGGTCCCTGCCTGGTCCCACGACCCACCCCTCACGAGAGGCGCTTGCTTCCGCCCCAGAGCGCAGGCCCTCAGGACGGGGCCCCCGCGATGCACGGCGTCATAGCAGTTGACGCCGGACTGTCAGAGCCAGGCGAGATGATGACGCGTCAGGATCGCGCAACCTACCTCCGGGGGACAGGACTCCCCGGAAACAACGACAAGCTACCCGAGGACCTCGTAGCCTGTAGAGATGCTGAAGAGGAAGCTTGTCTTCTACCGATGGTCGTCCGCTGGCGGGCGGCGTCCCTTCGACCCCTCTGCGGTCGCGCAGCGCCTCGATGCGGCGGTACGAGACGACAGTGCACAGCAAGTTATCGAACGCGACGGGGTCATCACGGCGATCGAGGTGGTCAGCGTTGGCGGCGATAGGCAGCCGTCCCGGTTCAGACTGCTGGCGCTGCGAGGAGAAGAGGATCGCCCAAGCAAATGGGACTCGGCTGGATCCATCGGCCCCATCGAACTGCGCAGCCATGAGTACGCAGCCGATGTGACGCACGTGGCGATCTGGCCGGATGGTCACTGCGCGCATGATTCGTCGCAGCACGGACCCCGACTCTCCCGCATGTCTTTCTTTCTTCGACACAGAATGAACGAGTACGTACAATTCTCCCCTATCTACAAGGATGACACCCTAGAGAAACTGAAGGAGATGGCCGGGCAAATCAGGTCTTTTGACCTTTCCATGACCAAGCCTGAATATAGCAGTCAAGATAGAACCACATTCGGAACCCTATTCCCTGCAGTGGCGGGAGAAAAACTACCTTCCGTCCGAGTGTCTCTCGGAATGGGGCGAACCGGGAAGCGAGACCGATTTATTGACCAAGAAATCGAGGAGCACATCATGCACCTAGCCGAGAATTCTAGCGACCTCCTCACCGGAATGATCGTGCGAGGGCGCAATAAGAGGACCGGCCAGATCCAGGTGGTTAACCTCATGAAAGATAAACTGGGCGTCGATATCGAAGTTCAGTCACGCCCAGGCATCCGGTCCGTGCCGAGATCCGAAGCAATCTTCCATGAGCTTGACCAAGCTTACAAGAAGTTCAGCCAGGAACAAACCTTCGAGTCGAGCTCAGCCGCTGAAGTCACTTATCGAGATTAGGCGACGACATGGACAAGCATGACTAGCTTGCTTCGCTGGGTATTCAGCAACCTCTGGTCGATCCCCATCGGGGTCTTCCTCGCGTCCGCGACCGCGATCACCGCATTCACTACAGTCAATGGCGGACCGATCCTCCTCGCTTCGGTGAACGCGTCACTCAGGAAGGACATTTACTCATCACTGACTGGCTCCTCCAGCGGCCTTCTTGGGTTCTGCCTGGCAGCGGTCGCGATTCTCGCGGCTTTCACTCCGAGGCGAGGGAACACCTCTACGTCTCGCCACTACGAGCGAAACATGGCGAACGCACGAAGCGACATTGCCAAATGCCTTCTCACAACTAGTCTATTCCTGATCTTCATCTTGGTATCATCAACCATCGGAATTGGCGTCGACTCAAGCCCTGCCGGAAACCTTATAATTTCTAGCATTGCCACTTCTGCTGGTTTTGCCAGCGTCACGGGAATTCTCATCTCCGGCGCCGGTGTCACGCTGTCGATTCTCGAGAGAGGGCAGGGGTAATCGAGGCGTCTCGAGAGGTCGGTGGAGGGGCTTTGGGCGGGAGCTGCCATGGGGCGAGTGATCATGGCCCTTTAAGCTGGTCCGCGAATCGGGCAGTCCTTGGACCTGCCCGCAATAGCCCGATCTTGGGCCATGATCTTCGAGGCTCGCCCCATGGTGGCTGCCTAAAGCCCTGGAGCCGACCGCCCCAGCCACCCACGTTCCCCACCACCGCGCCGCCGCACCCGCGCGGCCGGCGGACCGGGCCGGAGCGGGGCGGAGACAGGAGCGGCGGCCCGGGGGAGCCGGGCCGCGCAGCGAGCGGAGCGAGCCTTGATGAAGTAGGGAAAGTTGTACCGCGTCAGGGCATGGCATCGGAGCGTTCGGCTAGCTGGAGCAGTTCAGGGCTTGCCTTGGACCCAGACGTGAGTACGAGCTCTCGAATGGCATCTCGGGCCGCTACGTGGGTGTGGATCAGGTCCGGGGTCACTGTCTCAGCGGCAAGCATGGCGGCCAGCGCTTCGCCGACTTGACGCCGCTGTGCGTAGGCACGGCCGAGGTCCATGGACAAGCGCCCCTGCCGCTCTGCTGACAGCACTTCGGGGTTGATCCGCGTGCCGCTCTCGATGGCTTCGCCTGCATCGCCGAGTTCGACAGCGATAGATACCGCCTGCACTTCGACGTTTGTTGGGCCGAACTCCAAGTTGAAGTCGTTTCGGTCCTCGCCAAGGCGGTTGGCAACCTCGCGGGCTCGCGTGACCGCCTCGCGTGCCTCCTGCCTTGCTCCTCCGCGTGCGTGCACGAGTGCCAGCGAGAGGTACAGGGCGCCGAGTAGCGATAGCTCTTGTGGTGCCGGTTCAGCGTCGTCCTGTGCCTGCACTAGTGCGTCCACAGCAGACGTTGCGGCGTGCTCGGCCTGGTCGAGATGCTTGAGTCGTACGAACGCCTGCACCAGCCGGAAGATGCCGGCAAAGACCTGGTGCGGCTCCCCGGACCTCTCTGCCGAGTTGATCGCTCGATCCGCTGCGACCCACGCCGCGTCCGGCTGATCCTGTCGCACGAATGCCGCAGCCAACGCCTGGTACGTCTGGCTGAGCAGCGACCAGCCGGCGGACCGCTCTGCTTCGACGGAAGTTCGCACCGCTCGCTCAAGCTTGGGAAGTAGCTCAGCCAGTCCTTCACTCAGTTCGACGTACCGGCTGTTGTGTGCGTGGTCCCAGACCTGGGTTACAGCCTCACGTAGTTGCCCGATGTCTTCGGGGCTGAGTCCGGGATGACGCAGCAGAAGTCCGGGACTTGGGTGCCCAGAGAGCAGGAGGCGGGCACGGTCCAGGTCGTTGGACCGCTCAGCCGGGATGCTGGCCGCGGGCTCATCCGCGTGCGCTTCGGGCCTGAGGTCGTGCTCTGTCACACCCAAGCTGTCGGCGAGCATGCGAATCACCGGTAGGCGGTTGACCGGCTGTGCGCCTCGTTCGACTTGCGAGACCCAACTGGCAGTTCTTCCAACCTTCGCTGCCAGCTCTTCCTGAGTGAGGCCCCTCTCTTTCCGCAGCTTGGCGACGGTGCGGCCGAACCCCCGCCGCTCTTCAGGAGTCGTCACACCCGGACCAGCTTTCCGGCGGTCGCGTCGAGGAAGGTCACCTGAACATCACGCAGGTACTGCTCCCGCTGAGCGAGAAAGTGCTTCACGTGCGGCTGCTCCTCGTGCGAAGCGAACGCCGCGCGGTCTGCGTACAGCTCGTAGAAGACGCGAACCAGCGGCTCCCCTTCCACGGTGTGCACGACGTAGGTGAGGGTGCCCGGCTCTTCGCTGGCGATCTTCGGCGCCGTCGCGGCAACCAGTGCATCGAACCCGGCGGCGGCACCCTCATCACGAAGCGTGAAGCGGACATAAAGCCCGAAACCCATACTCATAGATCCTCCAGAGGTCACACCCAGGTTCCCAGACTCACTGGTTCACCGCTACTCGCAGAAAAATGTTGACTAGCAGAATTTCTGCGAGTAGCTTCGTCGGTGTGCTGCTGGTCCTCCCGGGCCTCAGCCAGTCCTGACATGCGGAAGCGGCGCCCTACACCAAGCAGGCGCGCCGCTCCTTCCCCCTCCTCAGAGGAGTTCATGATGCGTCAGATCCCGGTGGACACCAGCGGCGCGATGGTCATGCTGGCCCAGGCGCCGCAGATCAAGATTGCGAACCGGCAGACGGGCGAGATCGCTCTGGATCGTGAGACGAACGCGAAGCTGATGACGGCGGACGTGTTGTTCGTCCGGGATGGGAACGCGGAGCTGGTGACCGTCACGGTCCCGGAGACGGGGGTCTCGGGTGAGCTGGACTCGGGCGCTCGGGTGTCGCTGACGGGGTTGATCGCCCGGCCGTGGGAGAACGAGTTCAACGGCCAGAAGCGTCACGGGATCGCGTTCCGGGCCGTTGCGATCACGCAGGTTGCGTGAGTCGTGCTCGGTCTGGCGCTCGTCCTGGTCCTGGTTGCCGCGCTGGTTGCCCTGCGGTGGGTGCGTCCGGCGTGGTGGTGGCTCACCGTTGGGTGGGCGTTGGCGGTGGTGCGGGTGCTGCGTCGGTGGTCGTCGGTGATGGATGCCTGCGGGCTAGTGGAAGACCCATCCCGTTTGCGGCTGATGGTGGCCCGGTGGGTGCATCGGCCTCTTCCCTCCCCGCGGGTCCCCCGGCTGGTCCGGTTACGGGTGACCTCGACCGGCATAGTCGTCCGGGTCCGGTTGCTGCCGGGGCAGGATGCTTACGACTTCCGGTCGGCGTCTGACCGGCTGCGGCACTCCTTCGCGATGCAGCAGGTCACCTGCCGGGAAGTGCGGGCCGGGCTGGTCGAGCTGCGGATGACCGGGTTCGATGTGCTGGCCCGGGTCCACATGCACGAGGTTGCCGGCACATCCGGGGATGGCCTGCGGCTGCCGGTCGCGGTGGTCGAGGACGGGTCGACGCATTGGCGGGACTACCGCCGCATCCCCCACGCCCTGACGATCGGCGCCACCCAGTCGGGGAAGTCGGTCTACCAGCGCCGCCTGGTGAAGCTCCTCGCGCCGCTGCCGGTCGCTCTGGTCGGGATCGACTGCAAGGAGGGCGTCGAACTCGCCCCCTACGCCCCGCGCCTGTCCGCCCTGGTCTCCACGCCCGAGGACGCTCTTGGTCTGCTGAACGGGCTGCTGGAGCGAATGGAGGCGGTCTACCAGCTCATCCGACGCGAGCAGCGCATCAGCGCCGACACCCCGGCCGCGGAAATCACCTCCGACATCTGGGGCCTGCCCGCGGAGCTGCGGCCAACGCCGGTGGTGGTGATCGTGGACGAGGTCGCCGAACTGGCCCTGGTCGCCTCGAAAGCCGAGGAGAAGCGCCGCGACGCCATCATCACCGCCCTCGTCCGGTTGGCTCAGCTCGGCCGCGCCGCCGGCATCTACTTGGAGGTGTGCGGGCAGCGCTTCGGCGCCGATCTCGGCTCAGGCATCACGATGCTCCGCGCTCAGCTCTCCGCCCGCACCGTGCACCGCGTCAACGATGAGGGCACCGCGAAGATGGCGCTCTCCGACGCCGCCCCCGATGCTGTTGCAGCGGCGGTCCGCATCTCTCCGGACCGGCCCGGGGTCGCCGTCGCCGCGACCGCTGCCGGTGGCTGGTCCCTGATCCGCACCCCGCACACCACGATGCGCGAAGCGGTCACCGCCTGCACTGAGCACGCCGCGGCCACACCCCGCATCAACGAGATCGCCGCTTGGCAGCCCTCGCCTGCGGTCTCCCTGAGCAAGGCACCGATGCGGCCCGCGGCCACCCTCGCCTAACCCCCTCTCCCCGAACGCTCCGGCCCGGCCACGGGCCGTGTCCTTACCCCTCCCATGCCGAAATGAGGACCCGATGCCCCGCCAGAAGACCCCGCCGGCGACCACGCCGCCCGCCCGCACAGAGCAGACCGACAACGACTGTGGCGACTGCAAGGACGGCACCGTCACCACGACCGTCCGGGTTGGCCGCTCCCGCCGAACGGTCGGCGAACAGACCTCGCTGTGCCTGTCCTGCCTCGGCACCGGCAACCCCACCTGATCCCGCCCAACCACCGCACGACGGAAGGAGAGATGGCCGTGCGCGAGTACCTGGCCCGGATCGACGCCGTACTGATCCAAGCCGTCATCGCCGGTGCGCTGTCCTTCGCCCACCTCCACGAGATCGCCGAAGCCGCCGGACAGACCGGCTGGAAAGCCTGGGCCTACCCGATTTCCGTTGACCTCCTACTGGTCGCCGCCTGGCGCCGCATCCACATCCAGCGCGAAGCGGGCCACTCCGCCGCCCTGCCCTGGCTGTGGTTCGTCATCGCCCTCGCGGCATCGCTCGGCGCCAACATCGGCACCGCCGGAATGATCAACCTGGACGACGTTCCCCAGTGGCTGTCGATCCTCGTTGCCGGATGGCCCGCGCTCGCCTTCTTCGGCGGAACCCTCCTCGCCCACACCCCGGCCCAACCGGAGCGAGCCGAGGACACCCCGCCCATCGAGGTCGAGCAACTGCCGGCAGAAACCCCGGCACAACCGACCGACCCCCGACCCGAACTCACCGCGGCCACTACCGAACCGGCCCCGCGTCCCGCGGACACCGCCCCCGAACCCGATCCGGCCCCGGCACCAGCCCCGGCTCCGGCTCCGGCTCCGGCTCCGGCTCCGGCTCCGGCTCCGGCTCCGGCCGTGAGCGTCCCGCCCGGCCTGGTGGCTCACGCTCAGCAGATCGCCGACTCCCACCGCCAGAACACCGGCGCCCCGATCGACTTCGACACGCTCTCGGCCCGGCTGAACCTGCCCGCACCGATGATCCACGCCATCACCGCCCAACTCACCTGACAAGGGGAACCTCATGACCGCCTTCCGCCGCCTGCGCTCGATCGGCCCCGTGGAGATCGCCACCGGAGTCAACCGCCGCACCAACAAGCGCGGCTACCTCGCCTCCTGCACCGCCAACGCCTGCGGCTGGTCCGCGACCTTCGACACCGAGGACGCCGCCGACCTCGCCGCACGCCACCACAAGTGCACCGCCCGCTGACACCCACCGGAGCGACATCGATGACTCACCACGACCGAACCCCGCGGCTCCCCGACGCCATCCACCACGGCCAGATCTGCGGCTGCGACCACCCCGCCGTCCCTCCGGCCCCGATCGGCCGCCCGCAGATCCAGATCTCCACCGGCGGCATCCTCGCCATCACCGTCGGCGGAACGGTCCTGGTCGTCACGGTCGGCGTCATCCTCACCTCCCTCCTGCTGGCCGTGGCGATCGTCGCCAGCTCCCTCGCCGTCATCGCCCTCGCCCTGGCCATCACCGCCCGCACCCTCACCACCCAGCAGCGCAACACCGACCGCAACCAGCGCTGAAAGGAACCGGCCCCATGGGCTTCTTCCGCAGGAACACCGACAACGGCCCCGCGAACCCGGAGATGGCCGAACTGGGCCGCGAGTTCGCCATCGCCAAGCGCCACGGCGACCGCCGCACCGTCCGCAAGATCAACCGCACCCTCGCCGACAACGGCATGACCGACACCGACCGCGACTCCTTCAACCACGGCCGCGCCGGATACGACAACCTCCCGCCCGTCCCCGGCAGCAACCGCCGCAACCGCCGCCGCTGACCCGACGAACATTCGGCGCCACCGATACCGCCAACCATCCGGCGCCCCCGCATCCTCCCCACCCCGCTCGTGCTCCGCGACAAGGAGAACCGTGTACTCCTACGCCTTCACCGCGCTCGCCTTCTCCGGCTGGCTCCTCCACAGCGGATGGCTCACCCACCGCCTGCGGACCGCCCGCCGCGACCCCCTCACCGGACTGCACACCCGTAGCGGCTGGTCCGCCCGCGCCGAACGCCTCCTCAACCGGCCCGGCGCCGCCGTCCTCCTGGTCGACCTCGACCACTTCAAGCAGCTCAACGACACCCACGGCCACGCCGCCGGGGACGCAGCGCTGACCGCGACCGCCCAGCGGCTCGCCGCCTGGTGCCACCGCGCCGGACTTGCCGGCCGAATCGGCGGCGACGAGTTCACCGCCATCACCACCCACGCAACCGCGGGCCGCCTGGATGACCTCGCGCGGCTGCTGAACCGGCCCGTCCCCCACAACGGCGCCCTCATCCCCGTGACCGCCTCCATCGGCACCAGCCACACCGTCGATCTGCCGGTCCCCACCCTCAGCGACGCCCTGTCCGCCGCCGACCAGGCCATGTACACGGCCAAGGGCCACACCCGACGCCCCTGAACAGCGCAAAACCCCGGGGCGGCACCGATACCGCCAAGCATCCGCCGCCCCGGGGCTCCTCCCACACCAGACCGAAGCCCAGCGAAAGGGAAACCCCATGATGCCCCAGACCACCGCCCGCGTCTGCCACGACTGCGACGGACACGCCACCGCCCACATCACCACCGGCACCCGCGCCCCCGACGGCACCCGCACCACCCTGCCCGTCCACTGCGGCACCTGCCACGGCACCGGCACCACCGCCCCGCGAGCGGTCAAGGCGGCCACCCGATGACCCTCCTCAACTGGCGCGCGGCCCACCACTTCGACCACAGCGGCGACAAGCCCTGCGTCCTGTGCGGCTCGCCGACCCCCCTCCGCTCCGACAACGGCACGCCGGTGCACAAGGTCTGCGCCGAGAACTGGCTCGACACCCACCCCCGCACCGGGGAGAAGGGAGCGGACCGCCTGTGAACGCCACCGCCACCGCGGCGGTCCCCTGCCCGGTCACCCTCGCTGACGCGCTGAGGGTGGCCGGGCAGCCGGACTACCGCCGCTGGGAACAGCAGGTACACCGCACCGGAGGATGCGCCGACCCCATCCACCTGAGCGGCTTCACCCTCACCAAGGACCGCACCACCGGCGCCACCCTCCACCACTACTCCACCCGCGACGAACCCGGCGGCAGGCTCCGCATCGCCTGCGGCAATCGCCGCGCCACCCGCTGCCCCTCCTGCGCCCGCACCTACGCCGGAGACACCTTCCACCTCATCCGCGCCGGACTCACCGGCGACCCGACGAAGAACGTCCCGATCACCGTGCGGGAACACCCCCGCGTCTTCGCCACCCTCACCGCGCCCTCGTTCGGCCCCGTCCACAACCGCCCCGACACCGGCCCCTGCCGCTGCGGCACCCACCACCCCGCGGACGCCGCCACGCTCGGCACCCCGCTCAACCCCGACACCTACGACTACGCCGCCGCCGTGCTGTTCAACAACCACGCCGGGGACCTGTGGCGGCGCTTCACCAACCGCCTCCGCCGCGAGGTCGCCGCCCGTGCCGGCATCACCCAACGCGAACTCGCCGACACCGCCCGGCTCTCCTTCGGAAAGGTCGCCGAGTTCCAGAAGCGCGGCGCGATCCACTTCCACGCCGTCATCCGCCTCGACGGACCCGACGGCCACACCACCGCGCCCCCGCACTGGGCCAGCGTCGCCCTGCTCACCGACGCCATCCGCGCCGCCACCCACCACAGCTACACCACCCTCACCGCCCCCGCCAGCGGCCCCCACCCCGCCCGAACCCTGCGCTGGGGCCAACAGCTCGACATCCGCCCCATCACCGCCCTCGGCGCCGGAACACAACTCACCGAACAGGCCGTCGCCGCCTACGTCGCCAAGTACTCCACCAAAGCCGCAGAAACCGCCGGAGGGCTCGACCGCCGCATCGGCGAGATCGCCGAACTCGACCGACACGCAGTCCCCGACCACACCCGCCGCCTCATCACCGCCTGCAAAGACCTCGACCCCCACTACCCCGAACGCCGCCTCTGGGACTGGGCCCACATGCTCGGCTTCCGCGGCCACTTCTCCACCAAATCCCGCGCCTACTCCACCACCCTCGGCGCCCTCCGCCAGACACGCGCCGACTACCGCGCCGCCCAAGAGCGCACCGCCCTCGGCCTCGACCCCGACACCGGACCCGACCCCACCACCCTCACCCTCGCCGACTGGACCTACGCCGGACACGGCCACACCCCCGGCGAATCCTGGCTCGCCGCCACCATCGCAAACGCCATCCACACCAACCGCGAAACCGCCCGCGAAGCACTCCACGACGCCCAAGGGGACCTATCGTGACTCAGGTTGTGACGCTCCATCACCTCGCTCACCTGCTCCGCGCGGAAGCCCCGGCATCGTCCGGGCCTCGTCCTGTCGACCTGTTGCACGACGGGTGGTACACGACCGACGAGGTAGCCGCACTGCTCGGGGTAGACGCCTCTACCCTTCGCCGTTGGCGCACCTCTCAGCCTGTGCAGGGTCCGCCCTTCGTTCGTTTGACCTCGCGAGTCACGATGTACAGCGTTCCAGACGTTCAGCGGTGGCTTGAGTCCCGCCGTGTGGACCCGTCGGAGGCGGCCTGATGGCGAAGGCACAGCTTCCGCCTCTCGGGGTGAAGGTCTCCGGCGATATCGAGCACCGGCCGGGCGGCCCCAACCCTCATCGGGCACGCGTTCGCTGGTTCGACCCTCGGTCGGGTCGCCGCCTGTCCCGCTCCGAGATGCTGCCGACGTCAGATGACGCTGAGGACTGGATCAAGCGCATGCGTCGGCTCGCCGCCCGGGGGATCACGCCCGACACGGCGACGATGACGTTGGCCGAGTACGGGGCTGAGGACTCCGAGGTCTGGCCCCTGGCCATGCGCGGGTTGGAGGCGAAGACCCTCGACCCGTACCGGGCTGGCTGGCGTCTGCGTGTGGTGCCGACGCTCGGACACATCGGGGTTGCCGGCGTGACGAACGGCATCGTTGACCGTGCCGTGCACTCCTGGATTGCCGACGGTCACAGCCGCTCGACGGTGAAGAACAGCCTCGCCGTACTCGTCCGGGTGATGGAACAGGCAGTCCGGGACGGGCTCATCGACGTGAACCCCGCACGGGTCGTCGGCTGGCAGCAGCAGTACAAGCAGGCCGAGGACGAGTTGGACGACCCGCGCTCGCTGGCTCTGCGGAACTGGGCGGACCTACAGCGCCTCTCCTCTGCCCTGGTGGCGCGCTCGGCAGGCGAGTACATCGGATGGGGTGACGCCGTGGAGTTCAGCGCCTGCACCGCGGCCCGCATCGGCGAAGTCTCCGGCGTCCGGGTCCGCGACATCGATACCGACTCCTGGCTATGGACCGTTTGCCGGCAGACCACGCCCGGCCCTGGCGGCCTGATCGACAAGGGGACCAAGGGCAAGCGCCGCCGGGTCGCTCCGATCATCCCGGAGATACGTCCGATGCTGTCGCGCCGGATCGCCGCTGCCGGTCGCCGACCGGATGCCCGGATCTTCACGGGGCCGCGCGGGGGCCGTATCACCACGGCCGTGCTCCGAGATGCCACCCACTGGGACGCTGTCGTGCTGAGCCTCGGCTACGAATTCCTGCGGCGTCACGATCTTCGGCACACCGGTCTTACCTGGATGGCCGATGCCGGCGTCCCGCTCCACGTTCTCCGCAAGATCGCCGGGCACGGTTCACTCACCACGACACAGCGCTACCTCCACCCGGACATGCGGGCGGTCGAACGTGCAGGGCGGTCGCTGAGCGGCTACCTCGGGGGTTCCGGGTCCGGCACTGACCCGGCTGGTCCCAAAGTGGTCCCACGGCGGGTGCCCGGCGGCCACCTGCGGAGCGTGCCCTGACCCGTCGCAGAAACGACCAAAGGCCTGTTGAGCTGGATCTTCTCCAGTCCAACAGGCCTTTCGGCTGCTGTCGGGACGACAGGATTTGAACCTGCGACCCCTTGACCCCCAGTCAAGTGCGCTACCAAGCTGCGCCACGTCCCGTGCTCGTCCCGCCGGTCCCCCGGCGCTCCGTGCACAAAGAACAATACCCCACTTCGGTGGTGGCCCGTGCACACCCCCGGGTGGGTCACCGGCCGGACCGGGCAGGTCCGGACGACTGCCGAGGCGACGTGTCAGTCGGCGACGGTGATGCGGATCCCGACCGTGCCGCGCACGCCGTAGCGGAGGCGGCTGCCGAGCAGGACGAGCCGTCCCGTGAGCGGGTAGCGGCGCGCGATCAGGCGCCGGTAGCGGCGGCTCCCCTCCTCGTCGAGCAGTTCCGCGTGGCCGCGCACCTCGGGGCCCGTGGGGCGGCCGCCCACGTCGCAGGGGGCGAGGAGGACGTCGCCGCGATTACGGATGCGCTTGACCTTGCCGGAGCCCGCGTTGGTCCACACCCCCAGCGCATCGCCGTCGCGGACCTTCCAGACCGGGGTGGGCACGGTGCGGCCGTCCCGCCGGTAGGTGGTGACCAGCACGTACTTGCCCGTGTCGAGTCGTTCCAGTTCGCCGCTGCGTGCTTCCCGTCCGTCACTCATGCGGCAACCCTACGGTTCGCCGGGCAGGGCAGGAGGGCCCGGCCGCCGGTTCCGGCCGGGGCACGGGGCGGCGCGGAGCAGCCGGTGCGGGCAGACCTCCGGAGGGCGGGGCGGACGGCTCTCAGCCCAGGACCGCTCCGAGATCCGGCCCCGCGGGCCGGTCGAGTTGCGCATAGGTGCAGCTCTCCGGGGTGCGGTCCTCGCGCCAGCGGCGGAATTGTGCGGTGTGCCGGAACCGGTCGCCCTGGAGGTGGTCGTAGGCCACCTCGCAGACGCGCTCCGGCCGCAGCGGCAGCCAGGAGGCGTCCTTCTGGCCGCTCCAGCGGTGCGGTGTGCCGGGCATGCGGTCCCGTACGTGCGCCTCGGCGTTGCGCCAGTCCGCCCAGGGGTGGCCGGTGGTGTCCTCGTCCATCAGCAGCGGCCGCAGCTCCTCCATGAGTTCCGCGCGGCGTCGCATCGGGAACGCTCCGCAGGCACCGACCTGCTGGAGCCGTCCGCGCTCGTCGTACAACCCGAGCAGCAGCGACCCCACCACGGGGCCGCTCTTGTGCGGGCGGATCCCCGCGACCACGCAGTCCGCGGTCCGCTCGTGCTTGATCTTGATCATGGTGCGCTCCGCCGGCCGGTAGGGGGCGTCCGGTCGTTTGGCCACCACGCCGTCGATGCCGGCCCCCTCGAACTCCTCGAACCAGCGCTGCGCCAGTCGGCGGTCGTCCGTGGCGGGCGCCAGGTGTACGGGAGGTGCCGCCTCGCGGAGCGCCTCCGTGAGCAGGGCGCGGCGTTCACGGAACGGCTCGGCGAGCAGGGAGGTGCGGTCCAGGGCGAGCAGGTCGAAACAGATGTAGGACGCGGGGATCTCGGCCGCCAGTCGGCGGACCCGGGACTCGGCGGGGTGGATGCGCTCCTGGAGGGCATCGAAGTCGAGGTGGCCGTCGCGGGCGACGACGATCTCCCCGTCGGTGACGCAGCGGTTCGGCAGGTTGTCGCGGAGGGCGGGGAGGAGCTCGGGGAAGTAGCGGCCGAGGGACTTCCCGGTGCGGCTGCCGATCTCCACCTCGTCGCCGTCGCGGAAGACGAGCGCGCGGTAGCCGTCCCATTTGGCCTCGTAGCTCATCCCTTCCGGGATGCGGTCGGCGGCGCGGGCGAGCATGGGCAGCACGGGGGGCATCACCGGTAGGTCCATATCGGCCGATTGTGCGCCCGGGCCGGCGGGGGCGCCTGTCGGGCGCTCGCCCGGGTCGCCGGCCGCCCCGGCATCAGGCGGCGACCTTCCGGAGGCTGTGCCATTCGGCGGCCGGCCGTCCGAAGTCGCGCGTCGCCCGAAGTCGCCCCGCTGCCCGAAATCGCCCCGCTGCCCGAAGCCGCCCCCCTGCCCGAAGGTGCCCCGTCGTCCGGAGGCGGGCGGCGGGGACGGCGCCTACCGTGAGCCCATGGTGCGCTACGGAGATCCGCTGGAACTGACGGTGGGGGACCGCACGGTGCGGGTGACCAGTCCGGACAAGACGTTCTTTCCCGCACGCGGATGGACCAAGCGCGACGTCGCGGAGTACTACCTGGCGGTCGGCGACGGCGCGGCCCGAGCGCTGCGGGACCGGCCCACCACGCTGGAGCGGTTCCCCGACGGGGTCGACGGCGAGTCGTTCTTCCAGAAGCGTGCGCCGCGGAACCTCCCGGAGTGGATTCCCACAGCTGAGATCACCTTCCCGAGCGGCCGCACGGCGCAGGAGGTATGTCCCCGGGATGCGGCGGCGGTGGTGTGGGCCGCGAATCTGGGGACGCTGACGTTCCACCCCTGGCCGGTGCGGCGGGACGCGCCGGACCACCCCGACGAGATGCGGATCGATCTGGACCCGCAGCCGGGCACGGGGTTCGCCGACGCCGCCCGGGTGGCGCTGTCGCTGCGGGAGGTGCTGGCCGATTTCGGGCTGACGGGACGGCCCAAGACGTCCGGGGGCCGCGGACTGCACGTCTTCGTCCCGATCGTCGCCGCGTGGTCGTTCGTCGAGGTGCGCCGGGCGGTGATCACCGTCGGCAGGGAGTTGGAGCGGCGGGAACCGGGGCGCGTGACCACCTCCTGGTGGAAGGAGGAGCGCGGGGAGCGCGTCTTCGTCGACTTCAACCAGATGGCGCGGGACCGGACCATGGCGAGCGCGTACTCGGTGCGGCCCCATCCGCACGCGCAGGTGTCGGCCCCGTTGCGGTGGGAGGAGGTGGCGGACGTCTCCCCGGCGGATTTCGACATCATGACGATGCGGGAGAGGTTCGCCTCGGTCGGCGACGTGCATGCGGGCACGGGCGAGGAGCCGGGGCGGCTGGAGCAGGTGCTGGAGCAGGCGGACCGCGACGTGCGCGATCGTGGTCTGGGCGATCTGCCCTACCCGCCGGACCATCCCAAGATGGCCGGGGAGCCGAAACGCGTCCAGCCGAGCCGGGCCAAGGACGCCTGACCGGTCGGGGCCGCGTCCCGGAGCGCTGCCGGCGAGGACGACGGCCCGGCGCCGTGACGCCGCTCGTCCGGGGTCAGGTCGTGGTCAGGCCGCGACGAGCGGCGGCGCGATCGGGGCGTCGGACGGCACGGTCCGGGCCTCGGACGGCGGGAGCTCGCCGGCCAGCAGCGCGTCGATCTCCCGGGCAGCGGCACGGCCGGCGCGATTGGCGCCGATGGTCGAGGCGGACGGGCCGTAGCCCACCAGATGGACGCGGGGGTCACGGACGGCGCGCGTCCCGTCCATGCTGATCCCGCCGCCCGGCTCACGGAGCCCGAGCGGGGCGAGATGGCGCACCGCAGGGCGGAAGCCGGTGGCCCACAGCACCACGTCGGCGCGGACGGTGCGGCCGTCCTGCCACGCCACGCCCCACGGCGTGATCCGGTCGAACATCGGGTGCCGGTCGAGGGTCCCGTCCTGTCTGCCGCGCCGGACGGCGTCGTTCATGGGGAGGCCGGTCACGGAGACGACGCTGCGGGGCGGCAGGCCCGCGCGGACGCGGCGGTCCACGAGGGCGACCGCGCGGCGGCCCTCGTCGGGGTCGAAGTCCGTGGTGCGGAAGACCGGTGGGCGACGCGTCACCCAGGTGGTGGAGCGGGCCAGGGGTGCGATCTCCAGCAGGTGCTGGACGGCGGAGGTACCGCCGCCGACCACGACGACCCGCGCGTCGCGCATCTCCTGCGGCCCCCGGTAGTCGGCGGTGTGGAGTTGCCGACCGAGGAACGCCGTCCGGCCGGGAACGTTGGGCCAGAACGGACTCTCCCAGGTGCCGGTGGCGTTGACGAGCGCGCGGGCGCGCCACCTCCCGTGGTCGGTCTCCACCAGGAGGCGGCCCTCCTGGTCGTCGAGCACCCGGTGGACGCGCACGGGGCGCCGGACCCGGAGGTCGTACCGGCGCTCGTAGGCGGCGAAGTACTCACCGAGGACGGCTGACGAGGGCCGCTCGGGGTCTGCGTCGGTGAGCCGCATCCCGGGGAGTGCGTGGATGCCGTGGACCTGCCCGTAGGTGAGGGTGGACCAGCGGTGCTGCCACGCTCCTCCCGGCGCAGGCGAGCCGTCCAGGACGACGAGCCCGGTTCCGGGGGTGAGCCCGCGCCGGGCGAGGTGGTGGGCGGTGGACAGTCCGGCCTGCCCGGCGCCGATCACCACGACCTCCGTGTCGACGACCTTCGGCCTGCTGTCGGTGTCCATGGTGTCGCCAACGCCCGCGAGGGCGGTTGTCTTCCCCCGGGCTCGCACGGCCCGGGCTCGCACGGCCCGACCTCCGGGGGCGTGTCTACGGTCCGGCGTCGGTGCGCTCTCCCGCCCGTCGAGGTGCAGGTGCGGTGCCGGCGCCTCCGTCCGGTGCCGGCACGACGGTTGCGGCGGGAACGACGGGCGCAGCGCCGCGTGGGGCAGGGGTCGACCCGGCGGCGGCCGGCCGGTCGCCGGACCGCTCGGCGGGGCGGGCGTCCGGCGGGGGCCGCCGGCGGCGGGCCGACCGCCGCCACCGCTCGCTGCCGTCCTGGGCCAGGCGCTCCACCCGGAGCAGCCACACGGTGGGGAGGAAGATCAGGTCCACCGCGATCATCGCCAGCGAGAAGAACGGCAGGCCCATGAGGACCGCGATGCCGAGGTGCTCGGCGACGATGACGCAGAGCAGCACGTTCTTGACCCGGCGGTTCAGCAGGCAGAACGGGAACGCCACCTGCACCGCGACGGTGAGGTAGGTGAGCAGCAGCACGATGCCGCTGTTGGCGGTGACGAGGTCGGTGAGCGCGGGCCACGGCTGGAGGAAGCCGATGTGCATCGACCAGTACACGGCGGTGCCGTCCTGCCAGGCCGTGCCCTGGATCTTGTACCAGCCGGCCGCGGCGTAGACGAGGCACACCTGCGCCATCAGCAGCAGCACACCGGAGTTGTGGAGCAGGTTGCCCAGCCGCTCCACGGTGTCGCGGGTGGCGGGCGAGGCGGCGAGGCGCAGCCGGGCGGCGACACCGTGCACCGCCCAGACGCCCGCGAGCAGCACGGTCCAGGCGGGGGTGAGGTGTCCGGTGAGGGCGGCGGCGGTCAGCAGTGCGCCGCAGCCGAGCCAGACGGCGGCGGCGCCGCGGTCCTCGGTCGTCGGCCGTCGGCCGGGACGGCGGCGCCGGGTCCGGCCGGCGTCCACCGACCAGACGTGGGCGCAGCGGGTCAGCACCAGGTAGACGGCGGCGATCCGCAGGATGTTCTCGCCGGCGTTCAGCACGAAGTCGTTGCGGTGCTGGAAGGACATGACGGAGAGCGCGAGCAGGACGGTGGTGGCGCGGGTGCGCCAGCCGAGGACCACGCAGCCGGCGACGGCGACGGCGACGAGGTAGCAGAGTTCGAACCACCAGCTGCCGTCCACCCAGGTCAGGACGGTGAAGCCGCCGGTGTCGGCCACCGTGCGGCGCGCGGCGTCCTGGGTCCAGGGGGCGTCGGGGCCCCAGATCCCGTGGCGGTTGGGCCATTCACGCACGAGGATGGCCAGCCAGATCAGCCCGACGGCGATGCGGACGACGGCGGCCTGCCGGGTCGCGTACGGACGGCGGGTGGCGCGGTCGGTCCAGCCGCCGCGGAAGCCGCCCTCCGGGCCGACGGCCGAGGTGCCGGCGGGGGCAGCGCGGCCGGCGACGGTGGCGGGCCCGGCGACGGTGGCGGCTGCGGACGGCGTGGCGGTCCCGGAGGACGAGGGGCGCGGCGGCTCCTCGGAGTCCCCGGCCGCTCCCGGGGAGGAGGTGTCCTCGCCGCGGCTCATCGGGCGGCCTCCGGCCGGGGCTCCCGCACGTGCGCGGCTTCGGCGCCGGTCGGCCCCGTGCCGACGGGGAGCGGCCACCAGTCGTGCTCGGCCGTCGCCGGCTCGGCGGCGGGGCTGCCCGGTGCCCACGGCGGGGGCGGTATGGGGGTGGTGACGGTGCGGAACTGGAGCGCTTCGACCGTGCCGGGGGGCAGGTCGAGTCGGTCCAGCGCGATGCGGGCGGTGGCCGCGCGCAGGTCGTCGGCCCGCTCGCCGGCCACCCGGCCGTCCTCGGCGCCGAGCACCCTGAGGTCGTTCCAGAGCTTGCGCAGCTGGTGGCGGCCGCGGCTGGGCAGCGGGCCCGAGCTGAGCTCGGCGTGGTCGGTGGCCGAGAGGTCGGTCCACGGGGTGGTGACCGTCTCCCCGGCGCTGTCGCGCACGCTCGCGCGGGCGTGCAGGGTGACGTCGCTGGTGGGCAGTTCTGGCGCGAAGAGGTTCCACGCCTGCCGGAACTCGGGGTGGAGATAGCCGCGGATCGCAGGCCCATACTCCTGCCGCAGCACGTTCTCGGGGGCGACATGCAGGAAGGTGGCGCCCATGTGCAGCGCCACGGCGAGCGCCGCGGCAGCGGTGGCGGTGACCAGCAGCGCCCGGTGCAACCGGGGCAGCGCGGTGACGCCGGGCGCTTCCGCCGCGGCCGTCTCCCCGTCCGGTCGGGAGTCGGATCGGGCGGGCGCGGCGTCCTGGGTGGTCGGCGTCGCATCACCCGGGCGCGGGACGCCGTCCGGCGGGGTGTCCTCGGGGCGTTCGACGCGCCCCTGTTCCGGAGGTGTCCGCATGGCCCGCCCCTCCTACCGCGCCGTCACGTCGCTCCCGTGCGGTGCGCGGTGTCCCTCCCCGGATGTGGTGGCCGCGGGCGGGGCCTGAGCCGGGCCGCGGACCGCTGTGACACTAGCGCAGCCGCTGCCGACCGCCACCGGCCGCGTTGCGGACAGGGCTGTTCTGCGCCACGGGGCGCGTGGGCGAAGGGGCGCTCCGGCGGACGCCGCGTCAGGCCGGGCCGGTGCGGGGCGGACTGTCGAGGACGCAGTCGCCGCACAGCCCTCCGCCGGGGGTCCGGTAGTAGAGGCAGCAGCTGCGGCGGCGGAAGATGCCCGTCGTACCGGTCCATGCCGGTCGGAGCTGCGGATGGCGCAGCAGCGTCGCGGACAGTGCGGCGACCCGCTCGGCGGTCTCCGGGGCGGCGGCGCGTCGCGCCCAGCCGAGCAGTTGGCGGCCTGCGCCGGCGAGGGCCGAGGCGGAGTTGCCCCGCAGCAGCGCCGGAGCGATCGGGGTGCCGGCGCGCACGGTCCGGGCCAGGGGCTCCAGATGGGTGATGTGCACCGCCCGGTGGACCGCGTCGGCGGTCGACGGGCGCGGCGCACGCGCACCGTTCGGGGCGGCGTCCCCGCCGCGGGTGGGACGGGCCCGCGGCCGGCGGGGGCGGTGAGCGGCTCGGTGGTCCAGAGATCGTCGGGGGCGCTGCCCTCGGGGAGCCAGTGCAGCCGGTCCGGTGACAGTCGGGGGACGGTCCCGAGGACGGCGGTGGCGGCGAGGGCGACGGACCACAGGCGCGAGGCGATGCCCTGGTGGGCGAGGGAGGCGGCGACGCGGCGTTCGTCGGTGCCGAGTCGGGAGGCGACATGGTCGAGTCGGCGCTCCCACGGGTGGGGGTCCCCGGCGTACACGGCGGCGAGCGGCACGGCGCCGGCCGGCGGCCGGCCCGTGCGGAGCGCGAAGAACGGCCCGACCTCGGCGAGCCGGTCCCAGGTCGCGGGGGCGGCTGCGGCGGGTGCGTCGTCCTCGGCGGCCATGCCGGCACCCTACCCGGCCGGCCACGCGGAACCCCGCGGCATGCACCGCGGCCCGGGACCGACCGACCATTCGGTTCAGCGGCTACGCTGGGGCCACCGCGGACCCCGTCGGGCGGCTCCGGGCCCGTGCCCGGATCCCAGGCGGGGTCGGCGCCGGGTACCGCGCCCTGCCGTCGGCCCCGCAGTACGCGGCCGAGGACAGGGACCCGACGCAACGGACCGCCGACCGGACGGAGCAGAGATGACGCACGGACCACACCCCGCCGGCACCCCCGCCGGCACCGCCGAGGAGAGTGGGGGCGCACCGCCCGCCCCGCCGCGGGTGGCGGCGGTCATCGGGGGCGGCCGCATGGGAGCGGGCATCGCGCAGTCCTTCGCCACCGCGGGTTCCCGGGTCGTCCTCGTGGAGAGCGACGGCGGCCGGGCCGCGGCGGCGCTGGCGTCGATCGGTGAAAGTCTGCGGCGGGCGCACGGGCGCGGTCACCTCCGGGAGGACCCCGAGGCCGTGGTGGGGCGGCTTTCGGCCACCACCGCAGTGGCTGAACTCCCGGTGGACACGCAGCTGGTGGTCGAGGCGGTGCCCGAGGACGCCGCGCTCAAGGCGCGGTTGCTCGCGGCAGCGGAGCAGGCGGTGGGGCCCAAGACGGTGATCGCCTCCAACACGAGTTCGCTGTCGTTGACAGAACTGGCCGCGGTCCTCCAGCGGCCCGACCGCTTCCTCGGCATGCACTTCTTCAATCCGGTCCCCGCCTCGGCACTGGTCGAGCTGGTCACCACCGACGCCACGGCTGCGGAGACCGTGGACGCAGCGCTGGCCTGGACCGCGGCCCTGGGCAAGGAGGACGTCGTCGTCAGCGACTCCCCGGGGTTCGCCTCCAGCCGCCTCGGTGTCGCGCTCGGGCTGGAGGCCATCCGGATGGTGGAGGAGGGAGTGGCGGACGCCGAGGCCATCGACCGGGCGATGACCCTCGGCTACCGCCACCCCATGGGACCGCTGCGTCTGACCGACCTGGTGGGACTCGATGTGCGCCTGGCCATCGCGGACCACCTGCACGCCACTCTCGGTGAGCGGTTCGCCCCGCCTCGCCTGCTCCGCGAGAAGGTGGCCCGCGGCGAGCTGGGCCGCAAGAGCGGCCAGGGGTTCCACCGCTGGGGGTGACCCGGGCCGGGCCGGCGGGCGCCGGGTGCCACCGCGCGGGGGCGGGGTCAGCCGACTGTCGCCCTGCCCGTCGGTTCTCCCGGCCCGGGAGAGTCGGCCCGCTCGCCGGCTCCGTTCCTCCCGGCCCGCTCGTGGTCGCGGGGCGGGGCGTCGACGGCGTACGGCCGCCACCACGGCTCGGTGGGCAGCTGCCCGGCGGGCTCGAACGACCCGCCGGGCAGCGGTACGGCACAGCGGACGTCCGCCGCCCGCGCGGCGGCCACGGTCCGCTCCGCCGGTTCGTCCCAGGAGTGCAGCGCCAGGTTGAAGGTGCCCCAGTGGATGGGCAGCAGCACTCCGCCGTCGAGGTCCTGGTGGGCGCGGAGCCCCTCCTCCGGCGTCATGTGCACATCGGGCCAGTAGTCGCTGTAGGCGCCGATCTGCATCATGGTGGCGTCGAACGGCCCGTGCTCGGCGCCGATGCGGGCGAAGCCGGGGAAGTAGCCGGTGTCGCCGCTGTGGAAGACGCGGTGCTCGGGGCCGGTCACCACCCACGAGGCCCAGAGCGTCAGCGCCCGGCGCCGCAGCCCGCGGCCGCAGAAGTGCTGGCCCGGCGTGGCCGTGAGCGTCAGCGCGCCGACGGTGGTCGACGCGTTCCAGTCCAGCTCGGTGATCCGTTCGGCCGGGACGCCCCAGCGCTCCAGGTGGGCGCCGACCCCCAGCGGCACCGCGAACCGGGTGCCCGTACCGATCAGCGCGCGGACGGTGGGCATGTCCAGGTGGTCGTAGTGGTCGTGCGAGATGACGACGACGTCCACGTGGCCGAGGGCCGCGAGGTCCACGGGCACCGGGTGGAGCCGCGCCGGTCCGGCGAAGGTGAACGGCGAGCAGCGGCGCCCCCAGACGGGGTCGAACAGCACCCGGTGGCCGTCGATCTCGGCGAGGACGGTGGCATGGCCGAGCCAGGTGAGTCGCAGCCCGGTGGCGGGCGGGGTCGTGGGGAGCTCCCGGTGCAGCGGGAGCGGGCCGGCGGGGCGGCGACGGCGGCGGTCCTCGCGCCGGAGCATGGCGCGCACCAGGGAGGGGCGGGAGCTGTCGCCGCTCGGCACGGTGGAGACGGGGCGCTCGTTGTGGAATCCGCCCTCACGGAACTGGGGCGAGCGCCGGAGCATCGCCAGGCGCTCCCCGGCGGGCTCGGCCCCGAAGGACGCCGGGCGCAGCCCCTGGGCCGCGGACCGCAGCCTGGTGAGAGGGGTGGTCCTGGTGGCGGTGGTCACGGTGCCTCCCGGGGCAGGACGGCGAGCAGGTCAAGTATGACCGTGCGGCCGGTTGCGGGCCACCGCTGCCGGGCAGCCCTGGGACGGGGTCGGAGGGGCTCCGGCGGGGTGCCGGGGCCCGTGGGCGCCTACCCGGCGCGGAGCGGCACCCACCGCACGGTTCCGGCCGTTCCCGGCGGTGAGGGAGGTGCCGCGTCCGCGCGGCGGGGGACGCCCCGGTCGGTGCGGCCAGCACGCATGCCGCCGCGCGCGCCGCTGTCGGTCGGGCGCCCTGGCCGGTTAACCACCGGCGCTCCGGGCATTATTCCGGACTTACGGACAACTCGCTTCATCGGGCCATATGCTGATGGCGCCACAGGGACGCCCCATGCCCGGAGGACTCGATGACTGCACGCGGACGCCACCGCCGCTACCGCCCCGGCCCCGTCTCGCGGGCCTCGCTGACGGTGACGGCCGGTGGCGCCGGCCTCGCCCTCCCCCTGCTCAGCGCGGCGACCGCCGGCGCTGCGTCCTCGGCGACCTGGGACAAGGTCGCCGAGTGCGAATCGGGCGAGGACTGGGCGATCAACAGCGGCAACGGCCACTTCGGTGGGCTCCAGTTCCGGCAGAGCACCTGGGAGCAGTTCGGCGGGACGGTCTACGCCGCCCGGGCCGACCTCGCCACGCGCGAGGAGCAGATCGCCGTCGCGGAGAAGGTGCTCGACGGCCAGGGTCCGCAGGCATGGCCGACCTGTTCGGAACAGGCCGGGCTCGCCACCCCGGCCGCGGCGGCGCCGACGCCCCCGCGGCAGCAGTCGGCCCCGCCCGACGCGCCCGCGGCAGCCGGGGCACGCGCGCAGACCGAGGGCGCCGCCTCCGCGCTGCACGAGGTCGAGGCGGGCGACAATCTCTCGCGGATCGCCGACACCCACCGGGTGCCGGGCGGCTGGCAGTCGCTGTACGAGCTGAACCGCGCGGTGATCGGCAAGGACCCCGACCTGATCCACCCCGGCCAGCGGCTCTCCCTCGCGGAGGCGTCCGCGCCCGCCCGTTCGAAGGACGTGGCCGAGCCGGTGCCGGCGGAGCGGCAGCGGAGCTCGGGTTCGGTGGCCGCCGGAGGCGGCGGGGCTACCGGGGCGGCGGAGGACAGGGCGGCGAAGAGCGCAGCCGCCGAGCGTGCGGCTGCGGAGCGGGCGGCCGAGAAGGAGCGGGCGGCCGCCGAGAAGGCGGAGCGCGAGCGCGCCGAGCAGCGGAAGGCGGAGGAGCGCCGCAAGGCCGCGGAGAAGGCGGCCGCTGAGAAGGCCGCCGCAGAGAAGGCCGCGGCCGAGAAGGCGTCGCGTGCCGCTGAGCGCGCGGCGACCGCCGCCTACACCTCGCCGGTCGCCGGCGGCACCGGCACCTCCTACCGCGCGACGGGCAGTTCGTGGTCGCAGGGCTACCACACCGGGGTGGACTTCCCGGTCGGCATGGGCACCTCCGTCCGTTCGGTGACCAACGGCACGGTGGTGGCGGCCGGGTGGGCCGGCTCCTTCGGCTACGAGGTGATCGTCCGCCACAACGACGGCAGGTTCAGCCAGTACGCCCACCTCTCGGCGATCTCCGTCTCCGTCGGCCAGAAGGTGACCACCGGCCAGCAGGTGGGCCGGGTCGGTTCGACCGGCAACTCCTCCGGCCCGCACCTGCACTTCGAGATCCGCACGGCCCAGGGGTTCGGCAGCGACATCGACCCGGTCGGCTACCTCCGCAGCAACGGCGTACCGCTCTGAGCAGCGAACCCGCGCCGCGCCCCGCCGTGTAGCGCGGCCGCCGGAGACGGCGGCGGTACGCGGCGCGAGGCCGGTGACCGCCCCTGGCGCGTCCGCGTCGGGGGCGGCGCCTCGACGTGCCCGCTCTCTTCCGCGACGTGCCCGGTCAGCGGCCCGACACGGCCGCCGACCGCGGGGCGTGACAAGCCGAAGCGGGCGCGCGATGCCCGGAACCCGGCCGTCACGCGCCTCCGGTCGGCCACTTCCTTCCCACCGCTCCCGTATGGTCAGTACGCTCTGGCAAGCGCCGCCAATTCACTGATGATCAGGAGCTGTTGATGGAGCGACCCGTGTGGGCACCCCAGGGTGTCGACCTGTCGGTGCCGAGTGTCTCCCGCATGTACGACTACTACCTCGGGGGCTCCCACAACTTCGAGGTGGACCGGGCCGCGGCCCGACGGGCCGTCGACGCGTTCCCGGGGCTGCCGAAGATCATGCAGGCCAACCGGGCGTTCATGCGGCGCACCGTGCGGTACGCGATCTCGGAGGGCGTCACCCAGTTCCTCGACATCGGTTCCGGCATACCCACCTTCGGCAACGTCCACGAGGTGGCACAGGCCGCCAGCGACGAGGCACGGGTGGTCTACGTCGACAACGACCCCGTCGCAGTCGCACACAGCCAGGCCGTGCTCGACGGCGACGAGCGAACGGCCGTCGTGGCCGCCGACTTCCGCTCGCCGCGCGCGGTCCTGGACAGCCCGGAGGCCCGGCGCCTGCTGGACTTCGACCGGCCGGTGGCCCTGATGCTGGTCGCACTGCTGCACTTCATCGAGGAATCGGACAAGCCGGCGCAGCTCATAGCCGAGTACCGGGACCGACTCGCCCCCGGCAGCATGCTGATCCTCAGCCACGCCTCCACCGACGGCGGGCCGCGCACCTCCGAGCAGGGCGACGCCGTGACCGATGTCTACCGCAAGAGCGGGTCGACCTTCGTGATGCGGGGGCGCGCGGAGATCGAGGCCCTCTTCGACGGCTTCGACCTCGTGGACCCGGGTGTGGTCCTGCTCCCGAACTGGCGTCCGGACACTCCGGTCGACAAGGAGGACCCGGCGGCGTTCACCGGGCTCGCTGGGGCAGGGCGCAAGGCGTGAACCCCCCGCAGGAGCCTCCGGCGGCCGGCGGGGACACCGGCCGCCACGGTGACGGGCCGCAGCGCTTCGCCCGTATCTGGTGCCGCGCCGTGTACCCGGAGACCGCGACCTCCATGACGCGCGACGAGTTCGAGGCCCACCTGGTGGGCCTCACCGGCGTGCTGACGGACGCGCTGCACGCCCGGCACTTCTCCCCCGAGGCGGGTCGGCACGTGGGCGAGGCACTGGTGGACGCCCACTGCACGACCGCCGAGGCGCTGCCGCGCATCCTGGGCATCATCGACGCCTACCTGCCGCTGTACTGCGGCGCCGGCAGCGGTCTGGACACCGAGGAGCTGCGGGTGCGGAGCGGGCGATTGCAGCACGCCATCGCCTCCGGCTACGCGGCCTCGTTGCAGCAGCGAACCCGTTGCGAGCAGGAGGCGCTGTCCCGGGCGACGCTCTCGGCACAGGCCGCGGTGGCCCGGGCGCTGCACGAGAGCGAGACGCGGTTCCGCGCGGTCTTCGAGGACGCCGCCGTCGGCATCGGCATCGCCGACATGGACGGCCACATCATGGACACCAACCGCGCCATGAACCGCATGCTGGGCATCGCCGAGCACCAGGTGCGCGCCAGCAACATCGCGGACTGGACGCACCCGGACGACGGCCCCGAGGTCTGGCGGATGCAGGCGGAGCTGCGCCGCGGCGAGCGGGACCACTACCAGGTGGAGAAGCCGTACCAGCGGCTCGACGGCACCTCCCTGTGGACCAACCTGACGGTCTCGCTGCTGCGCGACGCGGACGCGAAGCCGCAGTACATGCTGGCGATGGTGGAGGACATCACCGAGCGGCGGCTGCTCAACCTGCGGCTTCGGTACCAGGCGACGCACGACGCGTTGACCGAGCTGCCCAACCGCGCGATGTTCTTCGAGCGGCTGGAGCAGGCCGTCGCCCCCGGCGGCGGCAAGCCGCGCGTCGGGCTGTGCTATCTCGACCTCGACGGGTTCAAGGCGGTCAACGACAGCCTGGGCCATGCCGTCGGCGACCGGCTGCTGATCGCGGTGGGCGAGCGGCTCAGCAGGTGCGCGGCCGGGCCGGGGCGGCTGATCGCGCGGATCGGTGGCGACGAGTTCGTGGCGCTCTACGTCGACCCGCCGTCGCGCACGGCGGTGACCGACCTCGCGCAGGCGCTGCTGGACGAGCTGGCGGCGCCGGTGGAGGTCGACGGCAGGGAGCTGATGGTGCGCGCCAGCATCGGTGTGGTGGAGGGCCCGACCGCGGAGCTCAACGCCAACGAGATCCTGCGCAGCGCCGACATCACCATGTACCGGGCCAAGGCCGACGGCGGCAACCGGTACGCGCTGGCGGACCCGGACTCCGACGCGCGGGCCATCAGCCGGCACCACCTCACGCACCATCTCCCGGCGGCGCTGAAGGGCTCCGAGTTCTTCATCGAGTACCAGCCGCTGATCCGGATGGAGGACGGCTCCCTGGAGGGCGCCGAGGCGCTGGTGCGGTGGAGCCACCCCCGGCACGGGGTCCTGGGCCCCGACCGCTTCATCCCGCTCGCGGAGCACACCGGGCTCATCGTGCCGCTGGGGCGGTGGGTGCTGCGGGAGTCGGTGCGGCAGGCGTGCGAGTGGCAGGTGCAGGGCATCGGCGGCTCCCGTCCGCTGCGGCTGAACGTCAACCTCTCGCCGCGGCAGCTCAACCACCCGGACCTGGTGGAGGAGACCGTCTCGGTGCTGGACGAGTTCGGACTGCCGCCGGGGTCTCTGTGCCTGGAGATCACCGAGTCCGCGATGGTGCGCGCCGACGACCACGAGTTGAAGCCGCTGCGGCAGCTGGCCGACCTGGGCGTGGGCATCGCGCTGGACGACTTCGGCACCGGCTACTCCAACCTGGCGAGTCTGCGTCGCCTGCCGGTGACCACGCTGAAGCTCGACCGGTCCTTCAGCGAGGGGCTCCAGCAGCACCCGGCCGACCCGGTCGACATGAAGATCGTCGAGGGCATCGTGTCCCTGGCGCACGCGCTGGAGCTGTCGGTGACGGTGGAGGGCGTGGAGACCTGCAACCAGGCCGAGCGGCTGCGGGAGCTGGGGTGCGACTCGGCGCAGGGCTGGTACTACGCCCGGCCCGGGCCGCCGGAGCGGCTGCCGGAGGCGGTCTGAGGGCGGTGGCCGCGGCCGGGGACGGAGCTCCGGCTCCCGCGGTGGGCCGTCCGCCTGCGGACGACGGCGGCAGGCGCCTCCCTCGGATCGCTAGGATGAGGGCGGCGCCGCCCCGACCCGGGAGCACGGCAGCCCCGCACCACGCGCGCACCGGCCCGCACGGCGCGGACGCCCACCGCCCGGTCCCCCGCGTGCGGGCCCGACCCGCACGCACCCCGAACCTTTGGAGCATCCGAGGATGACCCGACACCTCATCACCAGTGCCCTGCCGTACATCAACGGGATCAAGCACCTGGGGAACATGGTCGGCTCGATGCTCCCGGCGGACGTCTACGCCCGCTACCTGCGGCAGCGCGGCCACGAGACGCTGTACATCTGCGCCACCGACGAGCACGGCACGCCCGCCGAGCTGGCCGCCAAGGCCGCCGGGCTGCCCGTCGACACGTTCTGCGCGGGCCAGCACGACGCGCAGAAGGCCATCTACGAGGGATTCGGGCTGCGGTTCGACCACTTCGGCCGGTCGTCGTCGCCGCAGAACGTCGAGATCACGCAGCGCATCGCGCGGTCGCTCCACGCCAACGGCTTCATCGAGGAGCGCCCGGTCCGCCAGGTGTACTCCCCCACCGACGGCCGGTTCCTCCCCGACCGCTACATTGAGGGCACCTGCCCGCACTGCGGCTACGACAAGGCCCGGGGCGACCAGTGCGAGAACTGCACCCGGGTGCTGGACCCGACCGACCTGCTGGAGCCGCGCTCCGCGATCAGCGGCAGCAGCGACCTGGAGGTACGGGAGACCAAGCACCTCTTCCTGCTCCAGTCGGCGCTCGCCGGCGAGGTGGAGCGCTGGATCGACGAGGTGGGCGAGAGCTGGCCGACCCTGTCCTCGTCCATCGCGCGCAAGTGGCTGACGGAGGGGCTCCAGGACCGGTCGATCACCCGGGACCTGGACTGGGGCGTCCCGGTTCCGGCCGACACCTGGCCGGAGCTGGCGGCCGAGGGCAAGGTCTTCTACGTCTGGTTCGATGCGCCGATCGAGTACATCGCCGCGACGAAGGAGTGGGCGGACCAGGCGCCGCAGGAGCGCGACTGGCAGTCGTGGTGGTACGGCGAGGCCGCCGCGGACGTGCGCTACACCGAGTTCATGGCCAAGGACAACGTCCCGTTCCACACCGTGATGTTCCCGGCGACGCAGTTGGGCACGCGGGAGCCGTGGAAGAAGGTCGACCAGGTCAAGGCGTTCAACTGGCTGACCTACTACGGCGGGAAGTTCTCCACCTCCCAGCGCCGCGGTGTCTTCACCGACGCCGCGCTGGAGATCCTCCCGGCCGACTACTGGCGCTACTTCCTGATGGCGCAGGCTCCCGAGTCGGACGACACCAGTTTCACCTGGGAGGTGTTCGCGGGGACCGTCAACAAGGACCTCGCCGACATCCTCGGCAACTTCGTCAACCGGGTGCTGTCGTTCTCCCGCAAGCGGTTCGGCGACGAGGTGCCCGCCGGTTCCGCCGCGGGCGAGGCCGAGGCGAAGCTGGGCGAGGAGATCGCCGGGCTGCTGGCCGAGTACGAGGAGCACCTGGAGGCGCTGCGGTTCCGCAAGGCGGCGCAGACGCTGCGGGCGCTGTGGAGCGCGGGCAACTCCTACCTGGAGGAGAAGGCGCCGTGGCTGGAGATCAAGACCGACCAGGACGCGGCGGCGCTGACGCTGCGGACCGCCATGAACCTGATCCACCTGTACTCCGTGGTCTCCGAGCCGTTCGTGCCCGCGTCCGCGCGCGCCATGCGGCAGGCGTTCGACCTGCCCGGCGACACCGCGTCGTGGGTCTCGCCGGAGCAGGCGCGTGCGCTGGACTCCGTCCCGGCCGGGACGCCGTTCACGGTGCCCCCGGTGCTGTTCGCGAAGATCACCGAGGACGACCTCGAAGCCTTCAAGGAGCGGTTCGGCGCCGGCGACGCGTGAGCGGACGCCGGCCCCGGAGGTCGTGACACGCGACGGCCGGCCCGCGGTGGGGACACCGCGGACCGGCCGTCCGGCGTTCCGGCGGGCGCCGCGTCAGCGGTGGCCGCCGGTGAGTTCCGCGGTCAGCTCCCCCGCGAACCCCTTGATCGTCTCCAGTCCGTCCCGGCCCCAGGGACGGGGCCGGGTGTCGGCCACGCACACCGTGCCCAGCGCCGGCCCCGTGGCCTCCAGCAGCGGCGCGCCCAGGTAGGCGCGGATGCCCATCTCCTCCACCACCGGGTTCCCCGCGAACCGCGGGTAGTCGAGCACGTCCTCCAGGACCAGGGCCGCGCGGCGGACGACGACGTGCGGGCAGTAGCCGTGTCCGCGTGGCATCGCCCGGGCCGGGGCGTCGCGGGCGGGCGACGTGGCCGGTCCCGGGCCGGCCGTCCTCGGGCGGTGGAGCCCGGCGAAGAACTGTTGCCGCTCGTCGATGAAGTTGACCATGGCGAAGGGGGCCGCCAGCTCGGTCGCCATCCGCCGGGCGAACCCGTCGAAGACATCGAGCGGGCCCGGGGCTCCCCGCCCGAGCCCCAGCTCGGCGAGGCGGCCGACGCGGGCGGTCGCGTGCGGGTCGTCAGGGGTGAGCAGCAGACGGCTCGTGGGGTCGTACCGTCTCGTCATGGTCACTCCTTGTTTCGATCAGGTGCTTGACGAGGGTGACGAGCACCGCGGTACCGGACGAGGAGAGCCGTGCGTCGCAGTTGATGACCGGCACGGTCGGTGACAGGTCGAGCGCCGCGCGGATCTCCTCGGCGCTGTACCGGTGGCCCTGGTCGAACTCGTTGATGGCCACGACGAAGCCGAGGTCCCGCCGCTCGAAGAAGTCGACGGCCGGGAAGCAGTCGGCGAGCCTGCGGGTGTCGGCGACGACGACGGCGCCCAGCGCCCCGGCGCAGAGCTCGTCCCACATGAACCAGAACCGCTCCTGGCCGGGCGTGCCGAAGAGGTACAGCACGTGGCGCTCGTTGAGCGTGATGCGGCCGAAGTCCATGGCGACGGTGGTGGTGTGCTTGTCCTCCACCCCCTCCAGGCTGTCGGTACCGGCGCTCACCTGGGTGAGGAGCTCCTCGGTGGACAGCGGCTCGATCTCGCTCACGGCACCGACCAGGGTCGTCTTGCCGGCTCCGAAGCCGCCGGCCACCAGGATCTTCAGCGGTGTGGGAAAGGGGCGCGGTGGGGCGTCAGAGCCGCGTACGGAGTCCATGCAGGACCGCCTCCAGCAGATGTCGGTCGGGGTCGACGTCGGGGTCGGGCGGTGCGGACACGGTGACCGCGCCGCACTCGACCAGGTCGGACAGGAGCACCTTGGTGACCGTCGCCGGCAGCCGGACGTGGGCGGCGATCTCCGCGACCGGGGTCGCCTCCCGGCACAGCAGCAGGACCTGGCTGTGGTCGGGATCGAGATAGCCGTGGGTGCCGCGGCCGGTGGCCCGGACCAGGGTGAGCAGGTCGAAGTCGGAGGTCGGCCTGGTCCGGCCGCCGCAGACGGTGTACGGCCGGATCAGCCGGCCCGCCTCGTCGTCGAGCAGGACCGGTTCCGGCGCGCGTGCCGCCGCCCTCACAGCCCGGCCGACCGGCGGTCCGGGGTCATCAGCGAGGGCCGGGCGCTCTTGACGAGCATCGCCATCTCGTAGCCGAGGACGGCCGCGTCCGCCTCGCGGCCCGCGAGGACGGCGAGCACCGCGCCGTGGCCGGCGGTGGCGACGAACAGGAGGGTGGAGTCCAGTTCGACCACGACCTGGCGGACCTCGCCGCCGTCACCGAAGCGCACCCCGGCGCTGCGCGCCAGCGAGTACAGGCCGGAGGCGAGTGCGGCCAGGTGGTCGGCGGCGTCGCTGTCCAGCCCGTCCGCGGCCTTCACCAGGCCGTCGCTGGAGAGCAGTACCGCGCTATCGGCGTGGGGGACCCGCTGCAGCAGGCCGGTCAGCAACCAGGAGAGGTCCGCTGGCCGGCCGTGGGGGCCGTCGGTCACCATCGTCGCCACTGTCTCCTTCGTCTCCTCGGGTGGGCTGGTCGTCGATCCGGGCGGCGGACGCCGGGGAGGCGGCGGGCGCCCGGTGGGGGAAGCGTCGTCGGGGTGCTCACGCATCGGGTTCGGCGAGGCTGACGCCCCGGCGGAACGCCGCCATCAGCCCCGGGTCGTGCCCGGCGGTCTCGCCGCCGGCGGTGAAGGCGGGCGGCCCCGTGCGCAGTTCGGGGACGAGGTGCTGCTGCCGGCTGCGTCGTGGCAGGTCGGGGCGGGAGAGGGTCCGCGGGGTGCGGGGACTGCCGATGCCCGTCGCACCGCCGACGGAGCCGGCCAGCGGCGTGGGGGCGCTGAGCCGCCCGGTGGCGGGCGGCGGCGACGGGGGTGCCGCTCCCGGCCGGTGCTGGGC
>NZ_JAAVJC010000240.1 GCF_012033785.1 Streptomyces bohaiensis
GTCCGTGATCCGGTAGAAGAACGCGCCGTTCCCGGTGAACCGCCCGTCGGCCGGTTCGAAGGTGAAGGTCTTGGTGAGCCCCCGTGCGGGTCCCGGCCGGAGGAACCGGCGCCCGGGGTCCCTGCGCCCGGCCCCCGCGCGGCTACCGCACACGCACCGTGCCCCGGCGGCGCCGCCGGCACCGCACCGTCCCTGGCGGGCACGCCCCGCTGCACCGCCCGCGGCCCCCGCAGGCGCGGCCCGACGTCGGGGTCGCCCGCCCCGCCCGGTAGGTTCCCGTACACCCCCTGCCCGGTAGCCGGATACCGGCGTGCCGGGCATCCTGACAGAACGGCCCACCAGGGCACCGCTCGGACGACTCGGCCCGCCCGGGACGAGCCGCACCGGACGCCTTTCGTGGACCCGCCGCGCGCTGCCCGCCGTCACTCCCGCAGGAGGCCCACCATCATGCGCGTACTCGTCGCCGGCGCGACCGGTGTCATCGGCCGCCAGCTGATGCCGCTGCTGGCCACCCACGGCCTGCAGGGGATCGCGCTCGCCCGCACCGCACGGCGCGCCACCGAGGCGGAGCGGACCGGTGCCCGGGTCGTCATCGCCGACGCACTCGACGCGCAGGCGGTCGACGCGGCGGTGGGGGCGGCCGAACCCGACGTCATCGTCAACATGCTGACCGCCATCCCGGCGGCCATCAACCCGCGTCGCATGGCGAGCCAGTTCGAGGCCACCGACCGGCTCCGCACCGAGGGCACCGCCCACCTGTTGGCCGCCGCCCGCCGCCACGGTGTCCGCCATACCATCGCCCAGAGCGTCGCCTTCGCGTACGACCCCGACGCGGGACTGCGGCCCGCCGTCGAGGACGATCCGTTGTGGCGGTCGCCGGCGCCCCAGTTCGCCCCGGCGCTCGCCGCCATTCGCGGGCTGGAGGAGCAGGTCGTCGCGGCCAACGGCCTGGTCATGCGGTTCGGCCACCTCTACGGCCCCGGCACCGCCTTCGGCGCCGGGGGCAGCATCACCCGTGCCGTCCGCAGGCGTCGCATGCCGGTGATCGGCGGCGGCACCGCCACGTTCTCCTTCCTCCACACCCACGACGCGGCCACCGCGATCCTCGCCGCCCTCGACCGGCCCGCCGCCGCCGGCATCGTCAACGTCGTCGACGACGACCCGGCACGGGTCTCCGACTGGCTGCCCTACCTGGCCGAACTGGTCGAGGCGCGCCCGCCGTTCCGACTGCCCGCCGCGCTCGCCCGCATGCTGGTCGGGAGCTGGGGCGTCCAGTTCCAGACCCGGCTCCGCGGCGCCGACAACACCCGCGCGGCCACCACCCTCGGCTGGCGCCCCCGCCACTCCTCCTGGCGGGAAGGGCTGGCCCACGACCTCACCGGCGCCCACCTCGACCACCCCGTCGACTGACGGGGCCCCACCGCCCCGACGTCGACGCGCCACCCGCCCGGTCCGCCCGCCCGGCCGACGCGGTCCGCCCGGCGCGCCCCCGCCCGGGCGGCCCGGTCAGCCGCCGTGACGGCGACGGAGCGTGGTGAGCCGGCCCACCCGGAGGGCTTCCTTCTCCTCCGCGCGGCCCGCGGCGCTATGAGCCCCTGCGCCGCGGCGAGCTGGAAGAAGCCGGCTCCCGCGGTGTTGGCGGAGAGGCGGTGCACCGGCGCGGGGAGCACGAGCGGCGGGTGCTGGACGTCGAAGGGACGGCAGCCGGTGCGTGCCGCCACCACCGCGCCCGGCTCCGTGGACGACGTCGGGCGCACCGGCCGGGTCCGCTCCGGCAGGAACTCGCGCCCGCTGGAGACCATCGACTCCCACGCCTCGTTCGTGCGTCCGTACCCTGACATCGCGCTCCCCCGACAGATCTGTGTTCGTCACTGAGAGTGACGTTAGTCGTGGCGCCCACCCCTGCACCATCACCCCCGCGAGTGAATTCGGAGGTGCCCCGCACACGTTCGGTGTCGGACTCGTCGCCTACAGTCCACGGCATGACTGGCAGCCCCGGCAGCCCCGGAACACATCGGCACACCGCCGTACCCACCATGCGCCACCTCATGGGCGAGGAGCGCTGGCAACGACTGATCGACACCGCGCACCCCCGGACCCATTCCGCCGGGGCCACCCTGCTGCGGCAGCACGAGCCGGGGACCCACGTCCTCGCGTTACGCAGCGGGGTCGCCAAGGTGCTGCTGCGGGAGCAGGGCGGCGGTCTCACCCTGCTGGCGTTCCGCGGCCCGGGCGAACTGCTGGGCGAGGTCGCCGTGCTGGACGGCGGCGGGCGCTCCGCCGGCGTGCTCGCCATCACGCCGTGCGCCGTCTCGGTCATCGACCGCGCCGCGTTCCTCCGCCTCGCGGACGAGGAGGAGCTCTCCCCGCTGCTCATCCGCTACGCTCTCGGCCGCCTCCGGGAGTCCGACACCGCACGAGGCGGGGGCGACGTCACCCCCCGACTCGCCGCCGCGCTGGTGCAACTCGCCGAGATGGACGGGGAGCAGCCCGCCGGCGGGGCCGGCCCCCGCGATCTGGCGCTCACCAGGAACGAGCTGGCGCAGTACCTCGGCGTCTCCCGCAACACCGTCACCACGGCCTTGGCGGAACTGGGACCCGCGCGGGTACGGACGGGGCGCGGGCGGGTCCACATCGGCGACCTCCAGGCGCTGCGCACCGCCGCCGCTCCCGCGTGGACCGGCGGGCAGCGGGGCGTGTGACCGCCCTCACGCGCCGTCGGCACCGAGCGAGCACACACCGACGCCGCGCCGAAGCAGGATCTCTGTTCACCTTCCGCACCGAACAGCTCAGGAGCAGCCGTGCCCGCCTCACCGCGCCCCGTCGCCGAACCGCGACCCCACAGCGCCAGCCGCCACCTGCCGCCCTACCGGGGCATCCTCGCGGTCGACGCGAAGGACTTCACCGGCCACCCCGCCGTCCAGCACGAGTACATCAGTCGATCCGTCCCCCAGCTGCTGGAGCGGGCGTTCGACCGGTGCGGCCTCTCCGAGGTCTGGGAGTCGCGCCGGTTCCCGACCTCCACCGGTGACGGCTACGTCCTCGGGTTCGACCCCGCCTGGCTGCCGTTCGTCGTCCACCCCTGGCTGCCGACGCTCCAGGACGTCCTGGCCGAGTTCGCCGTCCACGCCGCCGGGGCGGTCCGCATCCGGCTCCGCGTCAGCCTGCACGTCGGGCCGCTCCCCGACTCCGGCGGCGACTTCGCGGGCAACGGCACGGCGCGCAACGACACCCACCGGCTGCTGGACTCCCGCCCGGTGAAGGGGATGCTCGCCGCCTCCGACGAGAACGTCACCTACGTCGCCGCCATCCTGTCCGACCGGTGCTACCAGGACGCGGTCGCCTCCGGATACACGGGACGGCATCCGGAGCACTTCATCGAGGTGCCGGCCACCGTCGAGGGCAAGCAGTTCGACCAGCGCGCCCACCTCTACGTCCCGACCCCGTCGGGCAGCCTCTTCGACCGGCGCATCCTCGGCGAGCGCGTGATGCGGGACCACGGCGCACCGACCGCCCCGGCCGGCGACGCCGCACCGCCGCGTCCGCGGGGCCAGGGACCGACCCACCGCACCACCGTCCACAACCGCGCCGACCGGGGGAACCTCAACACCGGCACGGTCCACGGCGGTCAGAGCGTCACCAACAACGACGCCTCCCACGGCGGCCACGTCGGCGACATCGCCGGCGACCACGTGCGCGGTGACCGCCACGGCGGCAACCGCGCGGAGACCGTCCGCGGCGACCAGGGCGACACCCCCCGCGGCGGCCCCCGCGAGGCCGACCGATGACCGCGACGGACCACCCCGACGGCGACCGCGGCGGCGGTACGGTGCTCGCCGCTCACCCCGAGGGCCCGGCGGACGACGGGGACGGGCGGGCGGCCGGTCCGGCACGGTCCGGCAGGGACGACCACGACCCGCCCGCCGGGGACGACCGCGAGCGGCCCGCCACCGAACCGGTCACGGAGGAGTTCCCGGAGGACGCCCTGGCCGGCCGCCCACCGACCGGCGCCGGAGGCGTGTTCATCCACGCCCCCGGCGGCAACATCAACACCGGTGCCCTCCACGGCGACCAGCGCGTGGTCAACGACTCCGCCACGTCGACGCCGGGCAGCCTCCCCGAGACGTACGCGGAGCCCGTCACCGCCCGGGAGATCAGCGAGGCGCTCCACGGCTTCACCCGGCCGGCCTGGTTCGCCTCCGCACTGCGCGCCCTGGACGACCGCGTCCTGTTCCTCGTCGGACGACAGGGCAGCGGCCGCCGCACCGCCGCCTTGAACCTGCTGCACGACCACCGCGGACCCAGCTTCGACCTCCGCGTGCTCGACGGGGACACCGACCTCGCCTCCTGGCGCCCGATCGACAAGGCCCACGGGTACCTCGTGCCCGGCCTGACCCCGAGACGGATGACACCGGACCAGTGCCTCGGCCGCAGCACGCTGGCCACCTTGCGGCGGCGCCTGGCGGAGGCCGACGCCCGCATGGTCGTCGTCCTGCCGGACCAGCCGCACCTGGTGCGCCCGTTCACCCGGCAGCTCGACGTGAAGCCGATCCGATGCCAACCACCCCCGACACGCGAGGTGTTCACCTCGGTCCTTGCCGCGGAGATCCCCGACGAGGCCGAGCGCCGCCACCTGGTGGAGCGTGCGGGCCCGACGCTGGTGGAGGAGCTGCTCGACGCCGACCTCACGCCGGTGGACGTGACCGAGCTGGTGGGCGTGCTCGTGAACGCCGGCGAGGACGGCCCCGACCCGGACGAGGTGCTCGACCGGCTCAGCTTCCTCGCGCACGACGAGGTACCCGAACTGCTCGCGGCCGTGCGGGAGCAGCCCGACGCCCTGGCCTTCCTGCTCTCCGCCTGCGTCTTCGAGGGCGAGGACCACCGCGTGATCCGGGAGGAGGCGGACCGGCTGCTCCTCGTCGCCGGCGACCGGCTGCACCACGTCCTGCACCCGTGGGCGGAGCCGCCCGCGGAGGGCAGGCAGTCGACGGAACCCGAGGCCAACCCGGCGTTCGTGCTCCGCCGGTCGCTCGACGACCTGCTGCGGCTGACCGGGGCACACTGCGGCGAGCCGGAGATCCGCCAGGCGCCCGGCTACGGTTACACCGTCGAACCCGTCCGGTTCGTCCGCACCGGGCAGGGCGCCGCGCTGCTGCGCCACCTGTGGCGGCAGTACAGCGGGATCGCCCCGCTGCTCACCACCTGGCTGAGCGACGTGCCGGAGGGGTCCGACCTCACCGTTCCCGTCGGCAACGTCATGGGACGAGCCGTCATTTGGGGGAGCGGCCGACACGCGCTCGAACACGTCCGGGAACTGGCCAGGTCCGACCGGGACGGGCATCGCCGCATCGCCGCCTACGCCCTCGCCACGGCAGCCGAGAGTCCGCTGCGCCGCAGCGAGATCACGCACTTCCTGCGCCACTGGAGCTGGGGAGGCGGCTGGCGGCTCCGCACCACCGCGGCGCTCACCTGCGGCACCTCGTTCGGAGCGCACCGCCCCGACCTGGCCGTCAGGTTGCTCGGCACCTGCTACCGGGGGAGGGAGGGCGACGAGCGCCCGGTCGCCGCTGCCGTGGTCTGGTCCCTGGACACGATCTTCGCGGGCGGTGCGGAGGAGATCGTCATCACCAACCTGACGGAGTGGCACACCGAGGGGGGTCGCGCCCGCGCCAAGGCCGCCGACCTGCTCCCCGTCCTGCTGGTCCGGCACTCCTGGTTCTGCCACCAGCTCCGGACCGGCGGCGACTTCCGCGACGCGGTGATCGACCTGGTGCACCTCGCGCTCGCGGAGGACCGGACGTTCGACGCCACGGCGGACCACCTGCTGCGGTGGTGCCGCGCCGCGACGCGTGACCAGCACGTGAACACCGCCGTCACGACGCTGCTGACCGCCTTCTCCCACCGGCTCGACCGCGGGGTGCTGCGACTGTTCCGCCGCATCGACCGCGACGACACCGCCGACCCGAGCGCCCGCCGCATCGCCCACCGGGCCTTGCAGCGCTGGCGCACCGCCGAACCCGCCACTCCCCGCCGACCAGCAGCCCCCGGAGGCGAGCATGATCCCCGAAGCTGAGACGACGAGCGCACCGCTCTTCACCCTCGCCGCCCGCTCCCCCTGGCGGGAGCGCGTCGCGCAGCGCTGGGCGAGCCGCCGCGACCGCGCCCTGGTCCTGCGGGACCGCGACGGCCGGTACCACCTGGCCGGCGGCAGCCGCTCGCCGTCCGCCACCACCAAGCCGCGGCCGGAGATCGGCATCGACGGTGAGGACGACTACTCGTACGCGTCGCCCGGCCGGTTCCGCTACGACGCGGCCTTCTACGTGCGGTTGGACGAGACGGCCGGCACGTTGCCCATCAGCCTGCCGGGAGCACGCCGGCGGGAGTCCCACGAGGTCCACATCCGCTGGTGGGTGCGGGACCCCGTGGAGGTCGTCCGGTCGCGGACCACCGACGGCTGGTCCGTCGTCCGCGGCCAGGCGGCCGCTGCGGTCCGCGAGGTCTTCGAGCGCTACCGCACGGCGGGCGGACACGTCAGCCCGGCGGAGCTGCTCAGCCAGCTCTCGGACCCCCGGGAGCTCCACGACACCGGCCTGACCTACCACGCCGTGGAGGTGCGCGAGCGGGACGAGGAGCGCGAGGTCCGCCTGGGAGCCGGTGACGACACCGGCCCGCCGGCGTCCTGGGCGGAGATCGACAGGGAGGCGTACGCCTTCTGCCTGCGGGCGGTCCGCGACGGCCCGGCGTCCCTGGCCGCGCTCTGGCTGGTCAGACACCCTGAACAGGTGCGCGAGGTCCTCGACTGGTCGGTCGCCCATGCCGACCTCCTCCAGGGCGAGACCACCTGGCAGGACGAGATGGCCGGGATGTTGGGGACCCTCAGCGCCGAGGAGCAGGGCGAGCTGTCCGAGATGGTCCGCGACCGGCTGGCCGCTCTCGGCCGCCCCGTGCCCGGTGCCCCCGCGGCCGACGCCCCCGTGCCCGGCGCCCCCGCGGCCGGACCTGCGGTCCCCGGCGAGGGGAGCGGCAGCCGCCGCGCGCCCCACCCGGCGATGCCGGGGGCCCGCCCCAACGGATGGGACCCCCGGAC
>NZ_JAAVJC010000241.1 GCF_012033785.1 Streptomyces bohaiensis
CCGCCGGACCGCCCGGCCCCGGGTCAGTCGCGGCGGGCCGGCGCGGCGACCGTGACCCGTGCCGGGCGGAAGACCCAGTCGCCGTGCGCGAAGCCACGGCGCACCACCGCGGTGACCGAGCCGGGCTCGGCACCGCTGTCGCGGTCGACCGAGACGGCCTCCTGCCGCGCGGGGTCGAACGGGCCCGTGGTGCGGACCTCGCGCACCCCGTGGGCCGCCAGCGCATCGAGCAGCTCGTCGCGCACCGACCGGGCAAGGCCGACCGCCACCTCGTTCCCGGTCTCCCCGTCGTCGGCGTGGTCGGCCCCGGTGCGTGCCGACCCGGACGCGGGAGCGCCCGCCTCGGCACCGCCGGCTGTGCCCGGTGCGGCGCCCGTGTCCTGCGGCCCGGTCGGCGCGATGCCGCCCGCCTCGCGGTCCAGCCGGTCGATCAGCAGCGCCAGCCGGTGCACCAGCGGGTGCAGGTACTGGCGGTACGGCCCGTCGCGCGCCTCGTCCAGCAGGCGCCGCTTGTCCCGGTCGTCCAGGATGCGGCGCTCGAACAGCGCGGCGAGCGCGTCGATCCGCTCGGCCAGTCCGGGCTCACGCGCCGCCCCGTCCTCCGCTCCGCCGGCACCACCGGCGGCATCGGCTCGGTCGGCGGCCGGGTCGGGGACCGCGCCTCCGTCTCCCCCGCCGGTGCTCATCCGACCGTCATCCGCTGCATCGCGGCCCGCATCTCGTCGACCCGGCCCGCGTCGAGGTTGAGCGGACGCTCCAGCTCGATCTCGCCCAGCCGGCGGTCGTTGGTCTCGTCGAACAGCTCCGCGTGGACCAGTCCGTCGGTGTCGTAGCTCATCCGCAGCCGCAACGGCGCTCCCGCCGGCAGCCCCGAGGGCAGCTCCACGGGCTGCTCGGTGAGGATGTTGACCCGCTCCAGCACCTCGCCCTCGCCCTCGGTCAGCTGAACCGACACCGCGTCCTGGTCCTCGGCGACGGTGCGGTAGGTCCGCTCCACCATCGCGGGGATGGCGGTGTTGCGGGCGATCACCACGTCGTTGAGCAGCTGGGAGGCGTCGTCGTCGGCCGTCACCACGATGCCCATGGACTGCGAGGTGACGTCCCGTACCGCCAGCTCCTTGCCGGGCGCGGCGCCGGAACCGGCGGCCGCCGCCACCTGGGCTGCGAGCTGCGCCGCCCCGAGGCACACCGCCTCGTCGGGGTGGACCCGCAGGTCGGGCTTCTTCCCGGAGAGCTTCTCCAGCAGCGCCCGCACCGCCGGGATACGGGTGGAACCGCCGACCGGCAGCACCCGGTCGACCTGGTCCCAGGTCGTTCCCGCGTCCTCCAGCAGTCCCTCCACCAGCACCTCGGTGCGGTGCAGGTAGGGCTCGATCATCTCCTCGAACCGCTCGCGGGTGATCTCCACCGCGTGGGCGGAACGCCCCGAGCCGACGCGCACCACGGTGCGGTGCGCCTGCGAGAGGTCGGTCTTGGCCAGCTCGCAGCGCTCGCGGACCTCAGCCGTCAGATACGGGTCCTCCAACAGGTCTTCTTCGCCGCCGAGTTCGGCGACCCGTTCGGCGACGAACCGCATCAGGGCGTTGTCGAAGTCGAACCCCCCGAGGTTGCGGTCCCCGTCGGTGGCGATGACCTCGCAGCTGTCGCCCGACACCCGCATCAACGTCACGTCGAAGGTGCCGCCGCCGAGGTCGTAGACCAGCACGGTACCGGCGTCGCCGTGCTGCACGCCGTAGGAAATCGCCGCTGCGGTGGGCTCGTTGACGAGTCGCAGCAGGTTGAGTCCGGCGATGCGGGCGGCGTCGGCGGTGGCCTTGCGGCGGGTGTCGTCGAAGTAGGCGGGGACGGTGATCACCACGTCCTCGACCGGTTCGCCGAGCGCCTCCGCCGCCCCGTCCGCCAGGGCCCGCAACAGATAGGCGGAGATCTGCTCCGGCCGGTGCTCCACCTGGTGGGAGTCGATGAAGCTGTAGTGCGGGTTGCCCATCTCCCGCTTGATGAACTGCACGCAGTCGTCGGGCTGCAGGACCGCGCTGTTGCGCGCGGTCGCCCCGACCAGCACCTGGTCCGGGCCGGTGAACAGCACCACCGAGGGCGTGAGAGTACGGCCCCCCGTGTTGCGTACCAGCTCCGCCCAGCCGGCGCGGTCCACGACCCCGACAGCCGACATGGTGGTCCCCAGGTCAATTCCGACAGCTCGCCCTGTCACGGCGTCTCCCGCTCTTCCGTCGTATCCCGCCGCGGCCGGACCGACCGCCGCCGCTTGCGAACCACTTCCCGCGCGCGGGCGCGGCTATCCCCCTGTGTGCCCGTCCCATCGGGCGGCACGCGCGTTGATCCACCAGCCGGGCCTGCGGATCGCCCGATACCAGGCGAACGGCAGGACGACCAGGACGACGGCGAACACCAGCGGGTGCGCCAGCAGCGCGAGGATGAGCAGCACAGCGGAGACCAGCATGCCGGGCGCGAGCCAACTGGGGCGCGCCGGATGGCGGTTCTCGCACCAAGCGAGGTAGCGGAGGTCGCGCTCGACGTCCTCCCGCTGCCCCGCGTCGGCCACGACCGCCGCGGCGCGCTCCAACAGCGGCCGCATCCGTTCGATCTCGCCCGGCTCGGTGACGGTGTGGTCGTCGGCGCCCCGCACCCCGGGCACGCGCTGCGCGGCGCGCAGCAGGGCGTGGACGAGGTGGTACCGCACCGTCACGTCCTCGGGCCGTGTGCTCAGCAGCTCCTCGAGGACGGGCACCGCCTCCTCCGGCGAACCGCCCTCCAGGTGGACCAGTGCGATGTGGAACGCGCCCTCCCCCGGGGACAGCCGCTCGGTCTCCCGGAAGGCGACGAGGGCGGACCCCCAGTCGTGGAGGGCGAGGTGGGCGCGGCCGAGCCAGAAGTGTCCGGTCGCGTTCTCGGGGTCGCGTCGCACCGCCTGCCGCAGCGCGAGCACCGCCTGCTCCCGTCGGCCGCGACCGAGCTCGGCGCGTCCCAGGAGCCGCCAGATCTCCGCGCCGTCCTCACCGGCGTCGCGGGCCTCGCGGGAGCGGCGGACGGTGGTGCCGAAGTCACCGGCGGCCAGCGCGTCCCGTGCTTCCCGCAGCAGCACGGCGGGCGGTGCCGTCACCCCGGGACCGGGGCCGGGACCGGGACCGGGACCGGGGCCGGGATGGGGACCGGAGGAGGCGGACGCGGCGCCGCTTCCCGGGTGACCGACTCCGTCGGCGGGGGCGGCGGGTGGCGCGCCGGGATGACCGGCAGGGCCGGTGGGGTGCGGGGGGTGCGGGGGTTCCGTGCGGGGGCGGACGACCGTGCCGACCGGCTCTGCGGAGGGGCCGTCGGCGGGGCCCGGCGGCCCGCCGGGCGGCGCCTCGGGCGGCGTCGGCGGAACGGGCGGGGGCGACGGTCGGCCGGTCGTCACCGCCTGCTCCGCGAGGTGGCGCTCGGCGTAGGCACGCTCGACGCGGGCGCGGTCCGCAGCGGCGTGTTCCGCTGCGCGGCGCTCGGCCGCCTCGCGGTGGGCGGCCTCGCGGTGAGCTGCGGCTCGGGCAGCGAACTCGCGCTCGGCCGCGGCCCGTTCGGCTGCGGCACGGCGCGTCAGCTCGTCGTCGTAGGCGGCTCGGCGTTCGGGATCGGTGAGGGTGGCACGTGCCAGGGCGAGGTCCCGGATGCGCTGCTCGGCCAACTGTCGCCGGTCGAGGTCCGGATGACTGGTGAGCCGCTGCCAGCTGCGGTGTTCGGCGCGCAGCCGTTCCGCGATCCGTGCCGCCGTGGCTCCGGGGTCCAGGCCGAGCAGTCGGTAGTGGTCGGTCGGGTCTCCCGCGCGCATTGTCCTAGTCCAGCACAACGGGACCCCGACGCCAAGAACCGCGCCGGTCGGCGCCGTTCGCCCACCGCTGACACGGCGGTGGGCGAACGGCGGTGCGACCGCACGACGATGGGCTGGCGGCGCCCGGGCGACCTCAGAAGAACGTGCGGACGAAGTCCACGACCGTCCCGTCGGCGTCGACCACGGGGATCAGCTGCCACTTGTCGAAGATGGTGCACGGGTGGGACATACCGAGGCCCACCCAGTCACCGACGTCCGGCAGCTCGGCGTCCTCACCGCGCACGAAGGCGTGCTGGTCGGAGAGGCGCGTCACCGTCAACCCGCGGGCGGGGACGATCTCTCCGCCGGGGCTCCGCAACACCTGGACCTCCGGGAGGTCGAGGTCGTAGGCGACGTCCCGCTTACCGGCGTTGACGAGCGCGAGTCCCGGCTCGGGACGGGAGACGACCTGCGCCCACAGCCGGAACGCCGGCTGGAGCGAACCCTCCTGCGGCAGCCGGTTGAACGGGGTGATCTCGCGGTACCGACCGTCGTCGTGGCTGACGTAGGCGCCGGAGCGCAGCAACCCGAGTACCGGGCGGGACAGTTCGGGCAGCTCGGCGAAGACCTCCGCCACCGCGTCGAACCAGGCCGACCCGCCCGCGCTGACGATGATCTCGCCGGTCGCGGCGAACTGGTCCTCCCCGTCCAACTCGACTGCCAGGGCTACCAGTTCACGCAGCCAGGCGCGCACGCTCCCGGGGTCGGCGTCGGGGACCTCCCCCTCGTACCCCGCCACGCCCACCAGGGCCAGGACCGGCGAGGCGTTGACGGCGGCCGCCACCGCAGCGGCCTGCTCGGCGCCCCGGGTGCCGGTGCGCCCGCCCGGGGCGCCGAGCTCCACGACGACCTCCAGCGGCCGGGTGGCGCCGGCGGCCCGCAGCGCCTCGTCCATCAGTCGGACGCCGCGCGTGGAGTCGGCGTAGACCACGCAGCGGAAGTCGGCGTCGGCCGCCAGCTCGCCGGCGAGCCATGCCAGCGCGGCCGCGTCCACCACCTCGTTGGCGAGGAAGACACGCTGCACGCCGAACGCCCGGGCGACGCGCGCCTGGTGCGGCACGGCGACCGTGATGCCCCAGGCGCCGTGGTCGATCTGCTGCTGGAAGAGAGCGGGCGCCATGGAGGTCTTGCCGTGCGGGGCGAAGGCGAGGCCGTGCCGGCGGGCGAACTCGCCGAGCGCGCGCATGTTGTGGTCCAGCGCCTCCGCGGAGAGGGTGAGGACCGGCGTGGTGAAACCGCCGGAGCCGAGGTCGCGCCGCTCGCGGGCCAGCGCCCCGACGGTGCTGCCCTCGGCGTCGGGCGGCAGCCCGCGGAACCGGTGGTCGACGATCTCGTCGGCGAGGCGGTCGAGTGCGGAAGCCATGGGATTCTCCGATGAGTCGCTGCCTGGCCTGCTGTGTTGCGCGACACGCAACAGTCGTTGCGCTCCATGCGCACCTCTGTCTAGCATCCGGCGCACAGCCGGTCAACGGAACGCCGGCCTCACGGGATCGGAGCTGACCAACCATGCCGGACGCCGCAGCCCACGCCGCGCGTCCCGCCGTCGGGGGCTCGTCGGCCGCCGAGGCGACGGACGGGGCGACGGACGGGGCGGACCGTGCGGGCGCAGTGGTCGCGGCGCGGCCGGCGCGGGGTGCGCGATGAGCCAGAGTCTGGACCGCGCGCTGCGAATCCTGCCGCTGCTGGCCGAGGGCCCCGCCGGGCTGGAGCAGGTAGCGCGGCACATCGAGGCCCACAAGTCCACGGCGCTGCGGCTGCTGCGCACCCTGCACGCCCACGGACTCGTCCACCGGCAGCCCGACCAGCGCTACCGGCTCGGTTCCCAGCTGTTCGCCCTCGCGCACCGGGCCGCCGAGCAGCTGGACGTCCGCGAGATCGCCCACCCCCACCTGCTGGAGCTGAACGAACGCACCGGGCACACCGTCCATCTCGCGATCCGCGAGGAGGACCGGGTGCTGTACATCGACAAGGTCGAGAGCCGGCACCCGGTGCGGATGTACTCGCGCATCGGACGCGAGGTCGCGGTGACGGTCGCGGCGGTCGCCAAGGTGCTGCTGGCCGACCTGCCCACCGCGGAACGCGAGGCGCTGGCCCGGCGGCTGACCTACCCGCGCTACACCTCGCGGTCCGTGACCGGTCCGGCCGAGCTGCTGGCGGAGCTGGTCACGGTCCGCGAGCGCGGCTGGGCCACCGACCTCGGCGGTCACGAGGAGTCCGTCAACTGCGTCGCCGCGCCGGTGCGCGGCCACGACGGGCGGGTGGTGGCCGCGCTCTCGGTGTCGGTGCCGATCGTCGTGGCGGACGAGCGGGCGGTGCTCGCGCTGCTGCCCGAGGTACGGCAGACCGCCCGCGCCGTCACGGACGCCTACACCGGCCGCACCACCCCGCCCGCTCTGGCCCGCCCGACAGCCCCCGGCGCGGCGGCCCCGGGCCAGGAACCGAGGGGGTCCGGGCCGGCAGCAGCCGGGCCGGGAACGCCCGGACCAGGGGCCCCCGGACCGGCAGCCCCCGGACCGGGAACGCATCCCTCGGCCGGTCGGCGGGCAGCCATACCCGACGACGGCCCGCCGTCGCCCGGCGACTGACCGACTCGGTGCCGGGGCCCTCGCGCCGGCACCCCTCGGTGGCGGGCGGCCCGCCCACGGCCCTCACGGGCGCCCGCCCCGGACCACCCGTCCCACCCACGGCACCACCCCACCAGGAAAGGCGACACCCATGACCGAGAACACCCCGGCCGCCCCCGCCGGCACCCCGAAGACAGCAGTCCTGCCGCCCCGCCACACCACCCCGCCGGCCCGCTTCTCGCACGGCGTGATCAAGGGCGGCCTGCTGCAGGTGGCGGGCCAGGTCGGTTTCGGCCCTGCCGAGCCCGGCCGGTCCCCCTCCCCCGTCGGGCCGGGGCTGCGCGAGCAGACCCTCCAGACCCTGGAGAACGTCCGTGCGGTTCTGGAGGAGGGCGGTTCCTCCTGGGAGGACGCGATCATGATCCGCGTCTTCCTCACCGACACGGAGCACTTCGCCGAGTTCAACGCGATCTGGGACGAGTACTTCGCCGGGCTGACCCAGCCGCCGTCGGCGCGCACCACGGTGTACGTCGGCCTCCCCGCCGGCCTGCTGGTGGAGATCGACGCGCTCGCCGTGCTCTGACGCCGGCCGAGCCCCGTCCCCGGGGCGCTCCTGCCGCGCCGGCCGGACCGGGTCCGGTCCGGCC
>NZ_JAAVJC010000242.1 GCF_012033785.1 Streptomyces bohaiensis
GGACGCGCCCGGCGGCGGGAGCGCCGTCGGGCTCGGCGGCCGGTCGGCCGGCACCGTCACCGCGGCCCTCGTCCGCCGCGGGCTCGTCCCCTGAGCGCTCCTCCGCGGGCTCGTCCGCGGGCTCCCCTGCAGGCTCCCCTGCAGGCTCCGGCAGCATCGGGGCGGTCGGCTGGAGAGCCAGCGCCAGTTCGGCGAGCTCCTCCGGGACGCGGGCCGACTCGGAGCGGCCCAGCGAGGCCATCTCGACGACCGTCACCCCGTCGGCACCGGTGGTCGCCCGGACCCAGACGCGGCGCCGCTGGATCAGCAGCGAGGCGGCGAGGCCCGCGACCGCGGCGACGGCGCCGATCAGCGCCCAGCCGTTCCCGGCCGAGCTGGAGACCTGGAAAGTCGCCCAGCGGTCGAACCCCTCGAAGGTGAGGGTGCCGCGGCCGTCCGGCAGCTCCCACTCCTCCCCCGGCAGCAGGTTGATGCGCAGCGGCTCGCCGTCCTCGTCGGTGAGCTGTTCCATGTACCGGGTGTCCAGCTGGTACACGTTCTGCGGGATGCCGGAGTCCAGCCCCAGGTTGCCGTGGTAGGCGTTGAGGGTCAGGGCGGGGAAGTCCGGGTCGGGGAAGGTCGAGTGCGGGCCGCGCTCGGCGGTGAGGGCGAACGTCGGGTTGAAGAACCCCTGGAACGCCATCTGGTCCGGTTCGCCGTCCGGTCCGACGTAGTCGGTGACCTTGACGACCCCGGTGGAGCTGAGGGCGTTGTCCTGCGGGATGAACGGCACCGGCCCGCTGAAGGCGACCTCGCCCTGCCCGTCGACGAGGGTGACGCGCGGCGCGAAGCCGTGGCCCAGCAGGTAGACCTTGGCGTCGCCGATGTGCAGCGGGTGGTTGACCCGCACCGACGCCTCGGTGCCCTCGGTGTCGCCGTCCCGCCAGTAGGTGATGTCGGCGCGGAAGTCGCGGGCCGAGCCCAGGTCGGGACCCTCGCGGACGAAGTCGGCGTGGAACGCGTCGAGGTCGAAGGTGAACCGCTCCAGGTCGTCGGCGTCGAAGAGCGTGCCGGAGGAGAAGTCGTCGTACTGGGTGAGGGTGTTGGTGAAGCCGCTGCCGACCGGCACCAGCTTCCCGCCCTCGGAGCGCAGCAGCGCGCCGGCGGCGAAGGCGATGAGCATCACGACCAGCGCGACGTGGAAGACGAGGTTGCCCGCCTCCCGCAGGTAGCCCTTCTCGGCCGCCACGGACCCGCCGGCGGAGGCGTCGCCGGCTGCGGGGACGGCGGAGCCGTCCACCCGGAACCGGCTGCGGCCCAGCAGTCGCTCGGCCTCCGCCAGCGCCTCGCGCGGCGCGGCCTCGGTCCGCCAGGTGGTGTACGCGGGCATCCGGTCCAGCCGGCGCGGGGCGCGCGGCGGGCGGCCGCGGAGCTGGCCGACGAACTGCCAGGCACGCGGCAGGATGCAGCCGATCAGCGAGGCGAAGAGCAGCAGGTAGATCGCGGAGAACCAGACCGAGCTGTACACGTCGAACAGCTGGAGCCGGTCGTAGACCGACGCCAGCGTCGGGTTGTTCTCGCGCAGTTCGGCGGCGGCGATCGGGCTGGCGCCCTCCTGCGGGATCAGCGAACCGGGGACGGTCGCCAGCGCCAGCAGGAACAGCAGGATCAGCGCCACCCGCATCGAGGTCAGCTGGCGCCAGATCCAGCGCGCCCAGCCCACGGCCTCGCGCCCGGTCCAGGCCAGTCCGCCGGCGAGGCCGGGCTCACGGATGCCGCCGAAGGACCCGGCACCCGCCGGATCGCCGCCGGCGTCGCCGCCACGGTCCGCGGCGGCCTCCCGCTCGGCGTCGGTGCGGGGAGCGGTGGACAGCCGGGAGGCGTCGTCGGTCGCCTCGCCGGTCTCCTCCCGCCCGTCGGGGCCGGCGCTGGTGCGGTCGGTGTGCTCACTCATCGGCTGGTCGCTATCGCTCGGGCGCCGGCGTGGCTGCCGCCGGCTCGGTCGCTGGTCGGGCGGGTGCCCGGGGTGGCCCCGGCCGGCCCGTGGGCGGCCGGTGTCCGCGCGGCGGCCGCGACGGGGGTGCGGCCGGCGCAGGACAGGCGGGTCGGGGTGAGGGCGGGGAGCGTCATCGGATCAGATCCACACCTGGAAGTCGGCGGACCAGACCATCAGCTCGTAGACGATCACGTCCCACAGGCCGGTGATCAGCATGACGCCGGTGGCGATCATCATGCCGCCTCCGATGCGGATGACCCACGCGTAGTGGCGCTTGACCCAGCCGAAGGCGCTGAGGCTGCGGCGGAACGCCAGCGCCGCGACGATGAACGGCACGCCCATGCCCAGGCAGTAGGCGACCATCAGCACGGCGCCGCGCAGCGCGGTCGCCTCCTGCATGGCGAGGAAGTTGACGGCGGCCAGCGTCGGGCCGATGCAGGGCGTCCAGCCGATGCCGAAGACGATTCCCAGCAGCGGGGCCCCGGCGAGGCCGAGGCCGGGGCGGGTGTGGAGCCGGAACTCCCGCTGGCCCAGCCGGGGGAACAGCCCCAGGTACAGCAGCCCCATCAGGATGATCAGCGCGCCGAAGACCCGGGTGAGCACCTCGCGGTGCTCCTGGAGGAGGTAGCCGAACCCGCCGAAGAGCGCGCCGCCGGAGACGAAGACGGCGGAGAACCCGAGGACGAACAGCGAGGCGCCCAGCAGCATCCGGCCGCGCCGTGCCTCGGCGAGATCGGCGCCGCCGACACCGGTGACGTAGGAGAGGTAGCCGGGCACCAGCGGCAGCACGCACGGGGAGAAGAACGAGACCAGCCCGCCGATGAGGGCGAGCGGCAGGGCCAGCAGCAGCGCGCCGCCGAGCACGGTCTCGTTGGTGTCGGTGACCGCCGTCAGGACGTCCATCAGGCGTCGTCCGCGGCGCCCTCGGCGGCGCTGCCGGCGTCGCCGTCGCTCTCGCTGCCGTCACCCGGCGCGGTGTCGCCCTCGGCGAGGACCGGCTCGATCATGCCGCGCAGTTCCTCCTCGGTCAGCGCCTTCACCGCGCGGGCGGCGATGTTGCCGTCGCGGTCGACGACCAGGGTGGAGGGGATGCCCTGCGGGGAGAGGGTGTTGGCGGGGAACTCCAGGATGAGCCGGCCCTTGGGGTCGTAGAAGCTCGGGTACGCGATGTCGAACCGCCGGTCGAACGCGCGGGCGTTGGCCGGGTCGTGGTCGCGGACGTTGATCCCGACGAACTGCACGTCCTGGTCGGCGAGGTCCTCGGAGACGGCGGCCAGGTACGGCGCCTCGGCCCGGCAGGGCGCGCACCAGGAGCCCCAGACGTTGAGGACCAGGACCTGGCCCGCGTAGTCGGCCAGCGCGATCGGCTCGTCGTGCGTGGTCTCGCCGGTCAGCTCGGGAGCGGGAAGCCGGTCCCCGACGGGGACCGAGGTGATCACGCCGCTGCCCTCCACGAACGCGCTGCCGTCGGAGGACGCCTCGGCACCGCTGCCCTCGCCCCCGCCGCAGGCGGTGAGCACCACGGCGGACAGCGCGAGAGCGGCGGCGGTCAGCGCGGAGCGTCGGTACGCGTCACGGCCTCGGGACGGGTCGCTCTGGATCATGTGAAAAGTTTCCCATGCGTGTCGCGGCGATCTTCCGCGCCCCCCTTGTCCGGAATGTAAGGAACGGATAAGGACCGGCCCCGCGTCCGCGTGCGGCCAGGTCGGAGCGGCGCCGCCCCGCTCCGCACGAGGCGGAACGGGGCGGGGCCGGGCCGGGGCGCGCGGTCAGGCGCCCGAGCCGCGGGCGCCGCCGGCGCGCAGGTGCACCGGGACCAGGTCGATGGCCGGCTCGGTGTACCCGACCGAGACGATCTCGTCACCGAGGAAGGTGAAGCTGGTCAGCGACGCGAGGGTGCACTGCCGCTTGCGCGGGTCGTGCCACAGCCGGCGGCGCTCGACGTGGCTGCGCAGCAGCCAGATCGGCAGCTGGTGACTGACGCACACCGCCTCGTGGCCGCGGGCCGCGTCCCGCGCCGCCTCCAGCGCGCCCCGCATCCGCACCACCTGGTCGAGGTACGGCTCGCCCCACGAGGGGCGGAACGGGTTGTACAGGTGCTTCCAGTTGCCCGGACGGGACAGCGCACCGTCGCCGACGCCGAAGGTCTTCCCCTCGAACACGTTGGCCGCCTCGATCAGCCGCCGGTCGGTGGCGACGGACAGCCCGTGCTCGGCGGCGATGGGCTCCGCCGTCTCCTGCGCGCGCTCCAGCGGGGACGCCACCACGTGGACCACGTCCCGGCCGGCGAGGTGGCGGCCGACCACCTCCGCCATCTCCCGGCCGAGTGCGGAGAGGTGGTAGCCGGGCATCCGGCCGTACAGCACGCCCTCCGGGTTGTGGACCTCGCCGTGGCGCACCACGTGCACGACCGTCCTGGCCGGTGAGCCGTCGGCTCCCGGGCCGGCGCCGGTCCCGGCGGCGGGGTCCGGCGCGGCGCCGGCCGGGGTGTCGCTCCCGGCCGGCCCTCCCGCGTGCCCGTCGCGCTGCGCCGGCGGGGTGGTCGTCACATCTCTGTCGCTGTCCGCTGTGCCGGTCATCTGTGCCCTTTCCTGTGGTTCACGGCCCGCTGGCCGCTGTCGTGCGGGTGGCGGGCGGCCCCAGAGCGTGTTTGAGACCCCGCGCCGGGCCCGCGACGCCAGCTACGGCCATCTGCTGCGTTGTCAGGAACGCCCGAATACACCCCGGTACGAGGGCGCCCCTCCGCCGTGCAGCTGACCGCATCCGACGCCGCGAGCTGATCCGACGCGGGGTCTCACACACGCTCTCAGACGCCGCTCTCGTCGGTCGCGCGCGCCGCCGCCCGGGCGGCCTCCGGGAGCGCCGCGGCGATCCGCTCGATCGCCCGCTCGTCGTGGGTGCTGGAGACGAACCACGACTCGAACGCCGACGGCGGCAGGTAGACGCCGCGCGCGAGCATCGCGTGGAAGAACGCGTTGAAGCGGAAGGCCTCCTGGGAGCGCGCGCCGGCGTAGTCGGTCACCTCGGTGTCGGTGAAGAAGACGGAGAACATGTTCCCGGCGACCTGGAGCCGGTGGGCGACGCCCGCTGCCGCGAGTGCCTCGGAGACCAGCGTGCGGACCTGGAGCGAGGCGGCGTCGACCCGGGCGTAGGCGTCGGCGTCCAGGAGCCGCAGCTGCGCGAGGCCGGCGGCGGTGGCGACGGGGTTCCCCGAGAGGGTGCCCGCCTGGTAGACGGGGCCGGCGGGCGCGAGCTGCGCCATCACGTCGGCCCGGCCGCCGAAGGCCGCCGCGGGGAAGCCGCCGCCCATGACCTTGCCGAAGGTCATCAGGTCGGGCGCGACACCGTCGATGCCGTACCAGCCCTCGCGGCTGACACGGAAGCCGGTCATGACCTCGTCGGAGACGAAGAGCGCGCCGTTCTCGCGGCACAGGTCGCGGAGACCGGCGTTGAAGCCCTCCCGCGGCGGCACCACGCCCATGTTGCCGGGGGACGCCTCGGTGATGACACAGGCGATCTCACCCGGGTGGGCGGCGAACGCGGCACGCACGGCGTCGAGGTCGTTGTAGGGCAGCACCAGCGTCTCGCCGGCCTGTGCGCCCGTGACGCCCGGGGTGTCGGGCAGGCCGAAGGTGGCGACGCCCGACCCCGCCGCGGCGAGCAGCGCGTCGACGTGGCCGTGGTAGCAGCCGGCGAACTTGACGACCTTGGCGCGGCCGGTGAAACCGCGGGCCAGTCGGATCGCGGACATGGTGGCCTCGGTCCCCGAGGAGACCAGCCGCACCTGGTCGACGGGGGTGATCCTGGCCACGATCTCCTCGCCCAGCTCCACCTCCCCCTGCCCCGGGGTTCCGAAGGAGGTGCCGCGCCCGACGGCGTCGCGCACCGCCTCCGTGACGGCCGGATGGGCGTGGCCGAGGATCATGGGGCCCCATGAGCACACCAGATCGACGTACTCGCGTCCGTCGGCGTCGGTGAGGTAGGGACCGGTACCGGACACCATGAAACGGGGCGTTCCACCCACGGCGCGGAAGGCCCGCACCGGTGAGTTCACGCCCCCTGGTGTGACAACCGCCGCGCGGTCGAAGAGCGTCTGCGAGACTGGAGCATCGTAGGAGTAGGTCACGCGACCATGGTGACATCAGGCCCGTTCCACCGTGCCTCCGGGCGTTTCGCCGGTGTCCGGCTGGGGGAAGGCCACAGAGACGATGATCGGGTTTACGCGGCCGGGGTCGCGGCGAGATCGGGCGGTGACATGCAGCGCGGCGGTGGCGGTATCGGCGAGGGCACCGGAGACCTCGGGCCCGAGGTGCCCCCGAGTGCTGCGCGCGGCCGGCACCGACGCAGACGCCGCCAGCAGCCCCGGGCCGAACAGCCGGTCGCGGACGGGGGGCGCGCGGCGCGCATGGACGTGACGTACAAGTACTTCGGCGCGCCCAACGGCGCCACCGCCGCGCGGGTCCCCACCTCGATGCGGCCGGAGGAGCTGGGCGGTGACGAGCTCGGCCAGGGCATGTTCACCAGCATCAAGCCCGAGACGATGGCCGCCATGGTCCTGACGGGGATAGAGGGCGTGCCGCTGCACCGGGTCCCGCCGCTCGAACTCGTCGTGCTCCACCCGGACTACGCGGTGGTCAAGCTCCCCACGACGGTGGTGGACCCGCTGCGCGGCATCGGCGAGGAGACGGTCGGCGCCGCCGCCTTCATCTGGTCGACGGTCCCGGACCGCAGCGGCCCGCGCGACGCGTTCGGCGTCTACCGGCTGCTTCACGAGTGGCAGGACTTCTCCCGGCGGCTGCACGAGGCCGGGCACCAGCCGTACTGCCTCGTCTGGCCGTGACCCTGACCTGACCCGGGCCTGACCCGCACCGCCCGCCCTGCCCCCGCCGCGGGGCCGGTACCGGCGCGGGCGGCGGTGCGGGAGCCGCCCCCGGTGCGACAGGCGCGCGGCGGCACCTCCCGCCCGCACGATCGGCCGCACCGCACCGGCACCCGACCCTGCTCCGCTACCGCCACCACGCGGACGCCGAGGGGCGGTTGGTGAAGGTCGAGGCGCAACTCCTCCTCGACGCGGGCCCGTACGCCG
>NZ_JAAVJC010000243.1 GCF_012033785.1 Streptomyces bohaiensis
GGGCGGGACGGTCGGCGGTGGGGCGGCGGTCGGAGGCGGCGCCGCGGTCGGGCGCGGGGCGGTGGCCGGAGGCGGCGCACCCCGCGGCCGTCCGGCTCCGCAACCTCGCGAGCAACCGCTCGTCGGGGCGGGACGCGGTCACCGGACCACCGTCGCCTCGTGCACGTCGCCGGTGGCCGCCCCACGGAACCCACGGGGAGCCGGGTCCGTCGTGCGGGCGGCCGCAGCCGCCTCGACCGGCCCGTAGCGGGCGTGGGAGGCCCCGGTGGTGCACGCCCAGTAGCGGTCGCCGTAGCTCCAGTGCCACCACTCGGTGGGGTAGTTGACCAGACCCGCGGCGGACAGCGCCGTGGCGAGCAGCTCCCGCCGGGCGCGGGCCGCCTCACCGATGCCGGGGGCGGCGAAGAAGCACGCGCCGCGCGACTCCTCCGGGGTGGCGTCGAGCGCGCTGCCCATCCACAGCGGGCGGCCCGCCTCGTCCGCCAGCGTGATGTCCACGGCGGCACCGGCCACATGCGGGGCGACGGCCAACGGCGCCACGTAGCGGCTGGTCAGCCGGTGCAGTTCCTCCGCCGTCGCTGTCGGGCGCAGCGCGCGGAGCCGGGCCCCGTAGTGGTCGATGATCGCGCGCTGCGCGGCGGCCGGGCGGTACCCCTCGGCGAGGTACAGGCGCACCCCGGACGGCAGCAGCTGCTCCGCCAGCGCCAACCGGGCGGCCACCCCGGCCCGCACCAGGCGGCCGGGACCGGGCGGCGCGCCGGCGATCCCGTCGAGGGGAACGAGGGGCTCGCCGGCGTCCCTGACCGGGACGCGGGCGACTCGCAGGTCGGCGATGGAGAGCGTCATGCCGTCGACGGTAGGAACAGCCGCGCGGATCCTCCTCCCCCTGAGGTACCGGCCCCCTCAGCCGCGCGGCCACCGCCTCTGCCACCCGCCCCCGACCCGGCGGGCGGCAGTGCCGCCCGGGCACGGACCGGCGGGCCGCCGCGGGGCGCGACGGACGCGCCCCTCCGTGCGGGTGAAGCGGAGGTGCGGGCAGCGGGCGGGCGCTCCTGACCGGACCGCCGACGTCCGGGGGCCGGCCGCGGCCGACGCGTCGGGCGCCGCACCCCACCGGTCGGGCCCGACAGGACAGCGTCGGACCGCCGCCCGCGGACCGGCACAGCGCCCGGACCGCCGCCGAAAGCCACCGGCGCGCGCCCCGTCGTCCCGGCCCCGGGGGCGCACGCGTCGCGTGCCGGAGATCACGCCGCGGTCGTGGGAAAACGCTTCGCGGCAGCCGCCGCCGTGGAGGACGATGCGGACATGCGGACATACGGCGAGCTGCTCCGGATCCCCGGGGCACGGAGCTCGGTGCTGGGCGGTTTCCTGGGGCGGCTCCCCAACGGCATGCGCATCCTCGGATGCCTGCTCATGGTGTCGGCCACCACCGGTTCCTACGCGCAGGCGGGCCTGGTCACCGGCGTCATGACGGTCTGCCAGGCGATCGCCGCCCCCGCGCTCGGCAGGGCCGCGGACCGGCACGGCCAGCGCCGCCTGCTGCCGACGACCCTGCTCGGCCACGGCGTCGGGCTGGCCGCGCTGATCACGCTCGCCGTGAGCGAGGCGCCGCTGTGGACCCTGCTGGCGGCCGCCGCGGTCTCGGGGTTCACCTCCCTGCCGGTCGGCTCGCTGGTGCGGGCCCGCTGGGTGGCGCTGCTCGGCGGCTCACCCCGACTGCCCACCGCCTACGCCCTGGAGTCCGTCGTCGACGAGACGGTCTTCGTCATCGGCCCGCTGCTGGCGACGGCGCTGGCGATCTCGGTGCACCCGGCGGCCGGGCTGGTGGGCGCCCTGGTGCTGCTGACGCTCGGCACGGTGATACTGACCGTCACCGCGCCCCGCACCGCACCGGAGCGGGAGAGCACCGCGGGTGGTCGCGTCCGCGCGGTGCCGAGGTACGCCGGCATGCCGCTGCTGCTGGCGGTCTTCGTGCTGCTGGGCACCTTCTTCGGCATCATCGACGTCTCGATACTGGCCTTCGCCGAGGTCCAGGGAGCGCCGGGGCTGGCGGGGCTCCTGCTCGCACTGCTGGCCGTCGGCAGCCTGATCGCGGGCCTGGCGTGGGGCACCGTCAGCGCCTGGCGGATCGGGCTCCCGGGCCGCATGCTGCTGTGCGCGACCGCCTTCACCGTCTCGGCACTGCCGCTGCCCTGGGTGGACGGGCTGCTGCTCATGGCCGTCTGCATGGTGCTCTGCGGCGCGGCGGTGGCGCCGGCGCTCATCACGGCGTCCCTCCTCATCGAACGGCTGCTGCCGCGGGCTCGGCTCACCGAGGGCTTCGCCTGGATGTCGAGCGCCATCGCGATCGGCATGGCCGCCGGCACCGCCACCGGCGGCCGCATCGTCGACAGCGCCGGGCACGGGCCCGCGCTGGCGGTCGCGACCGGAGCGGCCGTGGTCTGCCTGATGCTGTCGCTCGCGGGGCACCGCCCGCTCGACGCGGCCTGCGCCGCGTCCCCCCGGACGTCGTCGGCCCACTCGCTGCCTGAGCCGGCCGCCGCGGCGCTCGCCGCGGTCGCCGACCCGGCGGACGGCGGAACAGCCATGGGCGACCCGGCGGGTGCGGCAGGTGGGGGCGAGCAGGCGGCGGCAACGGCTGCGGCCTCCGACGGCTTCGCCGCCCGGCAGGCTGGTGACGACGCGACGTCCGTGGTTCCGGCCGCCACGGTCGGGACGAGCGGGACGGGTGAAGGCGTCGCCACGGGGGTCGGCGCGGGTGCCGCGGCCGGCGCTCCGGGGCGCGCCCCGGACGGCGACGGGGACGGGCGACGCCCCGACCCCGGCCCGACCGCCGCACCGCGGTAGCGCGGTAGCGCGGTAGCGCGGCCGCCGGACGCCACCGCGGTGTCGGGGGCCACCCGTAGCGTGGCGGGCCCGGGGCAAGAGGCGTCCGGCTCCCACCACGACGGAAGGCACCGCGCGATGATCCGACCGGCCCTGGCCGACTGCGTCCCCCTCGACGTTTTCGGGGTCACCTGTGTGCGTGGCCCTGCCGGCGCCGAGGTGCTCGACCGGCTCGCCGCCGGCAGCGGAGCCACATCCCACCCGCGCTGCACCGCGCAGGAAGCCCTCGACCGGTTCGGACACGGCCCCGACCGGCCTGCCGTGCGGGTGTGCGCCCAGGGCGCGTGGACCTTCCTCATCGATGTGGCCGGCCACGGGCTTCTGACCGAGCCGGCGGAGACCTCCCGGCTGTCGGTCGGCGGTGAGGCCGTCTCGGTCCACAAGGTGCTGGACGGGCACACGGTCGTCTCCCATGCCCATGCCGGCGTGCTGCTGGCCCACATCGACGCGTGGGCCGTCCACCTCACCAGTGGGGCGGATCCCTTCCGCATGAACCGCGCCCTGGCCACGGCCGGCTTCTTCCGGTACGGCCAGGACCTCTGGAGCGAGGAGCACGACGAGGAACCGGAGGTGCCGTCGGTCGCCGCACTGATGGCTTTCGAGGAGGAGTTCGGGGCCCGCCTGACGCCCGGGACGGCCGCGGCTCCGCTGCCGACGGTCGACCTGACTCACCTGCGCGCGCGGGCGTGACCCGTGGCGGATCGGGCGCACGGCACCGCGTCCCCGATCCGCCGCCGCAGCGGCACCGGCCGGTCGAACGTCACCAGCCGGCGGGGATGCGCTCCAGCACGCCGCCGGCGAAGACGTCGTACAGCGGCAGTGTCTCCAGGTGGACGTAGCCGATGTGGCAGTCGCAGACCTGCGACGGGCAGGTACGTGGGCGCAGCGCTGCGCGGTAGCTGCCGTCGTAGAGGTTGCCGAGTTCCTCCCGCACGAAGTGGCAGCGGCGCACGGTGCCGTCCCCGTCGACGGATATGACCGACTCTCCGGTGCGGCAGGGCCGACCGGCGCTGGGGTGGGCGTGGCGGCTCCAGGAGAACAGCGGGTCGACCGCCGCCCACTCGGCCGCCTCCGCGTCCGTGTACTGGTGGCCCTCGGCGGCGTTGATCCACAGGTAGACCTGTTCCGGCAGCTCGGTGCGCAACCGGCGGGCGGCGTCCAGGTGCTCGGGCAGGCCGACCACGCCGACGCTGTGCCGGACGCCCTCCGCGGCCAACCGCCGGCTCTTGGCGACGAACCGCTCGAACGGCGTCTGACCCGGGTGGTAGGTGCACCACAGCGCCAGGGTGTCGAGGTCGGCCTCGGCGGTCCAGGCGGTGCGCCCGCCGAGGTTGGTCTGGATCGCGACGCGGCGGATGTGCGGCAGGTGCGACAGCTCGGTGAGCGCCCGCCGGTACCAGGACCGCACCAGCCCCTCGCCCCACGGGGTGAACAGCAGCGAGAGGCGGTCCCCGGTGCGGGAGGCGGCCCACCCGGTGAACCGCTCCAGCGCGGCGCGGTCGGCACGGAGCTGCTCCGTGGAGTCGCGCCGCTTCGCGAACGGGCAGTACGGACAGTCGTAGTCGCACGAGGCGAGCGGCCCCCGGTAGAGGACGGTGAGGTCGATGCCCGTCGCGGCGGGGCCCTGACCCGCCTCGGCGGCGGGGCGGGCGGGCGCCGGGCAGTCGGCGGCAGGGCGGTCGGTGGCAGGCGGCGGGCCGAGCGCAATCGGGGGGAGGTCGACGGCGTTCATCGCTGCTCGTAACTGTCCATGGCGGAGCGCACCGCCGGGGAGAAGAGTGCGGGCCCGATGGCGTCGGAGTGGGCCAGGCCCTCCGGGGTGAGCCGCAGCGTGCCCCCGGGCCGGTCTCCGCCGGCGGCCGGCGGCGCCAGCCACCCCCGGTCCTCGAACCGCGCCAGCTCCGCGGGGAAGTCCTCCCGGGGGTCGGTGCCGAACCGGGCGCGGTACTCGGCGAGATCCATGCCGTCCGCCTGGAGCAGCGACTGGAGGAGATGCCGCCGCCTCGCCTCGCCGGTGTCCATCCAGCGGCCGACCTCGGCACGGCCGAACTCCGCGGCGGCGACGTACGCGTCGATGATCGACCGGATGGCGGGCATCGCCACCGCGTAGCCGAAGGAGTAGTGCAGCCGCGAGGTGTAGGAGCGGGCGCCGCACCCCAGGCCGACCATGCCGTCCGTCTGGCAGGCGTAGTCGTCGTCGCCGGTCGCGGGGGCGTCGATGCGCCGGAACTGCCGCATCGACGCCTGGCGGTAGCCGGCGGCGAGCAGCCGGTCCCGGCCGTGGCGGTAGAGGCGGAGCCGTTGCTCGTCCCAGTCCGGGTGCGGCGAGGCCCCGGCGGCGTGCGAGGGGCCGAGCGCGCTGCCGGGCCCGCCGGCACCGTCCGGCCCGCGACGGCCGAGGCCGGTGCCGGGGCGGACGTACAGCGGATAGAGGTACAGCTCCTCCGGGCGCCACCGCAGCGCCGCGTCGAGGGAGGCGTCCAGGCTCCGTTCGGTCTGCCCGTCGATCCCGTAGATGAGGTCGACGTTGAGGGTGGGAACGCCGGCGTCCCGGATGTGGCCGAGCGCCGCCTCGACCTCGGCCCGCCGCTGCGGCCGGACCGCGGCCCGGGCCTCCGCCTCGACGAAGCTCTGCACGCCGATGCTGACCCGGGTGGCGCCGCGGTCCGCCAGGACGGCCATCCGGTCGGCGGTGGCCGTCGACGGGGAGGTCTCCACCGACAGCGGGATGTCCGTGAGCGAGGCCCCCATCCGCAGCTCGGCGATGTCGCAGAGCCGTTCCAGCTCCACCGCGGTGAGAAACGTCGGCGTCCCCCCGCCGAACGCCGCCGTGGCGAAGCGCGCACCCGGCTCCAACGCCTCCCGGACCGCCCCCGCCTGGCGCTCCAGGGCGTCGAGGTAGGCGGTGGTCATGCCCTCGGGAGCGCCGATCCGGGTGAAGAGGTTGCAGAAGCCGCAGCGGACCTCGCAGAACGGGATGTGCGCGTAGAGGGAGAGTGCGTCCTGCGGCTCGCCCTGCCACAGTTCCCGCAGGGTCGGCCGCTCCGGCAGCGGCCGGTACGCGGTCTTGTGCGGGTAGGCGTAGACGTACGACTGGTACGGGCTGCCGAGCTCCGCCGTGCGTGTGGCGTCGTGGGCGGCATCGCAGGCGGGGGGCGTGCCCGCGCCGTCGACGGACGTGGCTGTGCTCATGGTTCCTCGGTTCCGAAGGTGTCGCCGTCCTGGAGCGGGCCGTCCGCCGGGCCGGGCAGCGAGAAGTGCGCGTAGGGCACCGTCCAGACCACCGGGTGGCCGATGCGGTGACCGGTGTGGCCGTCCTCGCCGTAGGCGGTGCCGTGGTCCGAGCAGACGATGGTGAAGCAGCTGCGGCGCGAGGACATGGCGGCGAAGAGCCGGCCGATGTGCCGGTCCACGTACTCCAGGGCGGCGGCGTGGGTGGCGCGGCTGTCCCCGGCGGCCTCCGTGGCGCCCGGGGTGTGGAACCAGTTCGGCTGGTGCAGAGCGGCGACGTTCACGAACAGGAACAGCCGCTGTTCCGCCGGGACCCGCGCCACCAGCCGCTCCGCGCAGGCGACCTGTGCCTCGAAGGACTCCGGTGAGGCCACCCCGAACGACCGCTCCCAGTGGCTCTCCTCGAACAGGGCGGGCAGCACCGTGCCCAGCGGCCCCTGCTTGTTGAAGAAGCCGACACCGCCGATGCAGGCGGTGTGGTAGCCGGTGGCGGCCAGTCCGCCGACGAAGTCGGGGGTGTCGTGCACGAAGGTGCGGGACGCCGTCGTCTCGCTGCCGGCGAACCGGGCGGCGAAGAGCCGGGGGTGGGTGCCGGGGGCGGCGGGCGTCGGCAGGAAGCCGGCGAAGATCGCCTGGTGGGAGGCGTAGGTGAAGCTGCCGGGGGCGTGCCGCTCCTCCCACACCCCGCCGGGGAGGTGGCGGGCGAGGTTGGGTATGCGGCCGGCCGCGGCCAACTCCACCGCGACGTCGTACCGGAGGGTGTCCAGCGTGACCAGGAGGAGGTCGTCGCGGCCGACGATCTCGTTCATGTCGGGCCCCTCGGGCTCCGGCCCGCGCGGTTCGGGCCGCGGTGGCCCCCCGGCGGGGAGGGGCGCCGACGCGTGGCTGCCGAATCCGGCGGGGCGGGGCGACCGCGCGGGCGACGCCGCGCGGTCGAAGAC
>NZ_JAAVJC010000244.1 GCF_012033785.1 Streptomyces bohaiensis
CGGCCGGCCTGGGCGGACCGGCCGGGCGACGGGGAGACCGCCGGTTCGACCCGCCCGGCGCGGGAGCGCGGCGGTCAGTCGTCGACCGGGACCGCGGTGACCAGGAGGGTGTTGCGGTAGCCGTCGCGGCCGTCGTAGGGCGGCGCGCAGGTGACCAGGGTCAGCACCGGGTCGCCGCCGCGGTCGAAGACCCGGTCCGGCAGGGCGTCGGCGGGAACCGTCTCCCGGGCGGTGACCCGGTACTCCACCGGGACGGCGCCCCCGTCGCGGTCCACCCGCACCGTGTCGCCGGGCCGCAGGTCGTAGAGGGCGGCGAACTCGCCCAGGTCGCCGGTGGCGGAGTCGACGTGCCCCATGAGCACCGCCGAGCCGGCCGCCGCCCCCGGTGCCGGACCGAAGCGGTACCAGCCCGCGACCCGCGGGTCGGTCGGCACCGCCGCACCACCGTCGTCGTCGACCCCGACAGCGGTGACCGGGGCGTCGAGTCCGACGCGGGGAGCGTGCACCCGCACCGGGTCGGGCGCCGCCGCGGAGTCGGGCGCCGGCTTGGCCCGTTCCTCCGCCGCGTCGGCCGGCGGGGCCCCGAAGTCCGCCGGCGCGTCAGGCCCCCCGCCGGTCACCGACAGGCCGACCAGCAGCACGGCCCCCGCCACCGCGGCCCCCGCCCCCTGCGCGAGCAGGGAGCGGGGGCCGCGGGTGGACGGGCGCCGGGCGCGGGGGCCGGGGCCCGCGGGCGGGGTCACCTCAGGCGTCCTGCCGGTTCCGGCGGGCGATCAGGAACGCGGTGGCGGCACCCGCCAGGCCGGCGGCGCTCCAGGCGGGCCACGCGTCCGGGGAGTTGACGGCCGCGCCGTTCCCGCCCGCGGCGACGTGGCCGGGGGTGCCGTGCTCGGCGTCGAGCGTCTGGACCGCCAGCGCGAGGTTGTCGTCCTCCGCGCTGCCCCAGGCGTAGACGACGGTCAGCGCACCCTCGCCGAGGTCGAGGTCGGCGGGGCCGATGGCCACGGTGTCGGTGCCGGCGAGCGTGACGTCGGCGGAGACGGTGCCGGCGTCGACCTCGACGGTGGCCTCACCGGGGTTGGTGAGGTCGGAGAGGACGACCTCGCCGCCGGCCCGGACGTCGACCGCGGGGGCGGCGGCGTCATGGCGGACCGTCAGCCGGGCCTTGCCCGCGGCGACGGCGGAGGTGTCGTTGACGTACGTGTCGAGCTCGGGCGTGCCGTCGGCGGAGAGGTGCGCGGCGATGGTGGCGTTGTCGCCGGCGCCGACCTCGACCGTGCTCTGCAGGGCGGGCTCGCCCGTGGGGTCGTCCCCCGCGGGGAAGACGGTGATGTCGTAGCTGCCCGGGTCGAGGGCGACCGGGTCGGTCACGGTGCCGGGCTGGAAGTCGGGGAGCAGTTCCTCGCCGTTGGCGTAGACGTCGACCGGCAGGTCGGGCACGCCGTGGAAGACGGAGACCAGGGCCTGGTCGGCGGTGTCGGCCTGCGGCAGGGCGACCGCGGGTCCGGCGGCACCCAGGGCCAGGGCCCCGATACCGAGTGAGGCGGCGATGGCGGTGGGTATGCGGAGGCTCATCGTCTGACGTCCCTTCGTCCGGTTCCGCACGGTGCGGAACCTCGCCCCCACTTCCGGCCGCACCACCCGCTCGGATGCACCCGGGGGGCCGCTGTCTCCTCGTCACCGCGCTGACCTGCGACGGAACCGGCCCGCTCCGCCCGTTCGGACCAGCGTGCACCCGGTCGGCGCAGCGGACGCGCCGACGCCCGTGCCGCCGCGGTCGACGGCCCCCGGTGACCGGCGGGCTTCCCCGCCGCGGGGGCGGCCGGGAATTGCCGCGTCCGGGCCGCGCCCGCAGGGTGGGCGTGCGGCCCCGTCGCCCCACCGCCCCGCCCGCTCCCCACCGCTCCTGCGGCCCAGGAGGTCCGGCTCATGGCCGATCCCGCAGCACCCCCGATCCGCCCGTCCGCCACGCCCCCGACGACCGGCCGTGCGCGCGGCGAGGCCCCCGGCGCGGCGCGGACTGCCGACGCACCGGAGCGGGACGGCGAGGACGGCCGCGGCGAGGCGGGGTCCCCCATGGGGGACCCCGCGGAGGAGGAGGTCGGCGCCTTCCTCGCCGGTGACGAGGCCGCGGTGGCGGCGGTGTACCGGCGGTGGAGCGCACTGGTCCTGGCGTTGGCGCGGCGGGCGCTGGGCGACGAACGCGAGGCGGAGGACGTCGCGCAGCAGGTCTTCCTCGCCGCGTGGGCGGGCCGGCACCGCTACCGGGCGGACCGGGGCGTGCTGGCGGCCTGGCTGGTGGGCATCGCCCGGCACGTCATCGCGGACGCGCTGGCGGAGCGGGCGCGCCGCGCCGACCTGGTGACGGCTGCGGGCTCCCTGCCGGCGGCGGGACTCCCCCACGCGGGCGCCTCCCCCGGCCCGGAGCAGGCGCTGGACCGCATGCTCGTGGTGCTCGAGCTGCGGCGGCTGCCACCGGTGCAGTCGGAGGTGCTCGGGCTGGCCTTCTACCGGGGGCTGACGCAGGCGGAGATCGCGGAGTTGACGGGGCTGCCGCTGGGCACCGTGAAGAGCCACACCCGGCGGGGGCTGCGGACGCTGCGCGCCCTGCTGGAGCCGCCGGCACCGTGAGGCCGGGGCCGGCGGCGGAGAGGAGCCGTGCCGCCCGACGGGGCCTCCCCGGCGGGCGGAGTGGACGGCGGACCCGGTCGTCAGCCGGCGTCGGCCGGGTCCGCCGGGGGCTCGGCTCGCCGGTAGCTCCCGCCGTCGCGGGTGCGGGTCAGCCGCCCCGACTCGACCAGGTAGCGACGGAGCGCGGGGAAGTCCTCGTGCACCGCGGCCAGCGCCTCGTTGACCTCGGGTTCGGTGTAGGTGCCGCCCGGCTCGAAGAGGGTCCGGGCGAGGTGGTCCAGCAGCTGCTCCCGCCGGGCGGCGCGCCGCGGGATCGCGACGAGACGGCCGCCGGCGAAGAGCCGCCTGACGTCGGTGGCGGGCAGCGGCTCGGGGCCGGGCTGCGGGGGCTGCGGGGGCTGCGGCGAGTCGGGCACGCCGCCGACCCTGCCGCGCGGGCGGGCGGACGGCAACCGGATATTGCCGTGCCCGACGACGCGGGTCATTCCCCGGCCCGCCCGGGGCGGGGCTCCCGGGCGACGGCGTGCGGGCCGACGCGGTGCGGCGGGTCGGTCCGGGGCGAGCTGCGGCGGGCAGGGGTGTCCAGCCGCAGCGGTTCGATGCGGTGGGCGACGACGTTGACGGCGCCGCGGTCGCGCTCCACCGTGCCGTGGACCACCAGGCCGGGGTGGTCCAGCGCGATCCGCTGGTACCGCTGCCAGACGGGCGGGGAGACGATGACGTTGGTCATGCCGCTCTCGTCCTCGATGTTGAGGAAGCAGGTGCCCTTGGCGGTGGGCGGGCGCTGCCGGTGGGTGACGAGCCCGCCGAGCAGGACGGGGCTGCGGTCGGCGAGGGCGCGGACCTCCGCGGCGGTCGCGGCGCCGCGCGCGGTCAGGTGGTCGCGCAGGTACTCCACCGGGTGGGGGCCGGCGGAGGCGCCGGTCGCCCACAGGTCGGCGTAGGTCCGCTCGGTGGCCGTCATCTCCGGCAGGTCGGGGGCGGGGGGCGGCGCGGTGGTCCCCGGCAGCGGGTCCTGCCCGCGGTGGGCGACGGCGCCGGCGTGCCAGATCGCCTCCCGGCGGCCGCTGCCGAGGCAGTCCAGGGCACCGGCGGTGGCGAGGTTCTCCAGGACGCGGGCGGGCAGCCGGGTGCGGGCCGCGAGGTCGTCCACCCCGCTGAACGGGCGGGCCGCCACGACGCGTTCGGCCTGCTCGGCGCCGAGCCCCCGGACGGTGGCCAGCCCGAGCCGGATCGCGGGCGGCCCGTCGGGGCCGCCGGGGGTGCCGGGGCCGGACTCCAGAGTGGTGACGACACCGGACGCGTGGACGTCCACCCCGCGCACCGCCACCCCGCGCCGCCGGGCGTCGCCGACGAGGGTCAGCTGGGAGTAGAAGCCCATCGGGAGGTGCGACATGATCGCGGCGAGCAGTGCCCCGGGGTAGTGGCGCTTGATCCAGGCGCTGGCGTACACCAGGTGGGCCATGGACTGGGCGTGCGACTCGGGGAACCCGTAGTGGGAGAACGCCTCGATCATGCCGGTGATCTCCTCGGCGGCCGCCCGGTCGATGCCGCGGCGCGCCATCCCCGTCAGCAGGGCGTTCCGCAGCTCGGCGATCCGTTCGGCGGAGTGCTTGGCCGCCAGCGCCTTGCGCAGCCGGTCGGCCTGTCCGGCGGAGAACCCGGCGCAGTCGATCGCCAGCCGCATCGCCTGCTCCTGCCAGAGCGCGATCCCCAGCGAGCGGCGCAGCGCGGGCTCGGCCAGCGGGTGGGGGTAGCGGACGGGCTCCGCGCCGGAGCGGCGCCGCAGGTAGGGGTGGACGGAGCCGCCCTGGATGGGGCCGGGGCGGATCAGGGAGACGGCGACGACCAGGTCGTTGAAGTTCCTGGGCCGCAGCCGCGGCAGCGTGGACATCTGGGCCCGGGACTCGACCTGGAAGACGCCGACGGTGTCGGCGCGGCCGAGCATCTCGTAGACCGCCGGGTCCTCCGGCGGGATCGAGGCGAGGTCGAGCCGGCGGCCGTGGTGGCGGTCGATCAGGTCGCAGGCGGTGTGGAGCGCGGAGAGCATGCCGAGTCCCAGCAGGTCGATCTTGACCAGCCCGGCGGCCTCCACGTCGTCCTTGTCGCCCTGGAGGACGGACCGCCCCTCGGCGGTGGCCCACTCCACGGGCATGATCTCGCCGACCGGGCCGCGGGTGAGGACCATGCCACCGGAGTGGACGCCCAGGTGGCGCGGCAGCCGGTGGAGTTCGGCGGCCAGGGCGCGGACGTCACCGGGGACGGGCGCGTCGGCGGGCGGCGGCTCGTGGTGGTGGATGTGGCGGGTCATCTCCTCGATGCGGTCGGGCGGGTGGCCGAGCGCGCGGGCCGCGTCGCGGACGGCGAGCCGGGGGCGGTAGGTGATGACGTTGGCGACCTGCGCGGCGTGGGTGCGGCCGTAGCGGCGGTAGACGTACTGGATGACCTCCTCGCGGCGGGCGTGCTCGAAGTCGAGGTCGATGTCGGGCGGCCCGGCCTTCTCGGTGCTGAGGAAGCGGGCGAAGAGCAGCCCGTGCCGCACCGGGTCCACGGCGGTGATGCCCAGCACGAAGCAGATCACCGAGGAGGCGGCGGAGCCGCGCCCCTGGCACCAGATGCCGGCCTCGCGGGCGAAGCCGACGATGTCGTCCACGATGAGGAAGTAGCCGGACATCCGCAGCTCGGTGATGACCGCCAGTTCGTGGTCCAACCGCTGCCAGGCCGCCCGGGCGGCGGGGTCGCCGCGGCGGCCGTACCGCTCGGCGCAGGCGGTCTCGGCGCGGTGGCGCAGCCAGGAGTCCTCGTCGTGGCCGGTCGGCGCGGGGAACCCGGGCAGTTCGGGGCGGAGCGCGGTGAGGTCCAGCGCGCAGGCGTCGCCCAGGGCGAGGGTGGCCTCCAGCACGCCGGGGCGGCGTCCCAGCGCCCGGCGCATCTCCCCCGGTGACCGCAGGTGGGCGGTGGGGGCGGGCGGCAGGTGGCCGGCGGCGTCGTGCAGTTCCTGGCCCCGGCGGAGCGCCGCCAGCGCCTGCGCCAGCCGGGCGTGGCGGGGGGCGGCGTAGTGGACGGCGCCGGTGGCGACGACGGGCATCCCGGCGCGGGCGGCCGCCCGGGCGACGGCGTCGTTGCGGATGCTGTCGCCGGGCATCCGGCGGTCGACCAGCTCGGCGTGGACGTGGTCCGCGCCGAAGACCTCGGCGAGCCGTGCCAGCTGCCGGGCGGGGTCGGCGGCCCCGTGGCGGGCGTCGGTGCCGAGCGGCGGGCAGCCGGTCAGGACCGCCCAGTGCCCGCCGCGCGCGGCGTCGGCGAGGGCGGCGAGGTCGTAGCGGGGGGCGCCCTTGGCGCCGGCGAGCTGCGCGGCGCTGATCGCGGCGGAGAGCCGCCGGAACCCCTCCAGGTCGCGGGCGAGGACGACGGGGGTGCCCAGCCCGGCCGCGTCCTCCGCGCCGGGGCCCCGGGCGGGGTCGTCGGTGTCGCGGATGGAGTCGTCGGTGTCGCGGGTGGGGTGGGGGGCGCCGGGGGCGAGGGTGAGTTCGGCGCCGTGGACGGTGGCGAGGCCGGCGGCGGCCGCCGCCTCGGAGAGGCGCCGGGCGCCGTACAGCCCGTCCCGGTCGGTGACCGCCAGGGTGTCGATCCCCAACCGGGCTGCTTCGGCGACGAGTTCGGGCGGGGAGGAGGCGCCCTGGAGGAAACTGAAGGAGGAGTGCGCGTGCAGCTCCGCCCAGCGGGCCTCGGGGCGGGACGGCACGGGCAGCGCCACGACCGCCCCCTGGTCGGCCGGGCGGGCCCCGGGGCGGCGGTCAGCCATAGCCGGCCTCCGCCCACCACTGCCCCCGTTCCACCACCAGCAGCCAGGCGTGGCCGTCGGCGGTGACGACCTGGAGGCGCGCCATCCTGCGTGCGTGGGCGCTGTCCCACCACTCCTCCAGCACCGGCCACGGGCCCGCCCAGCCGGTGATCCGGGCGGCACGGTGCCCGGCGACGGCGAGCCGGGCCGGCGGGTCGGAGACCTCCGCGCGGGCGGAGACCGCCACCTCCCGTCCGGCGGTGTCGGTGAGCCGGGCGGGCAGCGGCGCGGGGTAGACCGTCGCGGGGTGCGGGGCGGGGAGCCGGCCGGGCCAGGGCCCGGCGGGGAGCCGGGCCGGGGCGGCGTCGCCGTAGGGGACGCGGCGCACCCGGTCGCCGGGACCGCGTCCGCCGCCCAGCTCCACCCGGGTCACGGCGCGGTGGCCGAGCAGCGCCTGCACCCGGGCGGCGGCGCGCTCGACCTCCTCGGGCGTGGGCTCTCGGCCGAAGAGTGCGGCCTGGCGGCCGGTGGCGGCGCTGATGCCCGCCGGGCGCAGCGTCAGCCGGACCACGCCGGTCCCGCGCCCGGTGGCCGCCCCGTCCGCCGCTCCCCCGGCG
>NZ_JAAVJC010000245.1 GCF_012033785.1 Streptomyces bohaiensis
CCCGCCGGCCGCTGGAGACGCCGGTCGCGGCGCCCCTGACCGGCCGCCCGGCGGATCGGCCTCAAGCGGTGCCGCCGGCCGACCTCCGCGCGGCGCGCAGAAAGCGCTCCACCTCGGCCCAGTCGGCGTGCCGTCCGGGCAGGACGAGCACGGGGCCCCCGTGCGCGCCTGCGGTGGATCCCGTCGCGGCACCGTCCCGACCGGGGACGGCGCCCGAAGGGAACCGTCCCCGGTCGGCGGAGCCCACAGCCACCGCGAGCGGCACGGTGGCCGGTCTCCGGCGAGGCGGGGCCGTCAGGTGCCCGCTCCTGACGCCCATGGCGACGACAAGAGTGCGCAGCCCCAGCGGGGAGAGGTTTCCGGCCAGTTCGCGCAGCGTGTCGCCGGAGGGCGGCTGCCCGTCCGCGGGCAGGTCGATGTGCAGCGTGAGTTCCTCGATCAGGTGTGTACCGAGCGTCGCCACGCGCACGGTGGCCGTCGCGGCCGGCGTCCCCGAGCCCACCAGAACCGCCCAGGTCGGCAGCGGCAGCCGGGCGCGAAGGGCTCGCGTGAGGTCCTGCCGCGACCAGGGGGTGCCGGCCGGTTCCGCTGTCCCCCACGAGGCGGGGGTGTCACCCGTCAGGCAGCGCCACGCCAGTTCGGTGCTCGCGCCGAGCAGGCAGTGATCCGTCGCCTCCGCAGCTGTCGTCGCCTGCAGGGAGAGTCGGAGCCCTCCCGGCGGCGACTGCCGCACGGGGGTGGCGAGCGCGCCCGGAGGACCAGCGCTCTCCGCGGTGAAGGCGCTCGCCGTCACAGGGGTGCCGTCGGGGCCGCGTACCGTCCGCCACGAATCCGGCTTCGACAGGCGCGGATCGTGGGGTCGATCCGCTGCCCAGTCGACCACGGCGCCGGTGAGGCCGTCGTAGAAGAGGTCACCGAAGGGCAGCAGCCAGCGGACCGCGCCGACAGTGAGCAGGTCGTGCAGGGGGAGGGTGATGCGGGTGTCGGCAGGGGTGACGAGACCTACCTGACGCGGTGGGTCCGTCTCGAATGCTGCTCGGACGCTGTCCTGCAACCAGCGCGAGACGCCGACGACCGCACGGTCCTGGACGATGACCGCGGCGTCGTGCGTCAGTCGGTCCACGGCGGGAGACTTCGCCTCGGCGGCTGTGCCGGCCGGTGTTCCCGTCGGTGTCACGTCAGAGCCGTCCGCGTGATGCGACCAGGGGTTCCAGGAGCCGGAGGACCAGATGTGCCCTCCCATGATCTCCACCAGGTGCCCGGCGATGGCGCGGGCGGTGGTCGCAGCCAGGTCGTCCGCGGTGCACGTCCGCATCTCCGTCCACCACAGGACGCCGTCCCCGAGCGCGGGCACCGGCCCAAGCAGCCGGACCGCCTCCCCCCGCGTGGAACGCTCCGGCGGTGAAACGGCCACCAGGGGCCGGCCGTCGTCAGCGATCACCTCCAGGGTGCCTGTCCCGGTCCTCGCCACCCGGTGCGCCGCCCCGGCCGCCAAGGCCAGCACGAGGGCCTCGCGGTCGGGCTGCGCGCTGGTCAGTACGACGATGTCGAAGCTCATGCGGCACCCCTCCGGGCCTTGCGGGACGGTTCGGCCTCACACTGCGTACCCCATGGCCGTGTACGCCTCCTTCGCTCCCGGAGCCGCACCGGCCGGAGGGTCGGTCCACGTCCCGACCGGCACCCCGTACTCCTCGGAGAGCGACCGCAGCTCGCGCCACTGCCCCGGATCGCCCGAGAACGCGTGGTAGCGGTGGGCGGCGCCGATGCGCTCGCCCGAGAGGCCGGGGCGGCTCCCCTGGGTCCCGCCGGTGTGCAGCGCGAGGGCGAGGGGTCCGGGGGCCCCGGGGAAGACCGGCGCGTCGAGCAGGTCGGCGGAGGCGGACCGGACGGAGGCGAACAGGCTCCGCAGACCGTGTTCCTCCGCCAGCACGCGGGCCAGGGAGCGAAGCGTCCGGGCGTCGGGCACCTCGTCGCCGTCCGGGTAGCCGAAACTCACCGAGAGACCCTCGACCACCCCGTCGCCGGTGCGGGTCACCCGGAGACTGCCGGCCGCCGGCCGCGTCCCCGAACCGGCGACGAGCAGGTAGGTCGGTCCGGGCATCCGAGCACGTGCCAGGGCGGTGAGGTGCTCGGTGGACCACGGGGCACCGAGCGGCTCCTGCGTCCCCCAACCGGACGGCAGCTCGTCCGTGACGGCGCGCCAGACCACCTCTGCGACGCGACCGACGACGAGACCGGCGGAGGGCTGGTGTCCACACGTCACATGGAGGGTCAGCCGGCGGTCCCCGGCGCGGCCGAGGGCGGCGCGGGTCAGCTGCGACTCCCGGGTGCGGCGCCACGGCTCGGCGACGACGGGGCGGGGTCGTGGAGCACGGACCGGGCGAGGCACGCCGGGTCCACCGGTGTGCGGTCCTTCCCAGGCCAGCGACTCGCCGGTGCGGCCGTCGTACAGCTCCGGCCCGTCGTGGACGACCCATCGCAGCGTCCTCGGGTTCAACAGCTCGGCCAGCTGCGAGGTCAGCTTCGTGTCCGGGCCGGTGACGATGTCCAGCCGCCGCACGGGGCTGCTCGCGAGCGTCGCCGCGAGAGCGTCCTGCAGCCAGAAGGAGACGCCGACCACCGGCCGGTCCTGGTGCACGACCGCCGAGGTGGGGCCGACGAGATCGAGAGCCGGTTGCGCCGCGATCGTCAGCGGCGGAAAGCCGGGGTCGACGTCAGAACCGGGATCGGCTCGCCGCAGGCGGGGCGGCCACACCACGCCACCGGCCCCGGCCAGCCGGGAGGCGAAGGTGCCGAGCATGGCGTCCCCGCCTCGCGACCTGATGTGTGTGCGTGCCTCGGTCCACCACAGCGGCCCGTCGGGGAGGCCGGGGACGTCACCGAGCAGCCGGGTGACCTGCCCCGGCACACGGACCGGCAGGGGTGCCGCGACGGTCATCGCCGTGTTCCCCGCCCGTCCCAGAAGCCGCAGCAGCATCCCCCCGGAGGAGACCTCGAGCGTCCTCGACCCCGTGCAGAACAGTGCGTCGCGCAACGCTCCTCGGGTCGGCTCCGCGGTGGTCAGTGCCACGACGTCGGTTGTCACGACGAGCCTCCAGGCAGGACGGGTGGGAGGAGCAGGCTTCGTCCACGCGAGGGCGTGGCGGTCCGGTGCTAACCGGTGAGTGCGACGTAGTTCAGATGGACGGCGTAGGCGAGTGCGGCGACCACCAAGGAGACGCACAGTGCGCCGGCGGCGACAGACACGTAGGGCAGACCCGCGGTCCGGTGCCCCGGGCGGCGCTCCCTCACCAACCACCCCCACGGCGCGCCCTCCGGAGGCGCCAGCCGCAGGTAGCGGAGACAGGAGACGAAGTTCAGGACGATCAGGAGCACGTTCACCGGGAAGAGAGGCGACCACCAGCCGAGGAGCAGAGTGCGACGGGTCATGTGGTCGAACGTCTGGATACCGCAGGCCCGGCAGAGCCGCTGCTGTGACGTCGTGAGCCGATGGAGGACCACCACTGCGGTGAGGCGCCGCAGGTCCGCCCGTACGGCGGGCACGGCCCCGCACCGCTCGCAGTCGACTGCCGCCACGGGAAGGCTCCGCTCCGCCCGGACATCCGTGCCGCTCACCTGTGGTCAGCTCCTCGGTCGGTGTGCTTCTCCTCGGCCTCGGCGGTCTGGCTCCAGGGAAGGTAGGACATGGTGTTCGAGGCGGTTTCCGCGGCGCGCAGGTAGACCGCGTCATCCAGGTGAGGATAGGAGGCTCGTGCGCTCTCCGGCGCGGCCGTGAGAAGTTCTCGGCCGCGAGGGCCGAGCGGGGGATCGGGATCCAGAACCGTGCCGTCCCTGAACTCCATCCGTCCGTCGGAGGTGATGCGCGCGATCTCGCTGTCCGGCCCGAAATGCAGCACATTGTCGGGCGTCACCCGTGCACCGTCGGGGAAAGAGATCGTTCCGTCGCGCGCGATCGATGTGCCGTTCGGGTAGGTGACGGTCCCGTCGAGTGCCAGCGTCGCGCGCGGCTCGATCGCATACAGGCGTTCTGCCCGTGCCAGGTGCGACGCACCGCTGACACTGTTGCGCGTCAGGTTGCCCACATAGGTCGTCGGGTCGATCATTGCTCCGAAATGGGACACCCCGCGCAGGGCGGCCGCGCTCGCACCGCCCGCCCTGCCGGATTTGGCGAGATGGCCGAGAGGGCCCGCGGCAAGGGTCACGAGGTTGAAGAGAATGACGCCCGAGGCCCGGCCCTTGTCGTGTTCCCAGTGGTCCCAAGCGACGAAGGACTTCCCGAGCTCCCGCGCAGCCGCGCGTGAGTCCTGTAGCCATCCCGGCAAGTCCTCGTCGTCGATCCAGGCCGTGAAGTTGCTGTAGGAGGCAATTCCGACGAGCGACTGGCCGAGGAACACCCAGGGTTCACCGGACGTCAGGAGCTCCTTCATGCCCACAACCGTGCCCCACGCGCCGTCCACGACGAAACCGTGCCAGAAGCCCAGCTGTTCGGGTGGCTCACCCCACGGCCGTTCGGTCTGTTCGAGCAGACCGATCTCCAGTCCGTAACCGAATCGGACCGCGCCTTCCTCGCTCACCGGCTCGAACCGGCCCGCGAATCCGCACGCCGCGTTGATCCGGTTGGCTGCCTCGCGTTCCGCCTCCTGAAACTCCGAGAGGACGCGGTCGATGGCCGATTGGGTCTCCTCAGGGATGCGGTCGGCGTCTGCGGGGATCACGGGGTCGCCGGGGCTGCAGAGCTCGCCGGCCAGCAGCGCCCGCTGGTGGTCGAGCTGCGCGGAGAGCGCGGTTGCTCGCTCACCGAACCGCTGGAGCGCATACTGCACCTCGCGGGTGGCGTCGAGAAGTTCTTCTCCCACTGCCGTCAGAACTCGACTTGCGGTGAACAGCCGCTCCGCCTCCGGCGCCTGGTAGAACGCCCCCACCGCTGCGAAGTCCACGTCCATGTCGGCCGCGGCTCGCCGCATACGGGATGCCTCGGCCGCCAGCAGGGCGACGCAGCGACTTAGCTCTGCGACATCGCCGGTGTAGCGGGGCACCCGCGCCGCCAGGTCGTTCACTGCGGCCCGTAGTCGTCTGTCGGGCCCGGCACGACGGGGCGTGCGCGCTCCTGGGCCTCGGCAGCCATGTCCAGGTCGCCCGCTGCGTAGGCGTTGGTGGCCTCGACCAGGGCTCCCCAGCACAGCTCCTGCCGGTGTTCGATGTAGTCGATGCGCCTGCCCGCGTAGCGGGAGAAGACGGTGAGCGCGAATGCGAGGGCGTCGCCGGTCAGGCGCTCACCCCCGACCTCCAGGGCGCCGACGACCTCCCCTACCTCGTCGTACCGCTCGCTGTACTGTCGCGTGTGCTGCCGGAAGTCCTCCAGACCGGCCGAACTCGCGGTGTACCGTCCCCACACTTGCTCGGCGTCGATGTCCCAGCCCGTCACGTCGCCCCCTCCCCGGCCCGCGGCTCGCCGCGGGGTCCGCCCTGCTGCGGCCCCGTCCCCCACGGAGCCTCCCGGAGGGGAGACGACGACGCGCCCCGGCTGGTTCCCCGGACGCACCCCCGGCCTCAGTACTGGGCGTACCCGTCGAGGAACATTCCGATGCGGGCGATGGCGTCCGCGAGCTGCTCGGGCGGGGGGAGGGTGACGATCCGGAAGTGGTCGGGCTCGGGCCAGTTGAAGCCGGTGCCGTGGACGATCATGATCTGCTCGGCGCGGAGCAGGTCCAGCACCATCTGCCGGTCGTCCTTGATCGGGAAGACCTGGGGATCGAGCCTCGGGAAGGCGTACAGCGCGCCCTTGGGCTTCACGCAGGTGATGCCGGGGATCTGGGTCAGCATCTCGTAGGTGATGTCCCGCTGCTCCCGCATGCGGCCGCCGGGCAGGACGAGCTGCTCGATCGACTGCCGCCCTCCCAGCGCCGCCGCCACGGTGTGCTGGGCCGGCATGTTGGCGCACAGCCGCATGTTGGCGAGGATCGTCAGCCCCTCGATGTAGTTGGAGGCGTGCTCCTTCGGGCCGCACACCGCCATCCAGCCGCACCGGTACCCGGCGACGCGGTAGTTCTTCGACAGGCCGTTGAAGGTCAGCGTCAGCAGGTCGGGGGCGACGGCGGCGGTGGAGTGGTGCACCGCGTCGTCGTAGAGGATCCGGTCGTAGATCTCGTCGGAGCAGACCACCAGGCCGTGGCGGCGGGCGATGTCCGTCAGCCCGCGCAGCATCTCCTCGCTGTACACCGCGCCCGTCGGGTTGTTCGGGTTGATCACCACGATCGCCTTGGTGCGGTCGGTGACCTTGCGCTCGATGTCCGCGAGGTCGGGCATCCAGTCCGACTGCTCGTCGCACCGGTAGTGGACGGCGGTCCCCCCGGACAGCGAGACCGACGCCGTCCACAGCGGGTAGTCCGGCGCGGGCACGAGGACCTCGTCGCCGTCGTCCAGCAGCGCCTGCATCGCCATCTGGATGAGCTCCGAGACGCCGTTGCCGAGGTAGACGTCCTCGACGGACAGCATGATCCCCTTGGTCTGGTAGTGCTGCTGCACCGCCCGGCGTGCGGCCAGCAGGCCCTTGGCGTCACCGTAGCCGTGCGCCTCCCCCACGTTGCGGAGGATGTCCTCGAGGATCTCGGGCGGGCACTCGAAGCCGAACGCCGCCGGGTTCCCCGTGTTCAGCCGGAGGATCCGCTGGCCTGCTGCCTCCAGCCGCTGCGCCTCCTCCAGGACCGGGCCACGGATCTCGTAGCAGACGTTGGCGAGCTTCGTTGACTGGATGACCTGCATAGCGGTCACCATACGACCGTGCCCGCCGGGGCGCGCTGTTTTTCTCGCCACACGGACGAGCGGCCGCCTCACGTCGCTCGGGCGCCTCACGTCGCTCGGGCGCGCCACGGATGCTCGGGTGCGCCACAGCCGTCGCCGCCGTCCCGCGGCTGCCGGCGCCGGCCGGACCGACGGCCTGCTGGTGGAGATCGACGCGCTCGCCGTGCTCTGACGCCGGCCGAGCCCCGTCCCCGGGGCGCTCCTGCCGCGC
>NZ_JAAVJC010000246.1 GCF_012033785.1 Streptomyces bohaiensis
CGGGACCCCCGGCAGCCTCGCGCCGACCGCTGCCGAGGGCACGACCCGGGTCGATCTCTCCGGATACCTGCTGCTGCCGTCCCCGGCCGGCCGCGGGCTCCCGGCGAACGCGCAGTTGCCCTGGGGCAGGGCGATCACGCTGACCCCGGCACCCGCGAGCCGCTCGGCGGTGCGGCCCAGCACGTCGCCGGGGAGACGCGAGAGCCCGGCGCACGGCCCCACACCGACGCCGCCGCGGAGCCCGCCCGCCGCGGCCGCGACCCGGTCCAGGGCCGCCGGGTCGTCGCCCTCGGTGTGGAGGTCCAGGTCGGTGCCGTGCTCGGCGGCCGCCTCCACCAGGACGTCGAGGAACCCCGCGGGGTCGGGATCGTCCTCGGGGCTGCCGCCGAGTGCCGTGGCGCCCATGCGGGCCGCGTCGTGCAGCAGCGCGCGGTCGTCGGCGCCGGCGCGGCGGGCTGGTACTACGTCCAGCACCTCAACGGCAACCTCACCAAGAGCGACCTGCACCTCGGTGACAACAAGCTCGACAAGGCCGCCCCCAACGAGCGCGGTCAGACCCCCCTCAACATCCTGCTGCTCGGCAGCGACGCCCGGGACTCCGAGGAGAACCTGCGGCTCGGCGGCGCCGCCGACACCGTGGGCGGCCCGCCCATCGCCGACGTCCAGATGCTGCTGCACGTCTCCGCGGACCGCAGCAACATGACCGTGGTGTCGATACCGCGCGACACCCGGGTCACCATCCCCAAGTGCACCGACCCGGCGACCGGCCGCGAGTTCGACATGGTGGAGTCGGACACCATCAACCACAGCCTCCAGCGGGGCGGGCCGGGCTGCTCGGTCGCCACCTGGGAGGAGCTCACCGGCATCCCGATCGACCACTTCATGATGCTGGACTTCGCCGGCGTGGTCAGCATGGCCGACGCGGTCGGCGGCGTTCCCGTCTGCGTCGACCGGGGCGTCGACGACCCCAAGTCCCACCTCAAGCTGGAGGCGGGCGAGACCGTCATCAAGGGCGAGCAGGCCCTCCAGTGGCTGCGGACCCGCCACGGCTTCGGCGACGGCAGCGACGTGGGCCGCACCAAGGCCCAGCACATGTACCTCTCCTCGATGGTCCGCGAGCTGAAGGAAGGGGCGCGCCTCACCGACCCCGGCAAGCTCAACGCCCTGGCCAACGCCGCCACCAACGCGCTGACCGTCGACCCCGACCTCGGCAGCGTCAACCGGCTGTACGACCTCGGCGAGGACCTCCGGGACGTCCCCAGCGAGCGCATCAACATGATCACCATGCCGTGGGTCCCCGCGCCGCAGAACCCCGACGCCCACGTCGCGCCCAAGCCCGGCGCGGCGGAGGAACTCTTCGCGCTGGTCCGCAACGACATCGCGCTCGACGAGGAGTACCCGGACGACATCGCGGAGGCCGCCGCGGACGAGGAGACCGACGCCGTCCGACCGCGCGACCCCGCCGAGGTCGGCGTCACGGTCCGCAACGGCACCGGTTCGGTCTCGCTGCCCGCCGTCACCGGCCGGGCGAGTGTGGTCGTCGCCGAACTCGCGGCCCTGGGCTACGTCCAGTCCTTCGTCGACGAGCGGCCCATCTCCCAGGCGGAGACCTCGCTGACCCATCCCACCGGGGACCAGGCCGAGGCCGATGCCCGCGCCGTGGCGGCCGCCCTCGGCCTCCCGGACCGCGCGCTGCGCTCCTCCGCCTCGGCCGAGACGTTCACCCTCGTCATCGGCACCGACTGGCGCGAGGGCAACCAGTTCCCCGCGCCCCCCGACGCCGCTCCCGGCGAGCCCGGGGAGCGGCTCGACAGCGGCGAGGCCCTCAGCGCCGACGACGACAGCGCCTGCATGGCGGTCAACCCGCTGCACGCCACCGACTGACGCCCGGCCGGAGCGGGACGTGCCTGCCGCACCCGGCGCGCCAGGGACCGCGGACTGGTCAGGAAGCCCCACCCCCAGGACATGTGCATCGTCGCCAGCGCCACCGGGATACGCAGCCGGGCGCCCGCCGGACGCCCGCGGCCCGCCGGGAGCGAGCCGACGGTGATCGCCGCCAGGTACCCCGCCGGGACCACCAGCGTCCAGGGGGTCACGACGGCGCCGAGCAACCCCGCCGCGATCGCCAGCACCGCGGCCGGCGGCGCCAGGTAGCGGGGGTTGATCGACCCCTGGTGGTAGCGGGCCACGACATGCCGCCACCGGCCGTAGTCGTGGTACTGCCTGGCCAGCTTCCGGACGGTCGGGCGCGGGCGGTAGGAGACCAGCAGCTCCGGGGAGAACCAGATCCGTCCGCCGTCCTGCCGGATGCGGAAGTTCAACTCCCAGTCCTGCGCGCGGATGAACTCGGTGTTGTACCCGCCCAGCCGTTCCAGCACCTCCCGGCGGAAGACGCCCAGGTAGACCGTCTCCGCCTCGCCGGCCGACCCCCCGGTGTGGAAGGCGGCGTTGCCGACGCCGATCCGGGACGTCATGGCCGCGGCCACCGCGTGCTCCCAGGCGTTCTCGCCCTCGGCGTGCATGATGCCGCCCACGTTGGCGGCGCCGGTCTCCTCCAGCAGGCGGACCGCGGTCGCGATGTAGCCCGGCGAGAGCATGCCGTGCCCGTCCACCCGCACCACCACCGGGTGGCGGGAGGCCGCGATCGCCGCGTTCAGTCCGGCGGGGGTCCGGCCGGTCGGGTTGGGGACGGTGCGCACCCTGCCCCAGGGCCGGTCCGCGGTCTCGGCGACCAGTTCGGCGGCGATCTCGTCCGTACGGTCCGTTGACGGTCCGAGCGCGATGACCACCTCCATCCCGCCCGCGTACTCCTGCCGCAGGATGGCTTCCACCGCGTGCCGCAGATGTCGTTCCTCGTTCAGCACCGGCATGATCACCGACACCGCCGGAAGGCCGTGCTCACCGGGGTCGCTGCCGCCCCGGTCTCCTCGTGTCGTCACCGGCTCACGGTACCGCGAACGGATCACCGTGGTTCGCCCACCCGGGTGGTGTGCGGCGGGTCTGCGCGCGGCGCGCCCCCGCCGTTCCTACGCTCCAGGCGGGGTGACCCGGCCCCCGTTCGTACGACAAGCGGAGGTTCCGACCTTGCCCGCCAGCCGCCCGCAGCACCCGAGCAGTCAGCGTCCCCGTCCCGCGCCGGGCCGGCGCCGCCGGCCGCGCTGGGGGCTGCGGCTCTCCGCCGTGGCCGCGGCGGGCGTCCTGCTGACCGGCGGCGTCGGGCACGCCATGGTCTCCACCATCGACACCGGGGTGGAGCGGGTCGACCCCTTCCACGACCTCAGCAACCGGCCGGACACCTCCAAGGGCCTGAACTTCCTGCTGATCGGCAACGACAGCCGCGAGGGCATCACCGCCGAGGAGAAGAAGAAGTTCCGCATCGGCGGCGAGGCCTGCCACTGCGCCGACACCATCATCCTGGTCCACCTCTCGGAGGACCGGGAACGGGCGAGCGTCGTCTCGCTGCCGCGCGACTCCTACGCCGAACTGCCCGCCCACACCTTCGAGGCCGGCGGCGGCGAACGCCACCCCGCGCACCCCGACAAGATGAACGCGGCCCTCTCCCACGGCGGCCCCTCCCTGATGGTCCGCACCGTGGAGAAGATGACCGGCGTCCGCATCGACCACTACCTGGAGGTCAACTTCCTCAGCTTCATGCGCGGCGTGGACGAGATCGGCGGCGTCGACGTCTGCACCGTCCGCCCCCTCAAGGACGAGAAGTCCGGACTGGACCTCCCGCCGGGCACCTCCACGCTCAGCGGAGGCGAGGCGCTCCAGTACGTACGGGCGCGCTCGGTCGACCCCTCCGCCGACTTCGGGCGGATGCAGCGGCAGCAGAAGTTCCTCGCCGCCTTCCTCGACAAGGCGGTCAGCACCGACGTGCTGCTCAACCCCGCGAAACTGCGGCGGACCGCCGACGTGATGCTGGAATCGGTCCGCGTCGACCCCGAGTTCGGCGTCGACCAGATGCTGGAGCTCAGCCGCGCCCTCGGCGGCTTCGACGCCTCCTCGGCCGAGCTGACCTCGGTGCCGGTGGACGGGTCGGGCAAGAAGCTGCCGGGCGGCGGCTCCACCGTGGCCTGGGACGAGGAGGGCGCCGAGCGGCTCTTCGCCGCGATCCGGGAGGACCGCCCGCTGGCCGGCGCCGACGTCACCGACGCCGCGAGTGATGGCGAGGCGCGGGAGGAGGACGCCGCCGCCTCGGAGGACGGGGCGCCGGACCGCGACCGTGACGCGGCGGACGGGCCCCGCGGAGCCGTGCCCGTGGAACTCGCCCCCGAGGAGGTCCGGGTCCGGGTCGAGAACGCCAGCACCACGGCGGGGCTCGCCGCCCGCGCCGACGAGCAGTTGGCCGCCACCGGCTTCACCACCGCCGGTCTCACCGCCGAGGACGACCCCGGCTCCGCCGCCACCTCCCAGTCGCGCACCACCATCACCCACGGTCCGGAGCGCCGCGCGGAGGCCGCCGCCCTCCGCGCGCCGCTGCCCGACGCCCAACTGCGCGAGGTCGCCGACCACGGGGACGAGCTGCTGGTCGCGGTCGGCGAGGACTTCGACCGCGTCCAGCCGGTCCGCGACGGCCGGCGGCCGATGAGCTCGCAGGAGTGGAAGGACGGCGGCTTCGGCGCCGCCACCGGTGACCAGATCATCTGCGACTGAGCGGCGGCGCGCTGAACACCCCACTGTGCCGATGACCCTGTCGGCAGTCGACCGCCGGTGCCGAGCCGCGGTCGGCTGATGGGGCCGGCCGCCTCGCCCCGGGGCGCCGGACCCCGGCTGTGCGCGCCGATGACGGTGCCCAGTCGGTGACACCGACGCCTCACCCTCGGCGGGCGGCGCCCGATCTCCCGGCTGGGCGGCGTGCGCCGGGGCCATGGCGGCTACGTACTGGTGAGTGAGAGAAGCTCCCAGGAGTGTTCGTTCTTCGACACCGGGCGGATGGGGTCCAGCACACATCCGTGGGGGCTCTTTGCGGGGAGCGTCGCTGCTGCGCCACCGCCTTCCAGAGCGGCCGGGTTGCGCACCCCGTGACGCCGGTCACAATCGGGATCAGGTGACTGGGTCCCTCCACCGGTACAGGTGGTTGTGGCCCCCGGGAGCCCCCCCCCAAGGGGGCTCGGTCACCGAAGCGGGCCCACCCGCTGCGGCCACCAGGGCGTGGTGTGCAGCACCCTCTCGTCTCCCGGCACCTGCACCCCGCAGCGCTCTGTGCAGCCGCAGTGGTCCGCTGCGATCAGTCCCGTGCCCGGGAAGTGAGCTCGACGGCCCGCCGCTCGGGCGTCGGCGAGGGTGCGGATCCGACCGAACCCCGGAGTACACGGTCTCCCACGGTCGCGCTGTGCGGCGGGAAGAGTGAGCTGTGCCGAGGTGAGGCAAAGCCGTGCACGAGCGGTCGACCAGAGGCGCCGTCAGGCCGCCACGATGCGAGGTCCGACGGCGCCGGACCCGCGGGACCGTCCTCGCGCACGATTCGACCACCGGGCGGCCCGTCGCGGCTGCCCCCGCGGGTGTCGCCACCGGCCGGCCGGTGGCGACACCCGTGACCTCCGGTCAGCGCACCGTCCAGAACGCGGCGGCGTCGCGGGCCGGGCGGGGCGGCGGGGCGGCGGCCGGGTGGCCGACCGCCACCGCGCCCATCGGGTCCCAGGAGTCCGGAAGCTCCAGCGCCCGCCGCACGGTGGGGCGGCAGAACATGGTGGACGACACCCAGGCCGACCCCAGCCCCTCGCCGGCGAGCGCCACCAGCAGGTTCTGCACCGCGGCCCCGGCGGCCACGACGAACATCTCCCGCTCGGCGGCGGCCCGCCGCTCGTCGGGGTAGTGGTGGGCGCCGTCGGCGACGAGACAGGGAACCACCAGGGAGGGCGCGCGCCGCAGTACGTCGCCGCGACGGACGCGCCGGGCGATCCACTCCTCCTCGCGTCCGTCCGCCCGCAGGTCGGCGACCCAGGCGTCGAGCATCGCGTCCAGCAGCCCGGCTCGGGCGTCCGCCGACTCCAGCAGTACGAACCGCCACGGCGTCGTGTGGTGCGGTGCGGGCGCGGTGACCGCGGCGGCGACCGCCCGGCGCACGGCGTCGCCGTCGACCGGTGCGTCGGTGAACTCCCGGACGGTGCGCCGCTGGGTGACCGCGGCCCGGATCGCCTCGGAGGTGCCCAGCCGGAACATGTCGGCGGCGGCGTCGCGGACCAGGGGCCGCGCCCCCGGGTCCTCGGCGCGGGCGCCCGCCGGACCGGAGGGGGAGGGGGCGCCGTCGGCTGGCCGGGCGGCGGCCAGCAGGTGCTCGGCCAGCCCCCGGACGACCGCGACGGGGCGGCCCTCGGTCTTGCCCTTCACGAGCTCGCCTGCACCCGCCAGTTCGTCCGCGACAGCGGTGACGCTCACCCCCAGGGGATTGCCGTGGGTGTCCGTGCCGCCGCGGAGGTCGTCCAGGGACCGCAGGCCGGCGGCGCCGATGGCGACATCGGTCTGCCCCTCGCGCCAAGGACGCCCGAAGGTGTCGCTGACGACGACCGCCACCTCGGCGCCGGTCCGCTCGCGCAGTCCGTCCCGGATCGCCCGGGCCGAGGCGTCCGGGTCCTCCGGGAGCAGCAGGACGGTGCCGGGCGGGGTGTTGGAGGCGTCGACACCGGCCGCGGCCATGACGAAGCCGTGTCGGGACTCCACGATGCGGGCCGGACCGCGGCGGGCGACGACGCGGACGGTCTCGGCGTCGACGGCCGCCTCGCGGTCCGCAGCCCGCAGGACGCGCCCTTCCGCCTTGCTGACGACCTTGGAGGTGACGACGAGGATGTCGCCGTCCGCCAGCGGCCGCCCACCGGGAGCGGCGCACGCCGCGGCGATCAGTCCCGCCAGGTCGTCCCCGGGCGTCACCTCGGGCAGTCCGGGGACCGACCACACCTGGAAGGACTCCGACCGGGCCGCGCCGACCGCCGCCGTCCCGGCCGTGCGGACGGGCCCGGCCGTGCGGACGGGCCCGGCCCCGGCGGTCGCGCCGGGG
>NZ_JAAVJC010000247.1 GCF_012033785.1 Streptomyces bohaiensis
CCGGCGGGGCGGGCCGGTGCCGTCCCCCGGGCGGCCGGCACCGCGGGCGGGGGCCGGTGCCCGCTGTCCCGGAAGGCGGGCGCCGGACGCCGACGGCCGCGGTCGGCGGTGACCCGGAGGAGGTGGCCCAGCCGGTCCTCGTAGGGGTCGCCGACCCGCCACAGCTCCCTCGTCCGCGCCCGGTCCCGGGCGCGGACGAGCATGGCGGCGTTGAACGCGGGGAAGGTCTCCGCGGCCGGCGGGGCGTAGGGCGAGAGGGTGGCGTCGACGTGTGCGACGCCGGCGAGCACGGCACCGCCCTCGGCCACTCCCAGGTAGCCGTCGTGCTTGCGGACGAACCGGTCCCAGTCGGAGGTGCCGCGGGGGTGGTCGGGGGCGACGCAGACCACCGACCAGGTGTGGGCGACCTTGTCCGGCCACTGCGGGTCCGGGCGCAGCGCCCGGCCCCGGGTCTGCACCACCGCGGTGGGGGTGGTGGCCTCGGTGAGGTCGACGAGGGTGTTGACCCGGCGGGCGTTCCACCCCTCGCCGAGCAGGGCGCGGGTGCCGATCAGCGCCCGGGTGCGGCCCGCCTCGACGTACGCCGTGGCCAGCGCCACCCAGCGGCGGCTCGTCCAGCGCCCGACCACCTCGGCCGTGCCGGGGGTGTCGGGGAGCGGGCGGACGGTGAGGTCGAGGCCGGGGTGGCGTTCACGGCACCAGGCGGCGAAGGCCTCCGCGGTGGCCGGCGCCGCCGCGACGGTGCGGCCGGTCACCAGCACGGGGGCGAGGGCGGCGGTCCGCTCGTCGGCGGCCAGCGTCGCCAGCACCAGGCGCGCCGAGCCCGCCTCGGCGTCGAGGACGCCCGCCAACCGGGCCGGCAGGGTCGCGGTGGCGCGTTCGTGGTCGCAGATCACGACGGCTCGCAGCCGGCTCCCCAGCGCGTCGGCCTCGGCTGCGAGGATCTCGGCGACGGCGGCCGTCCGCGCCGCGCTGCGCGCCAGCACGCGGTCCAGCGGCGAGCGGTCCCGCCGCACGCCGCGCGCGGTGAGTCGGTGGCCGACGGCGGGGAGTGCGGCCCGGATCTCCGCCTCGGCCGCCCGGTCCGCCTCGGTCGCCGAGACCCGCAGGCAGCGGCGGACCCAGTCGTCGATCAGCGCCACCCAGTCCTCGGCGCGCGGCGGGTGGCGGTGCTCCTCGCGGAGGCGCGCGCCGGCGGGCAGTGCGAGGAGCCCCTGGTGGTGCAGGCGCAGCGCGGCGTCCGTGAGGGCGGGTTCCGCGGCGGCGAACCGGTGCCACGGGAGGAGCGGGCCGGCGCCCTCTCCGGCCGGGCCGGTGCGCGCCACGACGCGGCGGTCGAGCCAGGGCAGGAAGTCGGTGCCGGCGAAGCCGGGCGTCATGAGGCGGGCGACCAGTTCGGTGAAGCGTTCCGCCTCCCCGGCGAGCCAGGCGTCCTCGACGGGGGTGGGGGTGGTGAGCCAGGCCAGCTCGGCGTAGGGCGCGAGGTGCCCCTCCCGGACGGCGGCGGGGATCGAGGGACCGCGGACCGCGGGGCCGAACAGCTCCTCCACCAGCGCCGCCTGCGCCCGGGTGAGACGTTCGGGAGGCGTGGCGGTCAGGCCCACCACGGTGGCGGAGGGCAGTTCGCGGAGCACCTCGGCGAGCAGCTCGCCCCAGGTCTCCAGCAGGTGGTGGCACTCGTCGAGCAGCAGGGTGATCTCGCCGGCCCGCCGCATGGCCTCGACCAGCTCCCGTCCGCCCGGGCGCAGCCGGTGCAGGTGGGCGGTGCCGGCGCCGTCCTCGGCGACCTCGGCGTCGGGATCGAAGCTGGCGAGCGCCTGATAGGTCAGGACGGTGACGGTCGAGGCGAGGTCACGTGAGGTGCCGGCGGGCGGCGGCTCGGGGCGGAAGGCGGACCACTCACGCACCCACTGGCCCTGGATCGCGGTGTTGGGCCCGAGCACGACGACCGGCCGTCCCAGCCGCCGTGCCGCCTCCAGCCCGGTGAGGGTCTTGCCCAGGCCGGGCGGGAGGACCACCCAGGCACGGCGGTGGCCGGCCGCGAGGACCTGCTCCAGACCGGCCAGCGCCTCCCGCTGGTGGCGCCGGAGCGGGTGGGGCGGCCGGGTCGCGGCCGCCCCGTCCGCCGCCGGCTCCGCCGTCACCAGCCGCGCTCGTGCCAGACGGCGAGCTGGGGGCGTTCCGCGCCCAGGGTGGTGTCGGCGCCGTGACCGGGGTAGACCCAGGTCTCGTCGGGCAGCGCGTCGAAGAACTTGGTCTCCACGTCGTGCAGCAGCGTGCGGAACGCCGCGTCGTCACCGAAGGTGTTGCCGACACCACCGGGGAACAGGCAGTCCCCGGTGAAGAGGTGCGGGTGGCCGCGGGGGTCGTCGTAGACGAGGGCGATCGACCCCTCGGTGTGGCCCCGCAGGTGGCGCGCGACGAGCCGGCAGTGCCCTACCGACAGCTCGTCGCCGTCGTCGAGGAGCAGGTCGGTCGGGACCGGGATGCCCTCGGCGTCGAACCTCCCCGCGCAGGTGCGGGCGCCGGTGGCGGCGACGACCTCGGCGAGCGCCTGCCAGTGGTCGCCGTGGCGGTGGGTCGTGACGACGGTGGCGACCGAGTCCTCCCCGATCAGCCGCAGCAGCGTCTCCGGTTCCGCGGCGGCGTCGATCAGCAGCTGCTCACCGGTCTCGCGGCAGCGGAGGAGATAGGCGTTGTTCTCCATGGGGCCCACGGCCACCTTGGAGATGAGCAGCCCGGCGAGCTCGTGCACCTCGGCGGGGCCGCCGACGGTGACCCGTCCCGTGTACGTCATGGGTTCCTGCCTTCCAGCATCAGGGCCCGGAAACGGGCGGACAGCGTCTCACAGGGCGGGCAGCACGGGCAGCGGCGCACCGGTGGCGGTGAGGCCGCTGCCGGTGGTGCGGCCGGCGAGCCAGCCGACGAGCGCGGCGGGGTTGCCGGCCACGACGACGGCGGGGCCGTCGGTGGAGCCGGTGGTCCAGCTGCGGCCGTCCTCGGCCCGCACCTCCACCGGCGGCACCTCGGCGTTGCCGTGGAAGCGGCGGGTGAGGTAGGCCAGCGCCCGGTCGGTGAAGGCGCCGGAGAGGTCGCTGACGTCGCGGTCGACGCCGAGGTCGACGTGGTGCAGTTCCACCTCCAGCCAGCGGCGGAACGGCACCCCGGAGGCGAGGTCCGTCACCCCGTTCCGCAGGGTCACGGTGGCGTCCCAGGCGTCGTCCGGCCGGGCGTCGAACGCCTCCCGCAGTCGCGCCGCGGTGGTTCGCAGGTCGGCGAGGTGCTCGGCGGGGGTGCGGCCGGCACCCGCCTCGATGTCGTGGTCGCGGGTGGCGGCGTCGGGGTACATCGGCCGGCCCTCCATGACGTTGACGATGGCGTCGGCGTTGCGGGCGAGGTGGGCCAGGACGTGGCCCCGGGTCCAGCCGGGGAGTCGGGAGGGGGCGGAGAGCGCGGCCTGGTCGAGGCCGGGGACCGTGGCGAGGAGGGTGTCGGTCGCGCGGGTGAGACCGGAGAGGTCAGCATCGGGTCGGCTCATGATCACCACGCTATACCGGGGAGCGGCGGCCCCGGGAGGGCTCGGGAACGACCGGGAGGACGGGACGCGGCGGGCCGCCGGGGACGGCGGGCGGACCCGGCGGAGCAAGATCGAACAGATGTTCTTGTACGCTCGGTGTCTCCACCCCTCCCGCTCGGGCCGCTTCTGTCGGACCCCCGGCCTACGCTGGGAGGAGTCATACCCGTATGTCCGGGGGACCGCATATCCCCGGCCCGCGCCAGGCGCGGCCGCCGGCCCCTCGTCGCCCACCATCCGAAAGGTGCCAATCGGCGTGGCCGACCGACTCCTCGTTCGCGGCGCTCGCGAGCACAACCTCAAGAACATCTCCATCGAGCTCCCCCGCGACTCGCTGGTCGTGTTCACCGGACTGTCCGGGTCGGGCAAGTCCTCGCTGGCCTTCGACACCATCTTCGCCGAGGGCCAGCGGCGCTACGTCGAGTCGCTGTCGGCCTACGCCCGGCAGTTCCTCGGCCAGATGGACAAGCCCGACGTGGACTTCATCGAGGGCCTCTCCCCCGCGGTCTCGATCGACCAGAAGTCCACCTCCCGCAACCCCCGCTCCACCGTGGGCACCATCACCGAGGTCTACGACTACCTGCGGCTGCTCTTCGCACGGATCGGCAAGCCGCACTGCCCGGAGTGCGGGCGGCCCATCGCCCGGCAGTCGCCGCAGGCCATCGTCGACAAGGTGCTCGGCCTGGAGGAGGGCAGCCGGTTCCAGGTCCTCTCCCCGCTGGTGCGGGAGCGCAAGGGCGAGTTCGTCGACCTCTTCGCCGACCTCAGCTCCAAGGGCTTCAGCCGGGCCCGGGTCGACGGCGCCGTCGTGCAGCTCTCGGAGCCGCCGACGCTCAAAAAGCAGGAGAAGCACACCATCGAGGTGGTGGTGGACCGGCTCACCGTCAAGGACAGTGCCAAGCGGCGGCTGACCGACTCGGTCGAGACGGCGCTCGGACTCTCCGGCGGCATGGTCGTGCTCGACTTCGTCGACCTCGACGAGGACGACCCGCAGCGCGAGCGGATGTACTCCGAGCACCTCTACTGCCCCTACGACGACCTCTCCTTCGAGGAGCTGGAGCCGCGCTCGTTCTCCTTCAACTCGCCGTTCGGCGCGTGCCCGGAGTGCTCGGGGCTCGGCTCCACCATGGAGGTCGACCCGGAGCTGGTGGTGCCGGACGAGGAGAAGTCGCTGGAGGAGGGCGCGCTGCACCCCTGGTCGCACGGCCAGACCAAGGGGTACTTCCAGCACCTGACCAACGCGCTCGCCCAGGCGCTGAACTTCCGCACCGACATCCCCTGGGCCGGGCTGCCGGCGCGGGCCCGCAAGGCGCTGCTGTACGGCCACCGCACCAAGATCGAGGTGCGCTACGAGAACCGGCACGGCCGGGAGCGGGCGTACCAGACCGTCTTCGAGGGCGTGATCCCGTTCATCCGGCGCCGCCACGGCGAGTCGGAGAGCGACGCCGGCCGCGAGCGGCTGGAGGGGTACATGCGGGAGGTGCCCTGCCCCGCCTGCGAGGGCAGCCGGCTCAAGCCCGTGGTGCTGGCGGTGACCGTCAAGGGGCGCTCCATCGCGGAGATCTCCTCGATGTCGATCAGCGAGTGCGCCGACTTCCTGCGCGAGATGAAGCTCGACGCCCGGGAGCGGAAGATCGCCGAGCGGGTACTGAAGGAGGTCAACGAGCGGCTGCGCTTCCTGGTCGACGTCGGCCTGGACTACCTCTCGCTCGGCCGGACCGCCGGCTCGCTCTCCGGCGGCGAGGCGCAGCGCATCCGGCTGGCCACCCAGATCGGTTCGGGTCTGGTGGGCGTGTTGTACGTGCTGGACGAGCCGTCCATCGGACTGCACCAGCGCGACAACCACCGCCTGATCGAGACCCTCGTCCGGCTGCGCGACCTCGGCAACACCCTGATCGTGGTGGAGCACGACGAGGACACCATCAACGCCTCGGACTGGGTCGTCGACATCGGTCCGGGCGCCGGCGAGCACGGCGGCCAGGTCGTGCACAGCGGACCGCTGGCCGGGCTGCTGACCAACGAGAAGTCGCTGACCGGCCAGTACCTCTCGGGCAAGCGGCAGATCGCGATGCCCGAGCAGCGGCGCCCGGTCGACACCGACCGGCAGCTGACGGTCGTGGGGGCGCGGGAGCACAACCTCCGGGACGTCGACGTCAGCTTCCCGCTGGGTGTGCTGACGGCGGTCACCGGCGTCTCGGGTTCGGGCAAGTCGACGCTGGTCAACGACATCCTGTACACCCATCTCGCGCGGGAGCTCAACGGCGCCCGGTCGGTGCCGGGCCGCCACACCCGGGTGGAGGGCGACGACCTGGTGGACAAGGTCGTCCACGTCGACCAGTCCCCGATCGGCCGGACCCCCCGGTCGAACCCCGCCACCTACACGGGTGTCTTCGACCACGTGCGGCGGCTGTTCGCGGAGACCACCGAGGCCAAGGTGCGCGGGTACCTCCCCGGCCGGTTCTCCTTCAACGTCAAGGGCGGCCGCTGCGAGAACTGCGCGGGCGACGGCACCATCAAGATCGAGATGAACTTCCTGCCGGACGTCTACGTCCCCTGCGAGGTGTGCCACGGCGCCCGGTACAACCGGGAGACGCTGGAGGTCCACTACAAGGGGAAGTCGATCTCCGAGGTCCTCGACATGCCGATCGAGGAGGCGACGGAGTTCTTCGAGGCCGTCCCCGGCATCGCCCGCCACCTGCGGACGCTCAAGGACGTCGGCCTGGGGTACGTGCGGCTCGGCCAGCCGGCGCCGACCCTCTCCGGCGGTGAGGCACAGCGCGTGAAGCTCGCCTCCGAGCTGCAGCGCCGATCCACCGGGCGCACCGTCTACGTCCTCGACGAGCCCACCACCGGGCTGCACTTCGAGGACATCCGGAAGCTGATCGACGTGCTCTCCGGGCTGGTCGACAAGGGCAACTCGGTGATCGTCATCGAGCACAACCTCGATGTGATCAAGACCGCGGACTGGGTGGTCGACATGGGGCCGGAGGGCGGCTCCGGCGGCGGCCAGGTGGTGGCCGAGGGCACCCCGGAGCAGGTGGCGGCGGTTCCGGCCAGCCACACCGGGAAGTTCCTGCGGGACATCCTGGGCGACCGGGTGAGCGACGCCGGGCCCACCGGCGGCACCGCCGCGAAGCGGTCCCCGCGCCGGACGGCGGCGTCGTCCGGGTCGCGCGGGGGGAAGAAGGCCGCGGGCGGCTCCGCCACCGCGCGGAAGGCGTCCGGCGGCGCCTCCGGGACCGCCGCCGCCAAGCGCACCAAGGGCGGCAAGCGCGCCGGGTAGCGGGCGAGCGCGACCGACCCTCCCGGCGGGCCGGGACCCGAT
>NZ_JAAVJC010000248.1 GCF_012033785.1 Streptomyces bohaiensis
CGGCGGCGTCCGGGGGGCCGCTCCCCGGCTACCCTGGCCCGATGCGGACCGCCCTCGTCATCGGCACCGGCCTGATCGGTACCTCCATCGACCTCGCGCATCAGCCGCCCGACCTCGGTGTTGGTCATCCGGCGCAGCCAGCCGGACTTCTGGTCGCCCAGGGTGACGGAGCCGAAACCGGTGCGGACCAGCTTGCTGACGGGGAAGCCCACCTCGTCCAGCATCCGCCGCACGATGTGCTTGCGGCCCTCGTGGAGGGTGATCTCCACCAGGTAGTTGCGGCCGACGTTCTCCACGACGCGGAAGCTGTCCGCCCGTGCGTAGCCGTCCTCCAGCTGCACGCCGTCCTTGAGCTGCTTGCCGAGGTCGCGCGGGAGCCGGCCGGAGCTCTGGCTGACCTCGATGGCGGCGACATAGGTCTTGGTGACGCCGTAGCGGGGGTGGGTCAGGCGGTGCGCCAGCTCACCGTGGTTGGTGAGGAGGATCAGCCCCTCGGTCTCGGCGTCGAGCCGTCCGACGTGGAAGAGCCTGCTCTCCCGGTTCTGGACGTAGTCGCCGAGGCAGGGGCGGCCGTCGGGGTCCTCCATCGCGGAGACGACACCGACCGGCTTGTTGAGCGCGAAGAAGAGGTCCTTCTGCGTGGTGACCGTCAGGCCGTCCACCCGGATCTCGTCGCGGGCGGGCTCGACCCGCAGCCCCTGCTCGGTGACGATCTCCCCGTTGACCTCCACCCGGCGCTGGTCGATCAGCTCCTCGCAGGCACGGCGGGACCCCATGCCGGCCTGGGCGAGCACCTTCTGCAGCCGGACGCCGTCGGCCTCCCCGAAGGTCTTCGGGGTTCGGGGGGTGTCCCGGCTGTGGCGCTCCCGGTTGCGCTCCTCGATCTTCGCGTCCAGCTCGCGGGGGCGGCTGGGCGCGGACCGTGCCGGGCGCTTGGCGCCCGTCCGGCCGCCGGTGGCGGGGCCACCGCTGCGGCTGCCGGGCTTGCCGGCTCCGGAGCGCCCGCCGGTCGAGCCGCTGCCGCCGGCCGAGCCGCCGCCACCCGCCGCACCGCCGCCCTGGCGCTTCCCGCCGGACTCCGGGTAGCGACGCTCCTCCGGCCGGGGACGGCCGGCGCTCTCCCGTCCCCGGCCGCTGCCCGCGCCCCGGTCGTTCCGGCCGCTGCCCGCGCCCCGGTCGTTCCGGTTGCTGTTCCTGCCGCTGCTTCGCATCAAAGTCTCGTCTTAGGTCGGTGGGTCGGCGCTGTCTACGTCGAACGTCGGCACCGCCTCCTGGCTGTCGGGCTCCACCGCCGCCGCCTCGGGGAGGAAGGGCGCGAGCTCGGGCAGCTCGTCGAGGCCACGAAGGCCGAGCCGCTCCAGGAAAACGTGCGTCGTCCCGTACAGGATCGCACCTGTCTCGGGTTCGGTGCCCGCCTCCTCCACCAGACCCCGCTGGAGCAGGGTCCGCATCACGCCGTCGCAGTTGACCCCGCGCACCGCGGAGACCCGGGAGCGGCTGACGGGCTGCCGGTACGCGACGACGGCGAGCGTCTCCAGCGCCGCCTGGGTCAGCCGGGCGCTCTGCCCGTCGAGGACGAAGCGCTCCACGGCCGGCGCGTAGGCGGCACGGGTGTAGAAGCGCCAGCCCTCGGCGACGAACCGCAGGTCGAACCCCCGCTGCTCCGCCTTGTACTCCTGTGCCAGCGTCCGCAGGGCGTCGGAGACCTCCTGGCGCGGGCGGTCCAGGATCCGGGCGAGGTGCTCCTCCCGGACCGGCTCGTCCACGACCATGAGGACCGCCTCCAGCGCGGGGCGCAGCGGCAGCCGGTCCGCGTCGGCGGACTCCGGCGCGTCCGTGGCGCCGGAGCGCCCGGGTGCCGACCCGGCGGCCGGCGTGGCGGGGATCACCCCGGGATCGGCCGGCATGGGGGCCGCCGGGCCGGGCGCGGTGGCGTCGGGGCCGGTGGTGTCGGGGCCGGTGGTGTCGGGGCCGGTGGCGTCGGGGCCGGGTGGCTCGCTCGTGGTCATCGCTGCTCCTGTGCCGCCCGGCGCCCGCGACGGTCGTCGGGCAGGGCGGGCGGGGTGTCGAACTCGTCGGTGACGGTCGGGGCTCCGTCGCCGGAGCCGCTCCAGTGGACGGTGAGGTCGCCGAGGGCCTCGGGCTGGTCCAGCGCCACCGCGCGTTCCCGGTAGAGCTCCAGCAGGGCGAGGAACCGCGCGACGACGGTGAGGGTGTCGGGGGCGTCGGCGGTGAGCTCGGCGAAGCTGGCGCGCTTCAGGGCGCGGAGCCGGTCGACCACGACGGCCGCCTGCTCCCGGACGCTGACGAGCGGCGCGTGGATGTGGTCGACGTACACCTGCGGCTCGGGACGGGGGGCCAGCGCACGCGCGGCGATGCGGGCGAGCCCCTCCGGTCCGACGGAGAGCACGACCTCGGGCAGCAGCGCCGCGTGGTGCGGCTCCAGCCCGACGGTCCGGGGGTGCCGGTGGGTCTCGGCCTCGAGGCGGCTCGCGAAGATCGCGGCGATCTCCTTGTAGGCGCGGTACTGGAGCAGCCGGGCGAAGAGCAGGTCCCGGGCCTCCAGCAGGGCGAGGTCCTCCTCGTCCTCGACCTCGGCGGCGGGCAGGAGGCGTGCCGCCTTCAGGTCCAGCAGGGTCGCCGCGACGACGAGGAACTCCGTCGTCTGGTCGAGGTCCCCGTCGGGGCCCAGCGCCCGCAGGTGGGCCATGAACTCGTCGGTGACCCGCGACAGGGCGACCTCGGTCACGTCCATGGTGTGCCGGGAGATGAGCTGGAGGAGCAGGTCGAACGGGCCCTCGAAGTTGTCGAGCACGACGGTGAACCGGCCGCCGCCGGGACGCCGGGCGGTTCCCTCCCCGCCGGCGATCTCCGCGGGCGGACGGTCCGCGGGCGGACGGTCCGCGGGCGGGACGTCGGCGCCGGCGGCGCCCGTCGGGGCGGGGTCGCCGCCGGGGCGCTCCCCCGGCTCCGGTTCCGTGGCACCGCCCGGCGGCCGGGTGGGCGGGCCGGGTGCGGTCGCACCGCGGCCCGGGCGGCGGCGCGGAGGTGGGTCGTGAGCGGTCATCGCGCAGCGACACTACCGGCCGCCGGACGGGGCCCGGCGACGCCGCGCGGCGGTGGTTCAGCGCCCTCGCAGCCGCCGGACCAGAATGCTGGCGTCGCCGCGGGACTCCAGGTCGGCGAGGACCACGGCCACCGCCTCGCGGACGATCCTCCCCCGGTCCACCGCGAGCCCGTGCTCCCCGCGCAGGACGAGGCGCGCGTGCTCCAGGTCCATCAGCTCCTCGGCGGAGACGTAGACCGTGATCTTCTCGTCGTGGCGCTCCCGGCCGCTCGGGCGGCGCGCGACGCGTCCGCGCCGGGGGGCGGTGGACTTGCCGCCGCGTGCGGGAGCGCTCCCCGCGGCGGGCGCAGCGCTCTGCGGCGCGGCGGGGGGCTGCCCGCCCGTCGGAGCGGCGGAGCCGCGGGAGCCGCCCCGGGGGCCCTGGGCGGGCAGTGGGGAGGTCCGGGACTCCTCCCGGCCGGTGTCGGTCTCCGAGGCCTCGCCGTCGGATTCGGCGGGCTCCTCGTCCGGACGGCCCGAGGGCTGCCGAGCCGGGTCCTCGGGGGCCTGCGGCCCCTGCGGAACGGAGGGCTGGACGGCGGGACCGCCGGTGGTGCGGAACAGTTCGTCGGCTGCCGGCAGACTCACTCGGCGTGGCACCGGGCGAGCACCTCCCTGGCGAGCTGGCGGTAGGCGGCGGCACCGACGGAGTTGGAGGCGTAGGTGGTGATGGGTTCACCCGCGACGGTGGTCTCGGGGAACCGGACCGTGCGGCCGATCACGGTGTGGTAGACGTGGTTCTCGAACGCCTCGACGACGCGGGCCAGCACCTCGCGGCTGTGCACGGTGCGCGAGTCGTACATCGTGGCCAGGATCCCGTCGAGCTGCAGGCTGGGGTTGAGCCGCTCCTGCACCTTCTCGATGGTCTCGGTCAGCAGGGCGACACCGCGCAGGGCGAAGAACTCGCACTCCAGCGGGACGATGACCTTGTGCGCGGCGGTCAGCGCGTTGACGGTCAGCAGGCCGAGCGAGGGCTGGCAGTCGATCACCACGAAGTCGTAGTCCGACAGCATCGGCTGGAGGGCGCGCTGGAGCGTGGACTCGCGCGCGACCTCGCTGACCAGCTGGACCTCGGCGGCGGAGAGGTCGATGTTGCTGGGCAGCAGGTCCATGCCGGCGACGGCCGTCTTCAGCAGCACCTCGTCGGGGGCCATGCCCCGCTGCATGAGGAGGTTGTAGACAGTGAGTTCGAGCTCCATCGGGTTGACGCCGAGCCCGACCGAGAGGGCGCCCTGGGGGTCGAAGTCCACCAGCAGCACGCGGCGGCCGTACTCGGCCAGCGCCGCTCCGAGGTTGATGGTCGAGGTGGTCTTGCCGACCCCGCCCTTCTGGTTGCACATCGCGATGATCGTCGCGGGGCCGCGTTCCTTGACCGGTCCCGGGATCGGGAAGTACGGCAGGGGGCGACCGGTCGGACCGATCCGCTCCCGCCGCTGCCGGGCGGCGTCGGGGGCGATGGTCGCCGCGTACTCGGGGTCGGGTTCGTACTCCGCGTCCGGGTCGAAGAACTGACCGTCGGGCAACTCCGCCAAGCCGGGCTCCGTCTGCGTGGTCGTGTCGTCGCTGTTCTGATGCACCGTCGTGTCCGTTGGGGTCTTGTGCGTCGCGAACGTGTGGACAGCGACCGAACCGACCTCGGCACGGCCGGCGGATCCCGCCGGCTGCCCCGGCGTCCCCGGCTGTCCTCCCCCGGGAGTGATTGTCGACTCATTCACAAGTCGTCCTACCTCCTTAGGGACCAAGCAACTTCTGGACAGAGTCACGTCCTGCCCTGCCGACGACTGGCGACTCTATGGCGTGTCGGGCGTCCACAGCAACACAAACCGGCGTAACGACACGGGCGCGTCGTCACTCGACGACCGTGTGTCCAGAGCGTGCGATGCGTGGACAACGAGTCGAAGGCCGCAGCGAATCGGGTAAACAGTCACCTTCCGGATGAGTCGACCTCGGCGGACGGCACCCCCACGACGCAACCGACCGGACGTCGTCGAACGACGTCCGGTCGGTTGTGTGACATTTCCCCGTGTTGACCCGGTCGTTGACGGTCCGGCGACGACCGATTGTCGACCTGTTGATCTGACGATCACCCCGCAGCACGGCCCTGCGGAGCGCCGGCGGCTCACCCGAGCAGCGATTCCAGCGCCGCGTGCGGCAGCCCGTGGGCGTCGGCCACCGGCGCGTACACGACCTCGCCGGCGTGCACGTTGAGCCCGAGCGCGAACGCCGGGTCGCGCCGAAGCGCCTCCCGCCAGCCGCGGTTGGCCAGCTGCACGATGTAGGGCAGCGTCGCGTTGGTGAGCGCGTAGGTGGAGGTGCTGGGAACGGCACCGGGCATGTTGGCGACGCAGTAGAAGACCGAGTCGTGCACGGTGAAGGTCGGCTCCGCGTGCGTCGTGGGACGGGAGTCCTCGAAGCAGCCGCCCTGGTCGATCGCGATGTCCACCAGCACGCTGCCGGGCTTCATCTCCGCCACCAGCTGGTTGCGCACCAGCTTGGGCGCCTTGGCGCCGGGGATCAGCACGGCACCGATGACGAGGTCCGCCTCGCGCACCGCCTTCTCCAGCTCGAACGCGTTGGAGGTGATGGTGCGGACCTGTCCGCCGTAGATCCGGTTGGCCTCGCGGAGCTTGTTGACGTCGGTGTCGAGCAGGGTGACCCGGAAGCCCATGCCGACCGCGATCTGCATGGCGTTCCACCCGGAGACCCCGCCGCCGATGACGACGGCGTCGGCGGCGGCGACACCGGGTACCCCGCCGGGCAGCACGCCGCGCCCGCCGGCGGAGCGCATCAGGTGGTAGGCCCCGACCTGCGGGGCGATGCGGCCGGCCACCTCCGACATGGGGGCGAGCAGCGGAAGCGCGCGGTCGGCCGTCTCGACGGTCTCGTAGGCGATCGCCGTGGTGCCGGAGGCCAGCAGGGCGTCGGTGCACTCGGCCGAGGCCGCCAGGTGCAGGTAGGTGAAGAGGACCTGGTTCTTGCGCAGCCGGTGGTACTCCTCGGCGACCGGCTCCTTGACCTTCAGCACCAGGTCGGCGACGCCCCAGACCTCGTCGGCCGTCGGGAGCACGGTCGCGCCGGCGTCCGTGAACGCGGCGTCGGTGATGGCGGAGCCGACACCGGCGTCGTGCTCCACGAAGACCTCGTGGCCGGCGCGGACCAGCTCGTGAACCCCGGCCGGCGTGATCGCCACCCGGAACTCGTTGTTCTTGACCTCGCGGGGGATGCCGACCTTCACGTCGATCACGGTCCTTGGCTGTTCGGCGGCTGGTTCACAGGCCGGGAAGAAGCGGATTCGCACCATACCGGCGGTATGCCGGGAGCAGCCCGTTCAGCCACGGCAGCCTCATTCTTAATGAAGGAGTCTGGCCGTGTCCAGCCTTGCAATCAATAAAGTTCCCCGACCGCTGTCTATGTTTCGTAGGTGCGACTCTGGGTGGTCACCGGGGTTTCGGAGGGCGACGAATCCGAGGCGCCGTGGTGCCCGCCCGCTTCACCGCCGGGCGGGAAGTCGGGCCTGGCGGGCATCGGTGGACCGTTCCCCGCCCGACCCGTCGCGTCGGCCGCCTCCGGTGTCTCCCCACCGGCCGCCGATCCGTCCTCGGCCGTCCCCGTGGCGTCGTCGAACGCCGCGTCGTCCGGTTGCCGGCCGCCCACCGGCGTCTCCCCCGGGTCCCGGGCGGGCACCGGGGGGCGGGACGTCGCGCTGTCGCGGCCGCCGCCCGCGACGCGAGCGGGCTCGGCACCGTCCTCCCCGGCGCGGGCCGCCGAGGTGTCCTCGCC
>NZ_JAAVJC010000249.1 GCF_012033785.1 Streptomyces bohaiensis
CCCCCCGGGCAGGGGGAAACCGCTGCTCGGGGCGGGGGTGCCGCTCGGGGACCGCGGGCACCGCCCGTGACCGCTGCGGGGCACGGCGCGGGCGCGTCGGGCACGGCGGGCCGGCCGGGGCCGCGCGGGGTGGTGATTCCTGCGGTTCTCGCGGACGCCCGCCCGCCCCCCCCGTTCGGGGGACACCGGGCGGCGCCGGGAACCACCACCGATCCCCCTGACGTCCTGGGAGGTATGCGGCGCTATGCACGGCGGGCCAGGCGCACCGCCCCGGTCCGGGCTGTGGTTTTCGACATCGGGGGAGTCCTGGAGTTCACCCCCGCCCTCGGGGTCACCGACAAGTGGGAGCGGCGCCTCGGCCTGCCGTCCGGGGAGCTCAACCGCCTCGCCGGCGACGTCTGGCGCGGCGGCAGCGTCGGCACCTTCACCGAGGACGGCGTCCACCGCGCCCTCGGTGAGCGGCTCGGCATCGACCAGGTGATCGTGGCCTCGCTGATGAACGACGTCTGGACCGAGTACCTGGGCACCCTCAACACCGAGCTGTGCAGCTACGCCCGCGCGCTGCGGCCCCGCTACCGCACCGGGATCCTCAGCAACAGCCTCGTCGGCTGCCGGGAGCGCGAGCAGAGCCGCTACGGATTCGAGCAGCTCGTGGATGACCTCGTCTACTCCCACGAGGTCGGCATCGCCAAGCCGGACCCGCGGATCTACCGGCTCAGCTGCGAGCGCCTGGGCGTCTCACCGGAGGAGACCGTCTTCGTCGACGACAACCCGGCCTGCGTCGAGGCGGCCGGCGCCCTGGGGTTCCACACGGTCCACTTCCGGGACACTGCGCAGACCATCGCCGCCATCGACGGGCGCCTCGCCGCCGGTTGACCGGTGCGCGCCGGGGGACCGCCCCCGGGGCCGTGGGCGCTCGCCGCCGCCGGAGGGAGAGAGGCGTCCGGCGTGGGCTACGGCTTCCCCTCCGCCAGGTGCTCCTCGTGGCGGGCGTTGATGCGCAGCGCCTCTTCGAGCTGGTCCTCGAGAATGATGATGCGGCACGCGGCCTCGATGGGGGTGCCCTGGTCCACCAGCTCCCGGGCCCGGGCGGCGATGCGCAACTGGTAGCGGGAGTAGCGGCGGTGGCCGCCCGCGGAGCGCAGCGGAGTGATCAGGCGGGCCTCGCCGATCGCCCGCAGGAAGCCCTGGGTGGCGCCGAGTATCTCCGCCGCCCGCCCCATGGAGTAGGCGGGGTAGTCGTCGTCGTCGAGCCGGTCGTTGAAGTCGTTCGCTGTCATAGCACCTCGCTGTGGCACACGTCGGAGGGGCCCGGGTGCTGTGCACCCGGACCCCGAAGGAACTGCTACTCCATCTGCCGACCCTCTGGGGGCGTCGGCCCTGTGTTTCCGCGGCACCGAGCCGTCAGGCGTCGGGTGCGCGGGGATCGCGGTTGCTCGACCGGAGACCACCTCACTTACGGATGTCCTGCGGTACCCGGACTCGGTACAACGTCCGGGCGATCCTGATGGGGCGCCTGCTCCTCCGTTCTTCCCTCTGGTTCGTCATCCTCCGGCTCGCCGCGCGGTGTTCGCGCTGCCGTGCCCGGTGCGCGCGTCCGCAGTCGTACGCCTTCACCGGAAACCGCTTCGAGCCGTGCTTGCCGATACTGCTCGTGGCGGCCCCTGACACCTCGGGCCACCCGACACGGTGGTCAGTCCCGTCGCCCGCTCTGTACTGCTCCGGCTTCGACACTCCACCACCGCGCCGCTTCTGCGACTGCGGATACCTCGTTCCCGGCAGTTCGTCCCTGCCGGGCCTTCTCGATCTCGACTACGAGAGAAGAGTAACCATGGCCGCGCCGCAATGTCTACTGCGGCCGAGACAGATTTTCTGTGTCCCGGGAGCGGAGGTGCGTGCGGTGCCGCCGCGGGGGCAGGGGAGACCGCGGTCCCGGAGCAAACGCGCCGGGACCGGGCGGGTGGCCCCGCCGCCGCGGTGGGGCACGCTGGGGCACCCCACCCCTGTGAGGAGAAGGAGTCATCGGTGCGGGTACGGCAGGACCTCGACGACGTGCTGCGCGGCATGGACGGCGCGCCCTACGGCCAGTACAAGCGGCTCAGCGGTGTGTGGCGGCTGGACGGCGGTGCGCTGCTCCGGGTCGTGCGCGGCCAGGCGGACCCCTTCGCGCCGCCCGCCCGGCTCGCCGTGCGGCTGGACCCGGCCACCGCCGGGCTGCCGCCGGAGCTGCTGACGAGCGACGACCGCCGTCGGGCCGTGGCCGCGCGCCTCGCGGCGACCGCGGCCCGGGAGGCCGGTGACGGGCCCCTGCGGGTGGACGGCGGCGGCCAGGAGGTCCTGCACCGCTCCTCCTGCGTGGTCGACCCCGACGGCACCGTGACCCTTCGCCTGGGTGCGCCGCTGCCCGGTCGCGGCCGCCGGATCGACGGCCCCGCGGCCCGGCGCCTGCTGTGCGGGCAGCTGCCCGAGCTGGTCGCACAGCTGGCCTTCGACCGGCTCGACGAGGCCGCGCTGTGGCGGCAGGTGGCGTGCGTCGAGGACTCCGTCGCCCTGCGTGAGCAGCTCCCCGCCCTCGGCCTCGTCGCGTTCGTCGCCGACGGGGCCGTCCTGCCGCGCCGCAGCGGCGTCAGCGACCGCCCCGCCCGGGGACCGGAGGTGGTGCCGTTCGCCTCCCCGCCCGAACTCCGCACCACGGTGCGGCTGCCGCACGCCGGCGAGGTGAGCGGCATGGGCGTCCCCGAAGGGGTCACCCTCGTCGTCGGCGGCGGGTTCCACGGCAAGTCGACGGTGCTGCGGGCGCTGGAGTCCGGGGTCTGGGACCACGTGCCGGGGGACGGGCGGGAGCTGGTCGTCTCGCGCGCCGACACCGTCAAGGTCCGGGCGGAGGACGGCCGCCGGGTGGCGCGGGTGGACGTGCACGCCTTCGTCGACAACCTGCCGACCGGCGCCGACACCGCCGACTTCTCCACCGACAACGCCTCCGGCTCCACCTCGCAGGCGGCGTCGCTGTGCGAGGCCGTGGAGGCCGGCGCGCGGGTGCTGCTGATCGACGAGGACACCGCGGCGACCAACCTCATGATCCGGGACGCCCGGATGCAGGCCCTGGTCGCGGCCGACCGCGAGCCGCTCACGCCGTTCGTCGACCTCGTCGGCTCCCTCCACCGCGACCACGGCGTCTCCACGGTGCTGGTCATGGGCGGCTCGGGCGACTACATGGAAGTCGCCGACCGGGTGCTGCTGATGGACGCCTACCGGCCCGCCGACGTCACCGCCCGCGCCCGGGCCCTGGTCGCGGAGGTCCCGACCGGCCGCACCACCGAGGCCGACCGCTTCCCGGCGGTCACCCACCGGGTGCCGGACCCCGACTCGCTCGACCCCGCGGTGCGCGGCCGACCGAAGGTGCGCGCCCGCGGCGCGGACACCCTGAGCTACGGCGAGGACGACATCGACCTGCGCGCGGTGGCGCAGCTCACCGACAGCCGGCAGGTGGCCGGGGTCGGGCTCGCGCTGCGGGAACTGCTGCGCGGTGGGCACGTCGACGGCCGCCGCACCCTCGCCGCGGCGCTCGACCGGCTGGAGGCGGACGGCGGCCTCACCACCGAGGCGCTGCTCGCGGTGCGCGACGAGGACTTCGCGGTGCCGCGTCGCCACGAGGTCGCGGCCGCGCTCAACCGACTGCGCTCCCTGCGGATCGCTGCGCCGCCCGCGTGACGGCCTGATCGCTTGATCGTCCGGCGGCCCGAGTGCCCGAGTGCCCGAGTGCCCGAGCGCCCGTCCGCCGGTCGGCCCCGGGTCGGCCCCGGGTCGGCCCCGGGTCGGCCCCGGGTCGGCCGACTCTCTCCTGCCGGGCCTCCGGCCGTCACGCTCGCCGTGCAGGTCCCGCCCCCGCCCCCCGCCCCGCCGCTTCGCCCCGGCGCGGGCGCGGCGGGTTCGGTCGCCGCGGAGTGTGCCCCCCGCCCCGCCGCGGGCGCGGGCGCGCCGCCCGTTCGGAGGAACGCCGCCGCCGACCGGTGGCCACACCTGGCCACGGTTTCCGGCCCCGGTCGTGCTCGACCGGGCGGCGCCCGTCGCCGCCGTGACCGACGGTGAGACCACGGGGCAGAGGTCGTCCGCGCAGCTCACCGGCCCTCTTGCTACGCTTCGCGACCAGATGAACACGGCCGGATGTGCCGGGTGAGGTGCCGGCGCGTCCGGTCCCCGCACGGTCCGGCGCCCACCCGGGGCGAGGACGCCCCGGCCGGTTCCGACCCGCCGGTCCGGCCCGTCCGTACCGGCGGCGCACCGTCGCCGCCCCGCCGCCCCGCCGCCCCGCTGCTCCGCGCCCGCCGTCGCCGCGTCGCCGCGCCTTCTACCTCCACCCGGACCGCTGTCCGGCTCCCCGACCACGGCCCACCCGGCCGGTTTCCTTCGACCCGGACCTCACCCGCGCCCCGCCAGCCGCGGGGACGCACGCGCCCAACGGGAGTGCAGTGACCCAGACATCGAACACCCCGCAGACCTCGATCCCTTCGCAGAGCCCCACCGAGTCCCCGGCCCCGATCGACGTGCAGGGCTGCCCGTTCCGCCACGACAACGCGCTCGAACCCGATCCGTTCATGGAGCGCATGCGCCGCGAGGCGCCGGTCGCCCGCGTCCGTATGCCGTACGGGGAGGGCGACTGCTGGCTGGTCACCCGCTACGCGGACGTCAAACTCGTCACCTCCGACCGCCGGTTCAGCCGCGCGGCTCTCGTCGGCCGGGACTTCCCCCGGATCACGCCGGCGCCGATCGCCCAGTCGGAGTCCATCAACCTGATGGACCCGCCGGGCCTCAACCGGGTGCGGCGGCTGATCACCAAGGCGTTCACCACCCCGCAGGTCGAGGCGCTGCGCCCCTGGACGCAGCGCACCGTCGACGGGATGCTCGACGCGATGGCGGCCGAGGGGCCGCCCTCGGACGTCGTGCGCCACCTCTCCGAGCCGCTGCCGCTGCTGACCATCTGCGAACTCCTCGCCATCCCCGAGGAGGACCGCACCCTCCTGCGAGGCCACGCCATGGCGATGATGTCCATGCGCGCCGCGGACGAGCAGTCGGCGGTGGCCGCGAGGATCGCGCTGCGGGCGTACTTCAGCGAACTCACCGCCGCCCGCCGCCGCGACCCCGGCGACGACCTCATCAGCGGCCTGGCCACCGCCCGCATCGGCGACGAGTCCCTCAGCGACGACGAACTCGCGGTGCTGGCCATGCTGCTGGTGGTCACCGGCCATGACACCACCACCTACGACATCAGCAACTTCGTCTACACCCTGCTGACCCATCCCGAGCACCTGGCGCAGCTGGAGCGCGAGCCCGAACTGGTGCCGCAGGCACTGGAGGAGATGCTGCGGTTCATCCCGTTCCGGCAGGGCGTCGGCATCCCCCGGGTCGCGCTGGAGGACGTCGACATCGACGGCGTGACCATCCGCGCCGGGGACACCGTCCATGTCTCCTACCTGACCGCCAACCGCGACGACCTCGTCTACGAGAACGCCGCCGAGCTCGACTTCCGTCGCGAACACCCCGTGCCGCACATGGCGTTCGGCTACGGGGGCCACCACTGCCTGGGATCGCACCTCGCCCGCATGGTGCTCCAGGTCTCCGTCGGCTCGCTCATCGCCCGCTTCCCGGGCATGCGGCTGGCGGTCCCGATCGAGGACGTGGAGTGGAACACCGTCTCGATCTGGCGTTATCCGCTCGCCCTTCCGGTTGCCTGGTGAGGAGCCCCATGACCACGTTGTGCCGTCCGGCCATCGCCGTCCCCGAACACGTCATCACCCGCGAGGAGACGCTCGACCTCGCCCGCAGCCTCCACGCCGACCACCCGCAACTCCCGCTGGCGCTGCGGCTCATCGGGAACACCGGGGTGGAGACCCGGCGGCTGGTCCGCCCGATCGAGGAAACGCTTCGGCACCCCGGAGCCACCGTCCTCAACGCCATCTACGAGGCCGAGTCCAAGGCCCGGGTCCCGGACGTCGTGCGGCGGGCGCTCGCCCACGGCGAGGTCGAGCCGGAGGACATCGACCTCATCGTCTACGTCTCCTGCACCGGCTTCATGATGCCGTCGCTGACGGCGTGGCTCATCAACACCATGGGGTTCCGGCCCGAGACCCGGCAGCTGCCGATTGCTCAGCTCGGCTGCGCCGCCGGCGGGTCCGCCATCAACCGGGCGCACGACTTCTGTTCGGCCTACCCGGGCTCCAACGTGCTCATCGTGGCCTGCGAGTTCTGCTCGCTCTGCTACCAGCCGACCGACCTCGGGGTGGGCAACCTGCTCTCCAACGGGCTGTTCGGCGACGCGGTGGCGGCGGTCGTGATGCGCGGCGAGGGCGGCACCGGGGTCCGGCTCCAGCACAACGGCTCCCACCTGGTACCCGGCACCGAGAAGTGGATCTCCTACGTCATCCGTGACACCGGCTACCACTTCATGCTCGACAAGCGGGTCCCCGGGACCATGTCGATGCTGGCGCCCGCCATGCGGGAACTGGCCGAGCGCCACGAGTGGGAGATCTCCGGGCTGGACTTCTACATCGTCCACGCCGGCGGGCCGCGCATCCTCGACGACCTCTGTCACTACCTGGGGCTGCCGCCGGAGATGTTCCGGTACAGCCGGGCGACGCTGACCGAGCGGGGCAACATCGCGGCGGCCGTCGTGCTGGACGCCCTGGACCGGCTGTTCGAGGACGGCGGCGCCGCGGACGGCGCCCGGGGCGTGATCGCCGGGTTCGGTCCCGGCATCACCGCCGAGATCAGCCTCGGCAGCTGGACCGGCGCGCCCCTCGCCCCGGCGACGGCCGGCGCGGTCTCCGTGCCGGCGGGCCGCGGCGCCACCGCGCC
>NZ_JAAVJC010000024.1 GCF_012033785.1 Streptomyces bohaiensis
CACCACCCCCGCCGACCGGCGACGGCGGCGTATCGACAGTCGAGCGGCACTGCGTTCCCTGACGGTGACGCTGCTGGCGGTCCTGCTGACCCTCGGCCCGGCGGGGAATCCCGTGCGCTGCGGGACGCAGGGTGCGCACTGCGACCGCCCGGCCTCACCTCCCGGCACCGCGCTGTTCGAGAGTCCGGCAGGTGCCGCTGGGTACCGTCCTGAGGCCGACCTCGGCACCGATCGGAAAGGGAGCGCAATGCGCGACAGCGACCAGCACATCGGCGCCCGCATCGCCGAACAGCGACGGCTCGCGCACCTCACCGGGCGCGGTCTGGCACAGCGGGCGTCGGTCTCCTACAGCCTGCTGACGAAGGTCGAGTCCGGGAACCGTCCCGCGTCCCCGGCCCTCGTCGCGGCGGTGGCGCGCGCCCTGCACATCGAAGCCAGCACCCTGATGGGCCAGCCGTTCCAGGAGGACCAGCGCGACGCCCGGTACGAGGCGCCGCTGGCCGCGGTCCGGGCCGCGCTGGAGAACTGGGACGTGCCGCTGGAACCGCAGACCGCTCCCCGGCCGCTGCGCGAGGTCCACCGCGACGTGCAGCGCATGAACGACATCCGCCGGGGCGCCGACTACCTCGCCGTCCTCAGCGGGACGCCCCCGCTCATCGAGGAGCTGGTGCAGCACTCGCACCGGCTGGAGGGACGGGAACTGGAGCGCCTGCACCGGGCGTTGGCGTTCGCCTACCGCTGCGTCCACGACGCGACGCACAAACTGGGCCACCTCGACCTGTCCAACATCATCCTGGCCCGGATGGTCGTCAGCGCCGAGAAGTCCGCCGACCCGTACCTCGTGATGCTGACCGGATTCCTTCGGGCGCAGTCCTGCTTCTCCACCGGACGGCACGACATCGGGCTGCGCCTGATGGAGCAGTGCCTCGCCGACGTGGCGCCGGCGGCCGACCGGGGCGAGACACCCGCGCTGTGCGTGCAGGGCAACCTCCGGTTGCGCGCCACCATCCTCGCCGCGCGCACCGCGCCCGGGGTGAAGGCGGCGGCCGATGCCGCCCGTGCGCACTGGGACGAGGCGTGGGAGACCGCGCGCCGCCTCGGCGGCGAGACCACCAACTACCTGCTCTCGTACGGCCCGTCCAACGCGCTGGTCCACCAGGTCGCGCTGGAGGTGGAGGTGGGGGAGTACGGGCGGGCGCTGCGGCTGGCGGCGGACGTCCACCTCGATCCCGGCTTCGCGCGGCGGTACCCGGACCGGGTCAGCCACCACCTGATCGACATCAGCCGCGCCCAGTTGTGGACCGGGGACCGCGCCGGGGCGTACGAGTCGCTGCGCCAGGCGCGCGCCGCCGCGCCGCAGCAGGTGCGGTTCCACCCTCAGGCACGGGACACCGTCCGCGCGCTGCGCCGCGCCGCCGACCGCGAGGGCGTCGGCGCCATGGCGCGGTGGATGGGCGTCTGACAGAACAGGCCCGGTTCCGAACAGAAGGCGACAACTGCGGTCAAGAGGGCGGTGTTTCACAAACTGTGAAACACCGCCCGCCCACGACCCGCCACTCTGGTGACCTTACGTGTTCCTGCTGTCACGGGAGAGATGATGCCCGAGCCGATTCCCTGGCCGGAGGGAACCCCGGAGCACATCCGGCGCCCCATTCCGCCGCTCTGTCCGACCTGCAACCGCATCCACCCACCGGCCCCCCACCCCGACCCCGCCGACGCCGACGACTGAGGGCGACGACCGACGCCGAACCATGATGGCGGCGGCTGTCGGCGGAGAGCGTCGGCGGCGATGGACGGGGCGCGGGGCGATCCGGATCCGGCGTGCGCGCCGACCCGTCCTACCGGGGCAGGAGTTCGTAGTCCTCGGTGTTCTCGACGAGCTCCCCGAGCCAGGTGCCGCCCGGCGGGACGTGGAGGCGCCAGTCGTCGTCGACCCAGGACAACGCGACCGCCACGGAGACGGTCACCTCGCGACCGCCCTGCCCGGCGCCCCGGGAGAGCAGATGCACGGTCAACTCCCCCACATCACCCACGTCATTGGTTGCGTCGATGGGGACGGGAACGTCGTAGCCGATCAACATGTCGTTGGGCGGCAGCGGTTCGCCGTCCTGGAGACCGTGTGACGCCCGGGCCACCTGGTAGTCGGCGTCGGTCCTGGTCAGCATCATCTCGGTGTCGCCGACCATCTGCCCGATGGCGGGGCAGAAGACATCGGGCCCGACCTGGGGTGCGACGCGTACGGAGTGGTGCATGGCGGCCAGGACCGCACCGCCGGTGTCCCGGCTGAACCCACCGGCCCCCTCCGGCCCGTGATTGCTGGGGCCGTGGGCGGGGCTGATCGGCAGCAGCGTTCCGTTCAGGTACTCGTACTGCACGCCGGTCCAGTCCAGCCCGCTCACCTCCGGCTGATCGGCCGGCTCGGACTCCCCGGATCCGTCGGACTGTGCGGGCCCGTCGGACTCGTCAGTCTCCTCGGGCTCCCCGGGCTCCTCCGACCCGTCGGACCCGTCGGACCCGTTCTGGCGGCGCATCGCATCGGCCATTTCCTCGGGGAGCCGATTCAGGTACTCCTCGCTCTCCCAGGGATTCCACTCCTCCGTCTCGGCGCTGGAGCCCGCAGAGTCGTCCGTCCGCGTCACGACGTACGAGTAGCCGAGGACCGCGATCATCCCCAGGAAGCTGCCGCCGATGCGGATGCCCTTCCACATGGCCTTGCGGTCTTCCTCGTCGGCCTTCTCCCACCCCGGGCGGCTGGGGCGGCTCACCGAGCTGTCCCGGGAGTGGTGGAGTCGAAGCCGCCGATCAACCTCGCGCCCAGCACGGGGAGCGACGGCGCACTGCCCGCGTCGGCTGTGATCGCCGTCGATCGGCCACCCGAAGCGGAGGCCGGCCGCGTCGCCGTCCGGTCGCGATCACGAGCACGTTCCCTCATCAGTGGTCCCTTCGGCTCCGCGCGGCGGAGAGCGGAGCTGATCCTGTCCAGTGCACGGATGAACATGAGTCAGGGAGATCGGGAGAAGACGTCGGTCTCCCGCCCCTTGCGCGCGCGTGTGGTGCGCCGCGCACCCCCCCCGGTGCGTGCTTGCCGCCCCCCGCCGCCGGCCGACGCCGCTCGCGCGGGAACACTAGCGGGGCTCGCGGCCCTCGGCCATCCCGACCGGCGGAACCCGGCCTGTGCGGGAAACGACGCCCGGGGCGGTCCGGTGACGGCGCGCAACGGCGGGCGCCTCGCCTCGCGGCAGCTGTCGCCGACCACCTGCCGCCGGTGAGCGGCGTGGCAGGTCGCCCGCACCAGGCGGAGCGAGCGGGCGCATCCGTCCGGGCGAGGGAGCGGCGGTGCGTCGGCGCACTGCGCCGCACCGGCCTCGGCTGGGACCGGGAGGTCAGTCCCGGGCGTACCGGGCGAGCATGGTCCGCACGGCCTCGTCGACGGCGGTGTCGACCTCGTCGGCGGTGGGGTTCCAGTCGGTCAGCAGCATCCGGGGCCAGAGCACGTAGTTGGCGATCATCCCGAGGAACTGGTTCGCCGCGCTCTCGGCGTCGGGGACGTCGGCGTTGCCCGCCTCGTGCTCGGCTTCCAAGTAGCGCTGCACGGAGGTGAAGTAGGGCAGCTTGCCGAGTTGGAACTGCATCTGCCCCAGCTCGGGGAAGCGGGGCAGTTCGGCGATGACGATCCGGAACAGCGCCGCCATCGTCGGCCGGCCGATCAGTTCGGCGTAGCGGTGGCCGACGGCCGTCAGTCCGGCGCGGAGGTCCCCGCTCTGCGGCTGGTCGACGGCGTCGGCGTCGTCGCGCTTCCAGGACTCGGTGACGATGGCCTCGAAGAGGGCCGCCTTGGTGGGGAACTGCTTGAACAGGGTGGACTTCGAGACCTCGGCGGCCTCCGCGATCCGCGCCAGCGAGGTGCCGTCGTAGCCGCGCTCCAGGAACAGCGCCGCGGCGGCGGTGGTGATCGCCTCGCGCTTCTGCTGGGCGAGCCGGCGGTGGTGTGCGGAGAGCTCTGCTGCCATGCGTCCCAGTATGCCGCAGCCCCGAGGCGAGTCACTTGACTCGTCTCTTGTGGTACACCTACCGTGATGAGTGAAAGGCGAGTCGAGTGACTCGCATCGCAACCGCGGTGCCGGCTGACTCCGGCAGCCGCCCGGTGAGGGAGCAGCTCATGACCACCGACAAGATCGCTCTGGTGACCGGCGCCAACCGCGGCCTGGGCCGCGCGGCCGCCATCGCCCTGGCCGCCCGCGGGCTGCGGGTCGTCGTCACCCACCGTGGCGACCCGGCGGGGGCGGAGAAGACGGTGAAGCAGGTGCAGGCGGCGGGCGGAACGGCTGCTGCGCTCCGGCTCGACATCCGTGACGTCGACTCCTTCCCGTCCTTCACCTCCGAGTTGAGCGAGCAGCTGGAGCGCTGGGGAGCCTCGCGGCTCGACGTCCTGGTCAACAACGCGGGAGTGGGGGTCTTCGGGCCGCTGGAGGCGGTCACGGTCGAGGACTTCGACGCCGTGATGGGCACCAACGTCCGGGGGACGTTCTTCCTCACCCAGGCGATCGCGCCCCTGCTGGCCCAGGGCGGCAGCGTCATCAACGTCTCGACGTCGCTGACCCGCCACACCAGCCCCGCCACCTCGGTCTACTCCGCCTCGAAGGCCGCCGTCGAAGCCCTCAGCCGCACCCTCGCCGGCGAACTCGGCGCGCGCGGAATCCGCGTCAACTCCATCGCCCCCGGGCCGACCGCCACCGACTTCAACGGGGGAGCGATGCGGGACAACGCCGAGATGCGCCAAGTGCTCGCCGGACAGACCGCCTTCGGCCGCGTCGGCGAACCCGAGGAGATCGGCGACGCCATCGCCACCCTGGCCACCGACGGCCTGCGCTGGGTCACCGCCCAACGCATCGAGGTCTCCGGCGGCGCCTTCCTCTGACCGGCGGCTGGCGGTGGAGGGCGGTCAGAGGAAGGCGCCGCCGAGGCGGGGTAGCCCACGTGTCGCCCCGCTCGCGCGGGAAACACCACCCTCCGCTCACTGTCGACCTGATGGACGCCGGACCACCCCCGCTCGCGCGGGGAACACCCCCTGATCTCGACCGCGGTGACGGGATAGTGCGGACCACCCCCGCTCGCGCGGGGAACACTCGGCGTTCGAGAGTCGCGGTGACCATGGCTGCGGACCACCCCCGCTCGCGCGGGGAACACCGGAGTTGGGCGCGGACGGCCTGCTGGATCTGCGGACCACCCCCGCTCGCGCGGGGAACACGGCGTCCTCCACACCGGGAACGTCCCCAAGGGCGGACCACCCCCGCTCGCGCGGGGAACACGTCCTCGGACCCGGCTACCGCCTCGATGCTGAAGGACCACCCCCGCTCGCGCGGGGAACAAGGTGCGGACGTCGACGCCGAACATGTCCGCCGCGGACCACCCCCGCTCGCGCGGGGAACACCTCGCCCTGGTCGGGGACCGGGGTGCCGACCTCGGACCACCCCCGCTCGCGCGGGGAACACGATGTGGCCCTGCGCCGCAGCGTGCTCAGCTCCGGACCACCCCCGCTCGCGCGGGGAACACGCCACCGGACAGGTCCCCGAGGTCGAAGTCGACGGACCACCCCCGCTCGCGCGGGGAACACGCCGAGTACGCCCGGCTGATGCCGCTGCACATCGGACCACCCCCGCTCGCGCGGGGAACACGAGCGGCTGGCTGAGCCGTGCCGAGCTTGCCGCGGACCACCCCCGCTCGCGCGGGGAACACCTGGAGCGCCCCTACACCGTCGGCTCCGTCAGCGGACCACCCCCGCTCGCGCGGGGAACACGCAGATCCGCATCCCAGACGAGGACTGGGCAGCGGACCACCCCCGCTCGCGCGGGGAACACTGCTCCCTGTATGAGCGGCTGCCTGCCCCGCGCGGACCACCCCCGCTCGCGCGGGGAACACGGCGCCACGATCACCGGCCCGATGTCGCCGCACGGACCACCCCCGCTCGCGCGGGGAACACGGAGTACTCCACCACTGGGCCGTCCTGGGCGCCGGACCACCCCCGCTCGCGCGGGGAACACCCTCGCCCTGCCATTCCTCATCCCACTCGAACCGGACCACCCCCGCTCGCGCGGGGAACACCGGGCTCGTTCATCGAGGCTCCTGAGAAGATCCGGACCACCCCCGCTCGCGCGGGGAACACCACGGGCACACCGAGGATCACCCACGCGTAATCGGACCACCCCCGCTCGCGCGGGGAACACGAGCCGGCTGAGGACCGTGTGGTCCAACTGCGCGGACCACCCCCGCTCGCGCGGGGAACACCGTGGACTACGCGGCGGTAGAAATGCGCGTCCTGGACCACCCCCGCTCGCGCGGGGAACACCGGAGGCCGGAGAGCACGGTGATCTCCCGGGCCGGACCACCCCCGCTCGCGCGGGGAACACGCATACCGCCCCATACCGGGCGCCGACCACCCCGGACCACCCCCGCTCGCGCGGGGAACACCAGGAGTCGGCGCCTACGAGCTCGGAGGTCGTCGGACCACCCCCGCTCGCGCGGGGAACACCTCATCCTGCTCAAGCCCGTGATCGTCACGTGCGGACCACCCCCGCTCGCGCGGGGAACACGCGGCGAGACCCTGAAGCTCCTCAGCAAACGGCGGATCACCCCCGCTCGCGCGGGGAACACCGGCTGAGTCAGTTCGTCCGGGGAGGATCTACCGGACCACCCCCGCTCGCGCGGGGAACACCCAGTCGTACATGTCGAAGGGCTGCGGGCCGTCGGACCACCCCCGCTCGCGCGGGGAACACGCGTATCCGGCGATGATGTCGCGGGCCGGAGTCGGACCACCCCCGCTCGCGCGGGGAACACGCCGTCCTCGCCGCCGTGGCGTGGCTGATGCTCGGACCACCCCCGCTCGCGCGGGGAACACATCGGACCGGGTGAGATTGCGGGGCTCCGGTCGGGACCACCCCCGCTCGCGCGGGGAACACAGCTGGGCGGTCGCCTCGATCCGACGCTCACGCGGACCACCCCCGCTCGCGCGGGGAACACATCGCCGCAGCGGCGTCCAGGTCGACGCCGATCGGACCACCCCCGCTCGCGCGGGGAACACGTCATGTCCCACGACGGCGGTGCGCCGGTGTACGGACCACCCCCGCTCGCGCGGGGAACACTCACGGCCGGTCTGGTCCATGCGCCACGGGCCCGGACCACCCCCGCTCGCGCGGGGAACACACGGTCAAGGGATGGGTTCTGAACACGTCGTTCGGACCACCCCCGCTCGCGCGGGGAACACGGGATGTGGGGCCCGGATACTCCGGGCGGGGAAGGACCACCCCCGCTCGCGCGGGGAACACACCCTCGCCGAACTGCACGTCATCGTCGTCCGCGGACCACCCCCGCTCGCGCGGGGAACACGGCCGCCCCTCTACCGACGCCTGCTCGCCCTCCGGACCACCCCCGCTCGCGCGGGGAACACCCGGTCGACGACGACGCCTTCGTCATCCACGACGGACCACCCCCGCTCGCGCGGGGAACACCCGTTTCAGCGGGGGTGGTCACTGGTCGGTTCCGGACCACCCCCGCTCGCGCGGGGAACACACAACCCCGGGCACTGGCTGCGCCGCGACTGGCGGACCACCCCCGCTCGCGCGGGGAACACTCCGTCCTGCTCGGTCAGGTGGTGCGCTTCTTCGGACCACCCCCGCTCGCGCGGGGAACACGCGGGCCGGGGGCGGGAGCGTGGCGCTCATCGCGGACCACCCCCGCTCGCGCGGGGAACACGGCGGCGCGGGCAACCGCCGTGCGGTCGCGCGCGGACCACCCCCGCTCGCGCGGGGAACACGCGCCGGGGTCGACCGGGCGGGTGGTGCCGGGCGGACCACCCCCGCTCGCGCGGGGAACACGCCTCCTCGGAACGGGCCCGCTCCTCGTCGGCCGGACCACCCCCGCTCGCGCGGGGAACACATCCACCATTCGATGGGGTGGACCGCGGACGACGGACCACCCCCGCTCGCGCGGGGAACACGCGAGCTCCGTCACCAGCCGACCGAAGTCCGTCGGACCACCCCCGCTCGCGCGGGGAACACGCGGCCAACTCCTTGGCCGCACGGTCGCGGGCCGGACCACCCCCGCTCGCGCGGGGAACACGTCGACTCCTCCACGTTCGCGAATCCGGCGCGCGGACCACCCCCGCTCGCGCGGGGAACACTACGACGGGAGATCCGGACTCGTCACGGAGCGCGGACCACCCCCGCTCGCGCGGGGAACACCCGCGCCCCGGCGACCCCGACGGCCCACACATCGGACCACCCCCGCTCGCGCGGGGAACACCCGGGGGGTGAGTCCCACCCTGTGGCACACCCCGGACCACCCCCGCTCGCGCGGGGAACACCGGTAGGGGTTGGTTTCGGTGGTCCCCGGTGCCGGACCACCCCCGCTCGCGCGGGGAACACGCGAACAGCCACAGCGGGTCCGGCACGGACCGCGGACCACCCCCGCTCGCGCGGGGAACACCCTTCCCGAGCTGCGGCGTTAGGAGGGCTTTGCAAATCCTTTGCCATGCGTCGTGGAGGTCATGCGTGGCATCCTGCCAGAGCTGTCGAGTTGGGGTGCGCTGTGGAGAGGAGAACCTCTCGGTTGGTCCTCCAGGCCGCGCTCGCGCGAGGGAGGAAACGCCTCGCCACCTGCGACGTCAGGGCCGCTTTGCAATTCCTTTGCCAGCGGGTTCTCTCATCTCCCCGACGCGTTGTCAGACCCGTGTGGTGAGGTGAAGCCAAGAGATCCGGGGAGAGCTATGGGGGATCGTGTGGTTGACGTGCGCCTGTGTGGCAAGTCGAGGGGGCTGCCCGCGCCGTACGCGTTGATCGGACATCTGATCGATACGGCAGCGGTCTGCGGCGCGGTGTGGGGCGGCGTCCTGCCGGCTGGGTTGCGGGCGCGCTTAGCTGCTGCCTTGCAGGTCCCCGAGGAGCACGCTCGACTCTTGCTCATGTTCTGGGCCGGGCTGCACGATCTCGGCAAGATCATGCCGCAGTTCCAGGACATGATTCTCAGCGAGCGCCCCGGCCACTGTGCCTTCCTCGCGGAGGCGAGCTACGTCCAAGGCCGTCGAACCGCGGGCGATGACACCAGGGTTCGCCATGAGAACGCCACCAGTTTCGTCGTGCCGTTGCTGTTCGGCGAGTTGGGCTACCCCAGCAGCGAGGGAAGAAGACTCGGCTCTCTGCTGACACCGCAGGTGGCGCAGGTGCTCGGGGGCCATCACGGCCGCTATCCCCAGGACGCCGATCCGCGTGACTTCCGGGACCCGTCGTCCCGCACTCCGGAGCTGGGTTCGGGCGGGTGGTCCGAGGAACGTCGACGCCATGCCGTCGCCCTCCACGAGCTGCTGGGCCGGCCGGCTGCGCCCGTCGGCGGACCACTGCCCCGGCAGCTCGCAGCGGTCGTTGCCGGGGTGGTGATCGTCTCCGACTGGATCGCCAGCCAGGAGCACGCCATCTGCCACCAGCTGGCGACCGTGGTGGACGCGCACCCCGACTACGGCTCTCCCGAATCGCTGCGGGCGCATATGCGCAGTGCCCAGGCTGCCGCTCCCGACCTCGTGCGGGAGGCGGGCCTCGGCGCCGCGCAGTTCCGTCCCGGCTCCTTCCGGGAGCACTTTCCGCAGATCGCCGTGCCCTACCCGCTCCAGACGAGCGTGGCGGACGGGCTTCGAGAGGCCGCACTGGACGGCCCCGGGATTCTGCTGGTCACGGCGCCCACTGGTGAGGGCAAGACCGAGACGGCGCTGCATGCCTCCGCGGTCATCGGTGCAGCCGCCGGCACGTCCGGCCTGTTCTTCGCCCTTCCGACGCAGGCGACGGCCAACCAGATGTACGGCCGCCTTGTGCGCTTCTGCACCGCCAACCTGACGGATTCCGCGCAGCTCACGTTGCTTCACGGAGCCGCCGACCTGTACGCCCCGTACACCTCCCCTTCGTGCACCACCCCTCCGTCCGCCGGGCAGCCATCCCCTGCCGACCAGCCCCAGCCGCAGCAGGACGGTGACGAGGTGTCGGACCCCCGTGTGGTGTCCGACTGCGAGCCCGGCTCGGAGCACGGCGCCTCGACGGTCTCGGTCGAAGCAGGGAACTGGCTGAGGGGCCGAGGCCGCGGCATCCTGGCGCCGGTGGCGGTCGGCACGATCGACCAGGCGTTGATGGCGGTACTCCCCCTGCGCCGGAACGCGCTCCGCCACTTCGGACTGGCGGGGAAGACCGTGGTCGTCGACGAGGCTCACGCCTTCGATGCCTACACCCACGCCCTCCTGGTACGCCTCCTGGAATGGTTGGGAGCGCTGCGAGTACCGGTCGTTCTGCTGTCGGCCACCCTGACTGGAGAGACAGCGCGCGGCCTGGTCACCGCATACCTGCGCGGCGCGCGACCCGGAGGGACCGCAGGCGAGCTGCCGGCCCCGGCCTATCCGGGATGGATGTGGGCGCCGGCGGACGGCGGGCCGGTCACCGTTCCCGCTGCTCCGGTCGGGACGGTCCGTGCCCGCGAACTCGCCATCGACGTGCGCAGGGTGCGTCACAGCTACGATGCGGCCGACCGCGAGGGCCGGTTGGCTGCCCTGCTGGAGGAGCTGCGGGGTGTGGCGGAGTCCGGAGGCTGCGTGGCGGTCATCTGCACCACGGTCGCCGAAGCCCAGCAGACCTACCAGGCCATCGCTGATTACCTGGAAAGTCTTCACGGCGGTGCGTACCGAGCCGCTGACGACGACCCCGGCGTGCCCGCCGGTCCCGACTCGGCTGCCGGTCTGGGCACGCCAGGGCCCGGTACGCGACTCCGCCTGCTGCACGCCCGCTTCCCGCAACAGCGGCGAGCCGACCTCACTGCCGAGGCGGAGCGATGGTTCGGCAAGGTCGAAGACGAAGGCGTGGAACGTCCCGCCGGCTCCGGCGCCATCCTGGTGGCGACGCAGGTCATCGAACAGAGCCTCGACCTCGACTTCGACCTCGTGATCTCCGACCTGGCGCCGATGGCGATGCTGCTGCAGCGCGCCGGTCGGCTGTGGCGGCACCCGTTGCCTGCTTCGATCCGCCCGCGGTGGGCTGCCGCGCCCCACATGGTGGTGCTCGCTCCGATCGGCCGCAACGGTGGCGTCCAGCCACCCCGTACCTGGGGCGAGGTCTACGCTCCGTCGCTGCTGCAGCGCACCTTCGAGCTTCTCGAACGCCGCTCGGGCAAACCGGTCGCAGTGCCGGGCGACGTGCAGCAGCTGGTCGACGAGGTCTACGCCGGGGAGTTCCCCTCGGACGACCCCGAGACACTGTTGAAGCGCGACCTCAGCCGGCTGGCGGACGACATGGCGCAGACGTCGCTCGCTCACATGGCCGCGCTCAAGGCACCGAACCGGCTGTCCTCGCTGCACGAGTTGACCACGAGCGACGTGGACGAGGACATGATCCGCAGCAGGCTCGGCGTGGACTCCGTACCCGTGCTTCCGGTCTACGAGGACGAGCGTGGCCGCTGGCTGGACGAGGCCTGCACCGTTCAGCTTCCCGCGCACGGCAGCCGCCGCGACAGACGCTTCACCCGCGGCGAGGTCCGTGACATCCTCGGCCACGTCGCGCCGCTGGCCCACGGGCCTTGGCGCAACGCGTGCGGCGCGGAGAACGAACCGCCGCCGGCGTGGGCCGAGGAACCGCGGCTGGCACGCGTGGTGGTGCTGCCCCACACGGTCACCGTGGACGGTGTCGTCGGCTGTCGAGTGGGCGGCCACCGCATCACCTACGACCGTCACCTCGGGATGCTCGTCTCCGCCGAGTAGTCCGCGTCGCCGGCCGGCCGACCTCGTCGCTGCAGAGCCCCGGCCCTTGCCCGTCGTCCCTTTCTCCGCCCGATCGGGGTGCAAGTCCTGTGTCCACCGCCTCCACCGGTACCGATCCGTACCCGCTCGACACCCGCGCCTGGCTGCCGGTGTTCAGTTCGGGGCAGACCCTCCGCGCGAGTCTGCGCGAAGTGTTCCTGCGCGCCCACGAGTGGGAGGGTCTGGCCATTGCCCTCCCGCCGGCCGCCGCCGGCGTGATGCGCATCCTGTACGCCATGACCGCGAGGATCACGGGTCTCGATCGACTGCCTGACGGCCAGGTCGACGCGTGGCTGGACCGCCGCTACGAGTGCCTGGCGGACGGGCAGCGCTTCGACGCCGCCGCGGTCGACCGGTACTTCGACCAGCACGCCGCCGGACTTCGTCTGCACGATCCGGACCGCCCCTTCCTGCAGGACCCGAGGCTCGCCGCCGAGTGTCCGAAGTTTTCCGGCGTCAACAAGCTGGTGATGGCCCGGCCTGCAGGCAACAACCAGGTCTTCTTCGGGCACTTCACCGACGCGGAGCAGGTATCTCTTCCGTCGGCTGAGGCGGTCCTGCACCTGATCAGCCAGCTGTACTACGGGCCTTCCGGGCAGTGCACCCCTCGGGTGGTCGACGGACAGCGGTTCGGCAACACCTCGGCCGGGCCGCTTCGGCGGACGCTCTCCTGCCACCCGGCGGGGCGTTCGCTCTACGAGACGCTCATCCTCGGGCTGCCGGTGCCGTCCGCCACCTCCGACGCGGAGGCGGAGCGGGACCTCTGCCCCTGGGAGCACGACGGGAGGCTCGACGCGCTGCGCCCTGCGGCCACCGCGCCCGGCACACGAGCCCAGCTCACCGCCCGTCAGCAGCATGCTGTTCTGCTGACCCCGGGTGCCGAGAGTGGTACCGTCTCGGACGCCGTCATCACCTGGGCGCTCCGGACGAAGCGACCCGAGGAGATGGACCCCTACCTCATCTGGGACGAGCTGAAGGACGGGACGCGCGTCCCTCGGTACGCGGACGCCGACCGGGCGCTCTGGCGTGATCTCGACGGCATGATCCTGGAGTCGCGGCACGACGGCCGTCGTCCGCCCGTGTTCGACACGCTCACGGGGTCGCAACTGCCGGAGCCGGTCTTCCGGAAGCTGCACGTCGTTGCGTACGGGTTCGACCAGGACGGCCAGACACGTGACCGCACGTACTTCTCGGCGACCACTCCGCCGATCTTCCGCCTGCTGAGCGAGGCGGAAGACGGAAAGGACGCGGCCCTCGCGGTCGCCGCACGCGAGGCCCGCGACGCCGCCGAGAAGGCTGCGTGGCATCTCACCACCGCGCTGCGGTCCGCGTGGCGCGAGTACACGCTGCCGTTCCAGCAGGACGCCAAGAAGGACAAGGACGGGCCGTGGCCCGCCCAGGCGCTCGCCGCGTACTGGCCGGCGGCGGAGGCGCGGTTCTGGCAGCTTCTCGACGAGGGGGATCTCACCGCTCCGCGGAAGAAGTTCGGCAGGCTCGCCCTCGATGCCTTCGACCGGGTCACCGCATCCGTTGCCTCGCAGCCCAGGGGCGCCCGCGCACGCAAGGAGACTCGCGGCTTGGTCGCTTCACTCCTCAGTGACAAGCCGTGACCTCGGCGAAGACGAATGGTTCCACGAGTCGGTGAGAGCCGACTGCCCCGCTCCCGAGACGTGGCGCGTCGAGGACAAGCCGGCGCCTCCACCGCGCGCTCCCCTCGTACCCGCCTTCGCAGAACACACCGGAGATCTTGATGACCACAACTGACGGGCGGCCCACCACCGATCGGCAGACGAAGGACCGGCCTCGCCAGGACGCACGGCAGGCCGCCTTGGACGAGTTCTGCCGGCGGGTGGTCGAAGCCTGCGCGGACCCCGGCACTCGGCAGGCGTTGCGCAGCGCGCAGGGTAAAACCGTCGAGCAGGTACCGGCGCGAGCGCACGCCGCGCTGCTGCGGCACGGCATCCTCGGCCATGACGTCCATGGCGAGCGGAAGCGCGCCCACTACGCGGTGGCCGCGTTGATCGCAGCCCGCCCGAGCGAGAAGCACACAGGGGGCGACCAGAGCGAGCAGGCCGACCCGGACACCCGGACGGAAGGCCCGGCCGACGCTCCTGCCGAGCCGGCCGAGGAAGCGGAAGCCAAGGAGCAGCCGAAACGCAAGAGCCTGGGTGCGTCGCTCGCTGACGCCGAGGTCAAGCGGAAAGCACTCGGCGGGTTCGAATCCCGGCTCCACCTGCTGGTCCGGCAGGACTCCGACGGCTTGCACCGCATGTTGCCGGGCCTGCTGCGGCTGATGCGGTCCTCGGAGGTCGAGCCCGACCACGGCCGTCTGTTGGCGGACATCGAGTGGTGGTCGTTCAGCCGCGACAGGACCAGCACCGTCTGGCTGGAGGACTACTACCGCGCTCTCCACACCGCGGAGTCGGAGGTCGAACGCGACCGGCAGGACGAGTGAGTCCGCCCCTTCCCACCTATCGGATCGGCCCCGGGCCCGGGTGCCCGCCGCTGAGCAACCGTCCGCACGCCGCCGACGTCAGTACCGCCCATGAACAGGAGACACACCCATGACCACCGCCCCCGCACGCTTCATCGACGTGCACATCGTGCAGAGCCTGCCCTACAGCAACGTCAACCGCGACGACCTCGGCTCCCCGAAGACCGTCACCTTCGGCGGCACCACCCGCACCCGGGTCTCCAGCCAGGCGTGGAAGCGGCCCACCCGGCTGGCCGTGGAAGCCGCCATCGGCGAGCGGGCGGTTCGCACCCGGCGGCTCCCCCTGCAGATCCAGCACGACCTCGTCGCCCGCGGCTGGCCCGAGGAGCTCGCAAGGACCGCCGGTGAGCAGGTCATCATCTCGACCGGCGAGCTCGGTCTCGACAAGAAGACACCGATGAACAGCGCCTCGCTGATCTTCCTTCCGGAGCCTGCGGCGCAGCGCCTCGCGGACATCGCTGAGGAACACCGTGAGGCGCTGGAGAAGGCACTCGGCGGGAGCGCCGCCGAGAAGAAGGCCGCGGCGAAGGGCGTGCTGCCGAAGGACGAGGTGCAGAAGGTGCTTCGCTCCTCCAACGGCTCCATCGCCCTCTTCGGCCGTATGCTCGCCGAGATCCCCGGCGCGGGTGTCGACGGTTCCGTCCAGGTGGCACACGCCTTCACCACCCACACCACCTCGGTGCAGGCCGACTTCTTCACCGCGGTCGACGACGAGGACCGGTGGGCCGAGGACGCCGGCAGCGGTCACATGAACACCGCCGAGTACAGCAGCGGTGTCTTCTACCGCTACGCCACCCTCGACCTCCGCGACCTCGCCGCCAACGTGGACGACCCCGCGACGGCCCGCGAGCTGACCGAGGCCTTCCTGAACTCGTTCATCACCAGCATGCCGTCGGCGAAGAAGAACTCCACCGCCCCGCACACGATCCCGGATCTCGTCCACGTCGCCGTCCGGTCGGACCGGCCGGTCTCGCTTGCCGCCGCGTACGAGAAGCCGGTGACCGCCGGCCGGGACGGCTGGAGCAGCACGTCTCGCGACGCCCTGGCCCAGTACGCCACCATCGCCTCCCAGCTGCTCGGTACCTCCGGACTGCTCCACCGCGCCTGGGCCGGCCTCGACACGGCGGGGACGGACGGGCTCGGCGGCCGGGCCGGCTCCTTCACCGAGTTGGTGACGCGCGCCGTCGCCGCAGCCACGTCGAAGGACAAGGACACCGCGGCGTGAGCGGCGCGGGCTTCCTCCTCCAACTCGGCGGCACCCCGATGCAGTCCTGGGGTGAGCACAGCGCCTTCGCCGACCGGGACACCATCGCGCACCCCACCCGGTCCGGACTCATCGGGATGTTCGCCTCGGCGCTGGGCATCCGACGGGCCGACGCGACCGCTGACGCCGCCGACCCCACCCCCGAACAGAAACTCTTCACCCGGCTCACGTCGCTGCGCTTCACTGTCCGGCACGACCGGGCCGGCGTGCGGCTCAGCGACTTCCACACCGTCGGCGGCGGCTTCCCGGCGCACCGCACCGTTCCGACGGCGAAGGGGACCCGACGCGGGGCAGGCACCACCACCATCGTCTCCCGCCGTCACTACCTCGCCGACGCGGTCTTCACGGTCGCGGTCACGTCCCCGGACGACCCGGAGCTGGTGGAGCTCTGCGCCCAGGCCGCTGCTGCCCCCCGCTGGCCGCTCCACCTCGGCCGGCGCTCCTGCCCGCCCGGACCGCAACTCCTCCCCGGCCCCGGTCTGGCAGATCCCGTCGCGGAACTGCTCCGCCTCCCCCTGGCCCGGCCGAAGGCCCGCGAATCCGCCGAGGACGACGCAGCGAAGACCGTCGACGTGCGGTTCACCACGGACGACCGGTTCCCGGACACGTTCCCCGTCACGACGTCCGGGCGTACCCAGCTCACCACCGTCAACGACCAACCCGTGCGCCTCCACGCACGGGAGCGCGTCTACCGCAGTCGCCCCGCCCACACCACCACGGTCGCCCTGCCGGCGTCCCTCTGCCACGGCTACGGCGTCGACTACCTCAAGGCACTGCGGGACCACTTCCAGCCGACCGAGGACCGGAGCGCACCATGAGCGACACCGTGGCCCCACCGACCGCCACCGACCACGGCACCGCCTGGCTGACGCGGGTACGCATGTCGCCCACCGACCGCGCGGTCCAACGCGATCTCCGCGACGCCGCCGCGCTGCACCGCCGGGTGATGAGCCTTCTCCCGGACGGCCTGGGCACGCGTGCCCGCTCCGAAGCGGGCGTTCTCTTCCGCGTGGAGACCGAGGGCACGGGTTCGCCCGAGCTCCTCGTGCAGAGCCGGCTGGAGCCCGACCTGTCGAAGCTCCCCGCCGGCTACAGCGGCGCCCAGGTGAAGAGCATGTCGGCCATGCTGGCAGCGCTCCGACCCGGGCTGACCGTCCGCTACCGCATCCTCGGGAACGCCGTGCGCCGCTGTGGCCGCAACAGCACCGAGGGGCGCTGGAAGGAGGTCATCCCGCTGCACGGTGAGGACGCCGAACGCTGGTGGGCCGCGAAGGCGGACGCCGCCGGGCTTGCGGTCCTCCACAACCGGTCCGACCCGGCCGAGGCCCTGACCGCCTGGCACCAGGCCCCTGAGTCCGATGCCGACCGGCAGCCCACGGGCGCGACCGAGAAGGACGGCAAGCGCACCAAGCATGTGCGCGTCCCGCACCAACCCGCGAAGTTCGAGGGGACGGCCCTCGTGCGCGACCCCGAGCTGTTGCGCGCCGCGGTGCTCAACGGCGTCGGTCGGGGCAAGTCGTACGGCTGCGGGCTGCTCAGCCTCGCGCCGGGTGGCGCGGGAGTCTGAGGGAACACCATGACCGAAGCTTCGAAACCTCAGCGGGCACACACCGCGGCAGAGGCACGCCGCAGAGTCGCGGCCCCGACGCTGGCGATGCTGCCGAGGGTCGGCGACTCCCTGTCGTTCCTCTACGCCGATGTCGTGCGCATCGTCCAGGACGACAGCGGCGTCAGCGCCGAGACGACGGACGCGTCCGGGGAGACGACGCGCGTCTACCTCCCGACAGCCGCGCTGTCCTGCGTCCTCCTGGGGCCCGGCACCTCCATCACGCAGCCGGCGATGGCTGCTTTCGCCCGCCACGGCACCACACTGGTCTGCACCGGATCAGGCGGCGTGCGCTCCTACTCGGCCACCGCGGCCGACTCGCTCACGACGCGCTGGCTCGAACACCAGGTACACCAGTGGAGCGACCCGGAACGGCGCCTGGCCGTCGCCCGAGCCATGTACCTCCACCGGTTCGACATGCCCGTCCCCGAAGGCACCCCGCTGAACACGCTGCGGGGCCTCGAAGGGCAGCGCGTCAAGGCCCTGTACAAGCACCTGGCCCGCCAGTACCGCGTCGGCCGGTTCACGCGCAACTACGACCCCGACGCCTGGGACGACCAGGACCCGGTCAATCTGGCTCTCTCCTCGGCCAACCAGTGCCTCTACGGCATCGTGCACGCCGCGCTGGTCGCCATGGGGTGCTCCACCGCCCTCGGGTTCGTCCACCAGGGCAAGCAGCACGCCATGGTCTACGACATCGCCGACCTCTACAAGGCCGAGCTGACCATCCCGTTGGCGTTCTCGCTGCACGACTCGCCGAAGCCGGAGGCCATGGCGCGCCGAAGCTTCCGGGAAGAGCTTCGGCTGTACCGGTTGCTGCCCCGCATCGTGGGGGACATCCAGCGGCTACTCGCGCCGCAGGAGGCCGAACCGGTGCCCGAAGGCGAAAGCGTCCCCCTGGTCGAACTGTGGGACCCGGAGGGTGGGGCGGTGCCGGGCGGCGTCAACTACGCCCGCGACGTGGGCGACGAGCCATCGGCCGACGACGGCACCGACCCGCCCGCCACGCCCTTCTGACCACCGACACCACATCCGTCCCGGCCCGGCAGAAACATCGGGCCGGGACGCAGCAGGGAGAACACCTTGGCGACCATCACGGTGCTGTCCACGACCGCGGTCCCCGACCACGTGCGCGGCGCACTCACCCGCTGGATGATCGAACCCACTCCGGGTCTGTACGTCGGCACCCTGTCGGCCCGGGTGAGGGATGAACTCTGGCGTGTGGTCAGCGCGAGTGTCGGGGCCGGTGCAGCGGTCCTGGTGCACGCGGAGGCCAACGAACAGGGCTATGCGCTGCGCACGGCCGGCGAACGCCGCCGCGTCCCGGTAGACCTCGACGGGCTCACGCTTGTCGCCTTCCGCCCGCAGCAGCAGGAGGCCCTGCCTGCGGTGACGGTCCCGGGCCCCACCCAGCCCACCTGACACCTCGGTTCGCGCGTACCCGGGCTGCCGCCGCGCTCGTGCGGCGGCAGCCCGGGTAGGAACAGGGCCGCCTCGGTAGGCCGCAGTATTCCCACGCGCGGGGAACCCAGCGCGGCAGCGAGGATCGAGACGCCGATGGTCGGACCACCCCCGCTCGCGCGGGGAACACGGGCGTTGTGTCCCCGGGGGACGGTTCGGGGACGGACCACCCCCGCTCGCGCGGGGAACACCGTGGTACGGGTCTCGATGCGCATGGATCAGCCGGACCACCCCCGCTCGCGCGGGGAACACTTCAGGACCGCTCCCCAGGCGGAGACCCGGGCGGGACCACCCCCGCTCGCGCGGGGAACACCCCCGATAGCGCTCTACACATTCCCTCCACATCGGACCACCCCCGCTCGCGCGGGGAACACGGTCGTGAGCAGGTGCAGCAGCGCGCGCACCACGGACCACCCCCGCTCGCGCGGGGAACACGCCGTGGCCGTTCTCTTCCGCCCAGGCGATGGCGGACCACCCCCGCTCGCGCGGGGAACACACGTTGGCGAACATCAGCGGCCCTTGGACCTCCGGACCACCCCCGCTCGCGCGGGGAACACACCGAGACTGCACAGCGATGATGTGCTCCTGGCGGACCACCCCCGCTCGCGCGGGGAACACATAGTCTGTCCGAGGAAATCGGTAATGTGGGCCGGACCACCCCCGCTCGCGCGGGGAACACGGTTACAGCGGTGGCCAGATGCACACCCTCGGCGGACCACCCCCGCTCGCGCGGGGAACACCCCTTCGCGACCTGGGGCGTTAGGAGGGCTTTGCAAATCCTTTGCCATCGGTCGATCGGGTCATACCGGCATCTTGCCAGAGGCGCTGGGCAGTCCGCGGCGCTTCACTCCGCGGGCGGTGCGCGCCGTTCGCCGCAAACGGGGCCTCGCGTGTTGAGTTCAGATCAGTGGTGCGCTCCAGGGCGCAAGTCCGGAAACATGCGTGGCCCGGGGTTCCGGTGGCGTGCACGGGTGCTTTCCGGCGGTCACTTCGTGAGGTCGTCGCTGTCGTCGTGACGGGCGGGCCCTGGGTCGGGTGGTGCCGCGCCGGCCGAGGGGCAGCGGGGGAGCCGGGTGGTGGTCACCTCGGCCGACGCGGGAATGTGGCCGCCCTGGCTGGGCAGCCGGCGGGCGAGGTGGAGGGGCTGCGGCGGCGGTTCGGGTGCGGGTGGGGTCAGTGGCGGTGGCGCCGCCACCAGGGGCGGCGGGGCTGCTCCGGTGTGACCGGCGGCGAGAGCGTTATGGCGCGGACGACCGTCATCGGAGTGCCGTGCGGTACCCCGACGCGCCAGGTCCGGCCGCCGAGTTGAACGCCGGTGTAGGTCCGCCGTGCGTCGAGGACTCGCTGTGCTCGGCCTCCGATGATGACCACGTCACCGACGTGCACCGCGTCGGCGGGCAGGACGACCGGACTGAGAACGGGAGGCAGGTGGCGGCAGGCCGGTCGCTGCCGTGACCTCAGGCGTGCGAGCACGTGCAGACACACCGTTCGAACGTCACACCGGGCGGGCTGTCGTCCCGGTGCGAGTTGGCCTCCGCGCCCCGCGGCAGGGCGTCGGGGCACTCGGCATGCTGACCGATGTGGCACGGAGCAGATCGATACACGCCCGCCGCAGCGTCGGTAAGGCTCTGCCTCCGGTTGAGCTGCGCACTGGTGCGCGCTTCCATGCTGATCACACCCCGAACTGACTGAGAAGCTGTCAGTAACCATGGTGGAGCGCGTTAGGCGGTGCTGTCATTGGCACTTTCTCGACCGTGGAGCCAGAAGTGACAACGGGTCACCGGAGCGTCACTGAGAGAGCTGGAGGGCTCCGGCCAGTTCGCGCATGTCCTCCGTGAGCGTTCGCCGACGAGAGATCACCAGGGTCAGGACATCGCCGGCGTACCGCTGCTGTGCCAGCCACTCGGGCGAAGAGGCGTGCAGTCCCATCAGCGTCTCCATCGCGTCGGCGGGGCGTTTCAGTTCGGCTTGGGCATGCGCGACGTCCAGAAGGTGACGTCGGTGGTCGGTGGTGTCGGTCGACGGGATGTTCGCGGCGATGGAAAGGACTCGATCCGGTCGCCCCATGATGGCCGCGTCCTCGGCCCGTTTCCGGGCAACCGTTGCGGGACCGTAGGCGCGTCGCAGTGGGTCGCGACCCATGGGTGCCTCACGGCCCGTGACCGCAGCGGCGGCAGCAGCCAGCCGTAGGGCCGTCCCCGCTTCACCGGGTCTCGCGTTGCGAGCGGCGGCGGCAGCGGCTCGGAGCAGTAGCCAACCCCATGCCGATACCTGCCCCGGAGTCGCGCGGCTGAGCCGTCGGGGCTCGGTGTCATCGGCCCAGCGCACGGCCTCCGCTTCGGCGTCGGCCAGTTGCCCACGACGCAGCAGAAGCCAGCATCGCGTGTTGATGGCGGCGGCGGCCTGGGTGCCATCCGCAGCGTGATCAATGGCGATTCCAAGCGCGCGGTCGGCGGCGTCGAACTGGCGGTGCTGAACCAGTGCACTGCCGACCGCCTGCATGATCTCTGCAAGCAGCGGACGGCCCTCGTGCGGGTCGTCGGCGGCTAGTAGCCGTACGTCGCGGAGGACGGCCGGAAGCACGGCGGCGAGTTCGCTGTACCGGCGTGCTCGTTGCAGCTCGATGGCCGCCCGCACGGCATCTGCGGTGCCGGCCGCCTCCGCTGCCTCCTCGACTGGCGGCATCGGCGCGGAGATTGCGCGCACGGCTGGTGCCCACATGTTTCCGGTGTCGACGGCCGGCTTCCACTCCTGCTCGGACTGCATGAGCGCGGTGGTTGGTACGCCGAGGGCCGCCGCGAGTTTCCGGGCGGTCGCCGCGCGCGTGTCCGCCACCGTGCCCTGCTCCAGCTTGCGTACCAGGCTTACGGAGACGCCGGAGACCTGGCTGAGCTCGTTCTGAGTGAGGCCCGCCAGCTGGCGGGCCTGGCGGATGCGGTCTCCGAGGTTGTCAGCGTGCACAGCCGCTCCCTGGCTCGGTGTCGTCGCTCTCCCTTGCACGGTACCCGCTCCCCAGCTACCTCAAGTGGGGCGAAGGGGGCTACTGGTGAGCGCGCTTCGTGGTGTAAGGCAAGTGGAACAACCAATGCCGCTGTGTCGAGAGCGAGCCCTGCTTGGCCGGGCGGCACTTGACTTTGGCGGGGCCGCGCTGTGGTCGGGTCACGAGTCAGCGGCAGATGTGCCGGCTACTCGGTGGAATGAGCTCGGGTAAGTTGGTCGCAGCACATGAGTGGGACCTGCGCCCTCCCGGCGAAGAGAACGACGCAGGTCCTGTATGTGATCTCCGATGGGCCTCAGCCGTGAACGGTTGGGGCCCATCGTGGCTCCGTCAGAATCCCGATGCGAGCTGTACGGCGTAGTACGCCGCGATCAGCACGTAGGCCAATACCTGACTTGGTGCCACCATTCGAGACCACACCGACGGGCGTACATGGTCGGTGTGCATTACATCTCCTAATGGGTGTTGGGTGTGAGCGGCTGCTCGAGTCAAGACAGTAGCACCTCCTACCCTCCTCAACTTGAGCTAGCCGCAACGCTGTTGCAGGCCTGCGGTGGCTGGACGGGGTGGCTCCGTTTCGGCGGGAGTCGTCACGCACGGCTCCACCTGCACACTTCCTCGCCCGGTGAGTGAAGTCGGTGAGCGATTCCGTGTTCGTTAGTGGTCAATGTTATTTCTGGGAGATTCGGTCGAGTTGGGGCCGAATTCGCCTCTTCTGACGGAGGGGGCCAGTGGGGTGCAGTCTGCGGCTCTGCATGGCGACTCCCTGAGGCAGGCGTATCTAGCAGTGAGGTGGCACGGGCGCAGGACTCAGTCCTCTTGGGCACACGGGAAGGCCCAGCGGGGTCGGTAGAAGGTCGGGCCAGCCCAGGCAGTGAGGAGGCTGTGGCGGCCTGTGCTGTGCACTCTCACGCCCAGGCCGCCACGGTGTCGCAGCCGCAGGAGGGAGCCGTCCCCCGCTTGCGCGGGGAGCATACTCACGGCTGTTGCACTGTCACCCTGCTCAACGGACCACCCCCGCTCGCGCGGGGAATACGACTTCGTCGTGCGTCTGGTCACAGGCCCACGGCCGTCCGCCTCGCGCGGCGGACAGCACCACACTAAACCTGGCGGGTTGCGCCTGACACCATTGCCACCCCCGTGTGCGCGGGGAACACGCGAGCCGGGCGAGCAGCTGGCCCCACATCAGCGGACCACCCCCGCCTGCGCGGGGAACACCGGACCTCGGACTTCAGGACCCGCGTGTTCGCCGGACCACCCCCGCCTGCGCGGGGAACACCCGCACCACCCTGGCCGTGACCCTGCAGACCACGGACCACCCCCGCCTGCGCGGGGAACACTCCTGCTCCCGCCCGGAGCTGGCGGAGAAGGCCGGACCACCCCCGCCTGCGCGGGGAACACATACCTCAACGGCACCCAGGAAGGGACGACGGCGGACCACCCCCGCCTGCGCGGGGAACACGCGGCCGTCACGATGTACTCGCGGCACGTCCGCGGACCACCCCCGCCTGCGCGGGGAACACAGTTCCAGGTTGCTGCACAGGGACGCGGCCATCGGACCACCCCCGCCTGCGCGGGGAACACACGGCGTTGCCGTACTGCCGGACCCGCTCGCGCGGACCACCCCCGCCTGCGCGGGGAACACGCGCCGCACTCCGGCGCGGTTGACGCCCCCCACGGACCACCCCCGCCTGCGCGGGGAACACGGGGGAGAAAATGAGCGTAATCACTCGTAAGTCGGACCACCCCCGCCTGCGCGGGGAACACGTGATCGCGGGCGGCCTCGGCAGCGCCCTGTTCGGACCACCCCCGCCTGCGCGGGGAACACGCGGCGGTCGGCCCGCCTCCGCAGGGCACGTACGGACCACCCCCGCCTGCGCGGGGAACACCGGCTGATCTCCTGCGCGCGCGTGTGACGGATCGGACCACCCCCGCCTGCGCGGGGAACACTCTGCTGGATCGGGGCGACCTACGCGGGAGTTCGGACCACCCCCGCCTGCGCGGGGAACACTCCGGCGACGACGAGCGTGCCGAGGTGACGATCGGACCACCCCCGCCTGCGCGGGGAACACCTGGTCCAGGCGGTCGACGACGCCCGCGAGGGCGGACCACCCCCGCCTGCGCGGGGAACACACCCGCACGACCATCACCGCCCGCAGCTGGATCGGACCACCCCCGCCTGCGCGGGGAACACTCGCTCGGTGCGCTGCCGCGCGAGTACGGCGACGGACCACCCCCGCCTGCGCGGGGAACACCCGGTTGGCAGGGGCGTTGAGTGGTGGGTCATCGGACCACCCCCGCCTGCGCGGGGAACACTCATCGCCGCTGCCGCTTCGTCCAGGGTGAGCCGGACCACCCCCGCCTGCGCGGGGAACACGCCGGATGGGCCATCCAGCTCACGGCCGTGGACGGACCACCCCCGCCTGCGCGGGGAACACTTCGGGTCGACCGGCTTGCGCGTGGTCACCTCCGGACCACCCCCGCCTGCGCGGGGAACACCCAACCTCTGGCGCCGCGCCTACAAGGCGCACCGGACCACCCCCGCCTGCGCGGGGAACACTCGACCATGCCGCGGGGAATGTCAGCAATCAACGGACCACCCCCGCCTGCGCGGGGAACACCTCATCGGGTGACCGTCACGCCGCGACCGGCTGCGGACCACCCCCGCCTGCGCGGGGAACACCCCAGTCGTACGCGGCGTACCAGGAGATGCTGGAGACCACCCCCGCCTGCGCGGGGAACACCCCTTCGCGACCTGGGGTGTTAGAGGGGCTTTGCAAATCCTTTGCCTGCGGTCGCGGAGGTCATGGCGGCATTTTGTCAGAGTCGGTGCGCCCGGGTCCGCTGCCTTCGGCAGCGCGCCGCACGCGCCCCGCCCGCACGCGCCGACGGCGGGGGAGGCGGTCCCTGGCGGGGTGCCTCCCCCGCCGTCGGCGGTGGAGCGGTGGTGCGGGGTGCGGGGTGGTGGGGCCGGAGAGCAAGCCCCCGCTCCGCCACCCCCACCCGCGTCAGCCGAGGGTGGCCAGCGCGTCGTTGAAGGTCTTCGACGGGCGCATCACGGCGGTGGCCTTGTCGAAGTCGGGCTGGTAGTAGCCGCCGATGTCCGCGGCGTGGCCCTGCACCGCGGCCAGTTCGGCCACGATGGTCTCCTCCTGCTGCGACAGGGTCTCGGCGAGCGGACCGAAGGCGGTCGCCAGGGCGCCGTCCTCGGTCTGCTTCGCCAGCTCCTGCGCCCAGTAGAGCGCCAGGTAGAAGTGGCTGCCGCGGTTGTCGATGCCACCGATGCGACGGCTCGGCGACTTGTCCTCGTTGAGGAAGGTCGCGGTCGCCCGGTCGAGGGTGTCGGCCAGGACCTGCGCGCGGGCGTTGTCGGTGGTCTGCGCGAGGTGCTCGAAGCTGACGGCCAGCGCCAGGAACTCGCCGAGGCTGTCCCAGCGGAGGTAGTTCTCCTTGGTCAGCTGCTGCACGTGCTTCGGGGCGGAGCCGCCGGCGCCGGTCTCGAAGAGGCCACCGCCGTTCATGAGCGGCACGACCGACAGCATCTTGGCGCTGGTGCCCAGCTCCAGGATCGGGAACAGGTCGGTCAGGTAGTCGCGCAGCACGTTGCCGGTGACGGAGATGGTGTTCTCGCCGCGGCGGATGCGGTCCAGGGAGTACGCGGTGGCGTCGACCGGCGCCTTGATCTCGATGGTGAGACCGTCGGTGTCGTGGTCGGCCAGGTACGTGGTGACCTTGGCGATCAGGTTGGCGTCGTGGGCGCGGGTCTCGTCCAGCCAGAAGACGGCCGGGTCGCCGGTGGCGCGGGCGCGGGTCACGGCCAGCTTCACCCAGTCGCGGATCGGGGCGTCCTTGGTCTGGCACATGCGCCAGATGTCGCCCTCGCTGACCGCGTGCTCCAGCACGGCGTTGCCGTCGGCGTCGGTGACGCGGACGGTGCCGGTGGTGGGGATCTCGAAGGTCTTGTCGTGGCTGCCGTACTCCTCGGCCTTCTGCGCCATGAGGCCGACGTTCGGCACGGTGCCCATGGTCGCCGGGTCGAAGGCGCCGTTGGCGCGGCAGTCCTCGATGACGGCCTGGTACACACCGGCGTAGCTGCTGTCGGGCAGCACGGCCAGGGTGTCGGCCTCGCCGCCGTCCGGGCCCCACATGTGGCCGGAGGTGCGGATCATCGCCGGCATGGAGGCGTCGACGATGACGTCGCTGGGGACGTGCAGGTTGGTGATGCCGCGGTCGGAGTCGACCATGGCCAGCTCCGGGCCGTCCGCGAGCTCGGCGTCGAAGGACGCCTTGATCTCGGCGCCGTTCGGCAGGGACTCGACACCCTTGAGGATGCCGCCCAGGCCGTCGTTGGGGGTGAGGCCGGCGGCGGCGAGGGTCTCGCCGTGGGCGGCGAACGTTTTCGGGAAGAAGGCGCGGACCACGTGGCCGAAGATGATCGGGTCGGAGACCTTCATCATGGTGGCCTTGAGGTGCACGGAGAACAGCACGCCCTCGGCCTTGGCGCGGGCGACCTGCGCGGCGAGGAACTCGCGCAGGACGGCGACGCGCATGACGGCGGAGTCGACGACCTCGCCGGCCTGGACCGGCACCGACTCGCGCAGCACGGTGGTGGAGCCGTCGTCGCCGTGCAGCTCGATGCGGAGCTCGCCGGCGTTCTCGATGACCGCGGACTTCTCGGTGGAGCGGAAGTCGTCACCGGTCATGTGCGCGACGTTGGTCTTGGAGTCGGAGCTCCACTTGCCCATGCGGTGCGGGTGGGCCTTGGCGTAGTTCTTGACCGAGGCGGGGGCGCGGCGGTCGGAGTTGCCCTCGCGCAGCACCGGGTTCACGGCCGAGCCGAGTACCTTGCCGTAGCGGGCGCGGATGTCGCGCTCCTCGTCGGTCTTCGGCTCGTCGGGGAAGTCCGGCAGGTCGTAGCCCTGCGCCTGGAGCTCGGCGACGGCGGCCTTGAGCTGCGGGATGGAGGCCGAGATGTTCGGCAGCTTGATGATGTTGGCGCCGGGGGTCTTGGCCAGCTCGCCCAGCTCGGCGAGGGCGTCCTCGATCCGCTGGCCCTCGGCCAGACGCTCGGGGAAGTGGGCGATGATCCGGCCGGCCAGCGAGATGTCCCGACGGTCGACGCCGACCCCGGCCGTCGCCGCGTAGGCGCGGACGATCGGCAGGAACGAGTACGTCGCCAGGGCGGGTGCCTCGTCGGTATGGGTGTAGATGATGGTCGAGTCAGTCACCGCTACTCCGCTCCACGTCTGCAACATTGCTTGACGTCAAGATATCTCGGAGCGGGCCCGTGCGCGAAGGTGCCCCTGCCGGGCGGGGGCGGATCTCGCCGTCAGTGACCGGACGTGCGCGGCGGGGTGTCCGGCAGGGTGCGCGGCGTGCTGTCCGAGGGCGTGCGCGGCGGGCGGTCCGCCCCCGTTCGACCGGACTGCCCGCCGCACTGCTCACCGCCCCCGCGCCGCCCCCGCGCCGCGCTCGTCCCACCCGTTCCCACCCGCCCCCGCCCGGATGCTCAGCCGCCGGCGATGGCCTCGTCCAGGATGGAGAGCCCCAGCGCCAGCTCCTCCTCCGTCGCCGTCAGCGGCGGCGCGATACGGAGCACCCCGCCCATGCCGGGCAGCTGGACGATGTTCATGTGCAGCCCCAGCGCCAGGCACCGCTCGGTGACCCGCGCCCCCAGCTCGTCCGAGCCCTGCTTGGTCTCGCGGTCGCTGACCAGCTCCAGGCCGACCAGCAGCCCCCGGCCGCGCACGTCCCCGACCACCGGGTGCCGCTCCGCGATCTCCGTCAGCCCCTTGCGCAGGAACTCCCCGAGTGTCCGGGCGCGTTCGTCGAGCCGCTCCTCGGTCAGCACGTCCAGCACGGTGTTGCCGACCGCCGCCACCAGCGGGTCGGCGACGTGCGTGGTGAAGAAGAGGAAGTCCCGCTCGTACGCACGCTCCTCGATCTCCGCGCTGGTGATGACGGCCGCCAGCGGCAGGCCGGCGCCGAGCGTCTTGGAGAGGGTGAGGATGTCGGGGACGACCCCGTCCCGCTCGAAGGCGTACCAGGTGCCGGTGCGGCAGAGCCCGGTCTGTGCCTCGTCCAGGATCAACAGCATGCCCCGCTCACGGCACTTGTCGCGCAGCGCCGCGAAGTAGCCGGGCGGCGGCTCGATGATGCCGCCGGAGCTGAGGATCGGCTCCACCAGGCAGGCGGCGAGGCTGCCGGTCGACTGGGCGTCGATCAGGTCGAAGCCGAAGTCCAACTGGCGGCGCCAGTCCAGCGAACCGTCCGCGTGGGTGAAGTCGGGGCGGTACGGGTTGGGCGCCGGGATCGCGAAGTTGCCGGGGGCGCCCGGACCGTAGCCCTTCCGGCCCGCGCTGTACGTCGCGGAGGCCGCCGCCTGCGTCATGCCGTGCCAGGAGCGGGCGAACGACACGATCTCGTGCTTGCCGGTGACCAGCTTCGCCATCCGCACCGCCGCCTCGTTGGACTCGGCGCCCGTCGTCAGCAGCAGCGCCTTCTCCAGCGGGTCCGGCAGCGTTCCCGCGAGCCGTCGGGCGAGGTCGACCACCGGGCGGCTGAGCATCCCGCTGTACAGGTGGTCCAGCGAGGCGACCTGGCGCTGCACCGTTTCCACGATGCGGGGGTGCGAGTGACCGAGGATCGCGCTCATCTGGCCCGAGGTGAAGTCGAGGATGCGGCGGCCCTCGGCGGTGGTGACGAAGCTCCCCTCGGCGCTCTCGATGATCTCCCGCGTGAAGGCGGAGCCGTAGCGGACAAGGTGCCGGTCGGCGTCGTTCCAGAAGGCTTCGGACGTGGCGGCGGACGGGACGGCGGACGTCTCGGCGGACGGGGCGGCGGCAGGCTTCGCGGTCGTCATGCTCCCGACGGTAGAGCCGCCCCTGAGAACGCGTCCATCACACATTTCGGCCGCTGCTGTTCGGTACGGCCGAACAGCGCAGCCCCGCGCAGGCGGCCACAATGGGGCGATGATGAACCCGTGGCGGCTGCGGCTGCTCAGCCAGCTCGACACCCTCGGCACCGTCCGGGCGGTCGCCCACGCCGCCAACATGAGCCCGTCGAGCGTCTCCCAGCAGCTGGCGGTCCTGGAGAGCGAGACCCGCACCCAGCTGCTGGAGCGCACCGGGCGGCGCGTGCGGCTGACCTCGGCCGGGCTGATCCTCGCCCGCCGCGCCCGCGCCCTGCTCGACCACATGGCCGACGTCGAGGCGGAGCTGCGCGGCTTCGGCGAGGAGCCCGCCGGGCCGGTGGTCCTCGGCGCGTTCCAGAGCGCCCTGCACACCATGGCCGTCCCGGCGGTGACCCGCCTCGCCGCCGCCCATCCGCAACTCGACATCCAACTGGTGCAGTTGGAGCCGCACGAGAGCGTCCCCGCGCTGCGCGTCGGCGAGGCGGACATCGTCATCACCACCACCGACTTCGACGAACAGCCGCTCGGGGACGACCTCGACCTCGTCCCGCTCGCCACCGAACCCGTCCTGCTGGTGGTGCCGCCGGACGACCCGGCCGCCGGGCGGGGCGGCGCCGACCTCGCCGCCTACGCCGACCACGCCTGGTCGTTCGACATGCCGCAGACCTACATGGCCAACCTCGCGCTGCGCCTCTGCCGCCAGGCCCGGTTCGAACCCCGGGTGGCCTGCCGGTTCGGCAACTACATGATGGCGTTGCAGCACGTCGAGGCCGGGCTGTCCGTCGCGCTGCTCCCGGCGCTGGCCGTCGACCCGCGCTACCGGGTCGCCACCCGCGAGCTGGCGACGCCCGTCACCCGCACCATCACCGCCGCCGTCCGCTGCGGCTCCCCGCCCCGCGCCGCCGTCCGTGCCGTCCTCGACGCCCTGCGCACCGGCCCCGGCGCGGGTGCCGGTACCGGCACCGGCACCGGCCTTCCGCCGACACCGCCCGCAACGGTCGCCCCGGCGGCGCAGGACGCACCGGCGGCACCGGCGGCACCGGACGCACCTGACACACCGGACGCCGAGGACGTCCGGGACGAGCCACCGACGTGAGCCACCCCGGAGCCACCGGGGCGAGCCGCGCCGGTACGGCAGCGCCCGCCCGCCCACGGCAGCGCCCGGCTCAGTGCAACTCGCTGAAGCGCTCCGTCTGCTCGGTCCGCCCCGCCACGATCACCGTGTCGTCGGGGCGCAGCACGGTGTCCGCGGTGGCGTAGGTGAACCCCTCGCCCGGCCGCTTCACGGCGACGACGGTGAGGCCGAACCGGGTGCGGATCGCGCTCTCCGCGAGCGTCCGATCGGCCATCTCGCTGGGGGTGCGGGTCTTGACGAGCGCGAAGTCGTCCTCGAACTCGATGTAGTCCAGCATCCGCCCCCGTACGAGGTGGGCCACCCGCTGCCCCATGTCGTGCTCCGGGTAGACCACGTGGTGCACGCCGAGCTGGGAGAGGATGCGCCCGTGGGCCTCGCTGGTCGCCTTCCCCCACACGTCGGGGATGCCGAAGGAGACCAGGAGCGAGGCGGTCAGGATGCTCGCCTCCAGGTTGGTGCCGATGGAGACCACGGCCCGCGTGAACTCGTGCACGGCCAGCTGCCGCAGCACCTCCTCCTTGGTGGAGTCCGCCCGTACGACGTGCGTCAGCACCCCGGACATCGACTGGACGGTGTCGGCGTCCAGGTCGATGCCGAGCACCTCGGTGTTCTCCTCGACCAGCTCGGTGGCGAGGGACCGGCCGAACCGTCCGAGACCGATCACGACGACCGAGTCGTTGGCGGCGATGCGCCGCGACTTGCTGCTGCGTTTCCTAGCCAATGAGGGGTCGCTCCTCGGGAAGTTCGTACAGACGGACGCGCCGGCGGAGCGCCAGCGCGGAGGCGATGGTCACCGGGCCGAGCCGCCCGACGAACATCAGCAGCGAGAGGAGGACCTTGTGCGGGTCGCTCAGCTCCGCCGTGATTCCCGTCGAGAGCCCCACGGTGCAGAAGGCGGATATGACCTCGAACAGCGCCTGGTCGAGGGTGAAGGTCGTCGAGACCATGAAGACCACGGTCGAGCCCACCACCCCCGCCACCGACAGCAGCACGACGGTGAGCGCCTGGCGCTGGACGTCACCGTGGAGGCGCCGGCCGAAGATGTTGACGGACGACTCGCCGCGGACCTCCGCGTAGATCACGAACAGCAGCACCGCGAAGGTGGTGATCTTGATCCCGCCGGCCGTGCCCGCGCTCGCCCCGCCGACGAACATCAGCACGTCCATGCCGAGCCAGGTGGCGGAGTTCATCGCGCTGATGTCGATGCTGTTGAACCCCGCGGACCGGGGCATCGTCCCTTGGAAGAAACCGGCGAGCACCTTCTCCTGGATCGGCAGCGGCCCCAGGGTCGCCGCGTTCCCCCACTCCAGCGCCGTCACGAAGACCGCGCCGCCCAGCAGGAAGGCACCGCTCGCCCAGAGCACGATCTTGGTGTGCATGGTCCACCCGCCGGGCTTGGTGTAGCGCCGCCCGATCTCGAACAGCACCGGGAAACCGAGCCCGCCGAGGATCGACGCCACGGCTATCGGGAGGCAGATCCAGGGGTCCCCGACGAACTGCGTCAGGCTGTCGGACCAGAGCGCGAAGCCGGCGTTGTTGAAGGCCGAGACCGAATGGAAGATCCCCAGCCACAGCGCCCGCGACCACTCCGTGTCGTACGCCACGGCCAGCCGCGGAACGAGCACCGCCGCCGTCAGCGCCTCGATCGAGAGGCTCAGCAGCACCACACCGCGCACCACCCCGCGGACGTCCCCCAGCCCCAGCGTCTTCGTCTCGGCCGCCGTGGTCAGCCGGGTCCGCAGCCCTATGCGGTGGGAGACCATCATGACCAGCAGCGTCGCGAAGGTCAGGATGCCGATGCCGCCGAGCTGGATCAGGACCAGGATGACGCCGTGCCCGAACCCCGACCAGTCGGTGGCGGTGTCCACCACGACCAGCCCGGTCAGGCACAGCGCCGAGGTCGCCGTGAACAGCGCGTCCACCACGCTTGCTCCCTCGGCGTCGATCGACGCGGCGGGCAGCGAGAGCAGGAAGGTCCCCAGCGCGAGGACCGCGGCGAATCCCGCGATCACCAGCTGCGCCGGATGCCGCCGCCGACCGCGTGGGCGGCTCACGGCAGGCGTCCGTACGGTGGGAATGACCGATTTCTGGTCGATGGCACCGGAGGACGATAGCGCGCCGTCGAAGATCGAGGTAGCGGCGGGCCCACCCCTTCCGACCGGGGTCACCGCACGTCTCCGCGAGGTCACCGCCGGCTGCCGGCCCGCCCGTGGTTGCACCTCACGCGGCGTGAGGGGGCACCGTGGTGCGAGCCGGCGCCCCGAGCGCGCCGGCGGTACGGAACACCGGTGCCCGGGGCACGGGAGGAGGAGGGGCGATGACGGAGCGAGGACTCCCCGTGGGACGCGTCGCGGAACTGGCGGGCGTCACGGTGCGCACCCTGCACCACTACGACGAGATCGGGCTGCTGCGCCCCGGTGGGCGGTCGCGGGCCGGCCACCGGCGCTACGACGACACCGACCTCGACCGCCTCCAGCAGATCCTCTTCTACCGGGAGCTGGGCTTCCCGCTGGAGGAGATCGCACCGCTGCTGGACGACCCCGGGATCGACCCCGTCGCCGAGCTGCGGCGACGGCACCGGCTGCTGACGGACCGGATCGAGCGGCTGCAACGCATGGCCGCCGCAGTGGAGCACGCCATGGAGGCGAAGAAGATGGGAATCCAGCTCACGCCGGAGGAGAAGTTCGAGGTCTTCGGGGAGTCCTACTCCGAGGAGTACGAGACCGAGGCCGAGCAGCGCTGGGGCGACACCGCCGCCTGGGAGGAGTCCCAGCGGCGCACCGGCTCCTACACCAAGGAGGACTGGGCCCGGATCAAGGCGGAGACCGACGCGCTCAACCAGCGGATCGCCGCCGCGCTCGCCGACGGCGTGCCCGCCGACTCCCCGCAGGCCATGGCGCTGGCGGAGGAGCACCGGCAGCAGATCTGCGGCAGCTTCTACGAGTGCGGGCACGAGCTGCACGCCTGCCTGGGGGAGATGTACGTCTCGGACGAGCGGTTCACCGCCACCTACGACGCCGTCGCTCCCGGCCTGGCCCGCTACCTGCGCGACGCCATCGTCGCCAACGCCGCCCGCCACGCGGCCTGAGCGGCGAGGGGCGGGGTCGCACCGTCCGGACCCCGCCCCCGCCCACTCACCCCCACCGCCGCTGCCGCCCGCGCCTTCGCCGAAGGCGCGGGCGGCCGGCTTCCGGCCTACGCTCGAAGGAGCCGGGCGGGCGCCGGCGACGCCCGCCGCCCCAGCGAGCGGACGAGGTGACCCTCATGCCCACCGTGGTGCGACCCGAGGCCCGCGGCGACGAGCGCGGCGCCCTGCTCTCCTACCTCGACGCGCAGCGCGGCGGGCTGCGCAGAGCGGTCTACGGCCTGACCCACGAGCAGGCCACCAGCACCCCGACGCCGAGCGTCCTCTCGGTCGCCGGCCTGCTGAAGCACGTGACCGTCGGCGAGCAGGACTGGATCACGACGATGAGCGGCCACCCGGCCGACCCCCGGGACCCGGCCACCCGCCGCCGCTGGGAGGACAGCTTCGCCCTCGGCCCCGACGAGACCGTTCCCGGCGTGCTGGTCCTCTCCGACGAGGTGGCACGCCGCACCGAGGAGATCGTGCGGGCGCTGCCGTCGCTGGACGACACGTTCGACCAGCCGTCGGCCCCCTGGGACCCGGGCGGGACGCGCTCCTGGCGCTGGGGGCTGCTGCACCTCATCGAGGAGGCGGCCCGCCACGCCGGGCACGCGGACATCATCCGCGAGGCGGTGGACGGCAAGGGCGCGTTCCAGCTGGTCTTCGAGACGGGAGCCGCCCCGGAGCCCGACTGGTCGATGCTGGACCAGTGACCGCGCCGGCGCCCGCCCTCGGGCGCCGCCGCGCACCGGCAGCGCCCGGCTCGCCGCACGCACCGGCACCGCACGCACCGCGACCGGAAGCACACCCGCCCGACCGGAACCCTCGTGCTTGACCGGCGCCGCGTCCGCACCGCAGCGCCTCGCACATGCGTGGCGGCCGCGGCCGCGGGCCGGGTTCTCCCTGCGGTGCGCGACGAACAGCACCACGGCCACGATCACGAAGCCGAGGACCATCAGGCCGACGGTCTGCGGCACGTCGGTGGTCGGGGCGTGCAGCGACCGGTCGTCCTCCGGGCCCTGCCAGGGCCACAGCGCGCGCAGCGCACCCGCCATGACGCCGGTGAGGACCACGAGCGTCATGTGGTGGTACTTCTCCAGCAGCCAGCGCAGCGTCTTCACCGCCACCGCCAGGCCGATCAGCATGCCCAGGCCGAACGTGCCGATGTAGACGACGTCGCGGTTGTTGAGCGCCTCGATCGTCGGTTCGTACATGCCGAGAGCGAGCAGCAGGAACGAGCCGGAGAGCCCGGGCAGGATCAGCGCCGTCACAGCGATGGCACCGGAGCCGAGCACCACCAGCGGGTTGTCCGCGGAGCCCGCCACCGAGAGGGAGGTCAGCCAGAAGGCGAGCCCCGCGAAGACCAGGGCGACGCCGTAGTTGGCCCCGCTCCACCGCTGCCCGGAGCCGCTGTAGGGAACCCACAGCGAGGCCATGACCAGGCCGAAGAACAGGGCGTAGGCGTACTGCGTGTGGTCGGTGACCAGCGGCGCGAGCAGCCGGGCGCTCAGCAGCAGCCCGACGACCATGCCGAACATCAGCGGGAGGAGGAGCCCCCAGTCGACCTGCTTGACCTCCGCCACGGTGCGGCGCCACCCCTGGCCGGTCACCAGCGCCCGGACCGCGGTGGCCAACTGGCTGGCCGCGCCGATGAGGCGCTCGAACACGCCCACGATGAGAGCGACCGTGCCGCCACTGATACCGGGCAGCGCCTCGGCCACACCGATCAGGGAGCCCCGGAAGCCGTTGAACACGCGGCTGCCGGGGGTCTTCTCCGGGGTCGTGGCCTCCGAGGGGGCCTCCGAGGTCATGGCCATGGTCTCCACTCAGCGGTAGATGAGGTAACCGGGGATGTGGCCGCCCCCGGGGTGGCCCCCGGGCACCGCGGCTCCGCTCATCCTATGCTTCACGAGAATGGGCCCTCATCGGGTGTTTGGGAGTTCGCGTCCGAGGTGGTCGCGGCCCCGGACGCGGTACCTCGCGGGGGCGGAGCGCCGCGGCTCGCGCACAGTCGACGCCGGCCGCGACCGCCAGGCGGGGAGGAGTGCCGCGGACGGACTGCGGTCGCCCCGGGACGTCGGCGCCATGCCCGACGGGCCGGACCACCGCGACCGGCGCCAGCCGGACCGAAGGAGCAGCGACACACGTGGCCGGGGAGCAGAAGCCGCCTGGTGAGAACACCGGGAGGAACGGACAGCGTCGATCGGACGACCGGAGTTCCGGGAGGACCCCCGGAGACGGTGCCGAGAGGAGTCGGCACGGGCGCACGAACGGTTCAGCAGATCGCACTGACGAGCGTCAACGCCGAACTGACGCCCGGTCCCGTCGATCCGGTGGCGACCGGCCGGGCGCCGCGGACCGGGAAGAGGCCGACCGCGAGGACACCGGGCGTAACGGTTCTGCGACTGGGCGTAACGGTTCTGCTCCTGCCCGTGAACCCGCCGGCGACACGTCCCGCCCCACCACCGGCGAGTCGGGCACCCAGGGCCGGACCGGCCCGGCCGGCCCGCCCGACCCCTCCGGCACCGGCCCGTCCGAGGCGCCCCGCCCCGCCGACGGAACCGGCAGCGGCCCGACCCACCCCGCGCCCTGGGACGAGCGCGACGAGATGACGACGCCCCAGCTCATGCCCGTGCTGCGGCCACCCGACGAGGAGCACCACACCTCCGAGTTCGCGGTGCCCGAAGGGCTGGAGCTGCCATCCGTCGAACAGAGTCAGCAGGGCTCGGAGTTCTCGCTCCCCAAGGGCATGGCCCCCACCGAGCAGGCGCAGCAGAGCTCGGGGTTCATCGTCCCCGAGGGGCTGACGACCACTCCGCCGACCGAGCCGCGCAGCGAGTTCCGCTACAACGCCGACTGGGCGTCCACCCCCGCCAACGGCATCCGCTCCCCGCTGCTGGCGAAGGGGCTGCCCTGGCACGACCGGATGCGCACCATGGTGCGGCTGCCGCTCTCCGAGCGGCCCGCGCCCGAGCCGCAGGCCGCCCCGGAGGGCGAGGAGGAGACACCGCCGCTGCCGGTGCCCCGCGTCCTGGACCTGACGCTCCGTATCGGCGAGCTGCTGCTCGCCAGCGGTGAGGGCGCCGAGGACGTCGAGACCGCGATGTTCGCCATCGCCCACGCCTACGGCCTCGACCGCTGCGAGGCGACGGTCACCTTCACCCTCATCGGCATCACCCACCAGCCGTCGCTCGTCGACCCGCCGGTCTCCCTCAGCCGCACCGTCCGCCGCCGCGGCACCGACTACAACCGGCTCGCCGCCGTCTTCCGACTGGTCGACGACATCAACGGCGGCACCATCACGCTGGAGGAGGCGTACGGCCGGCTGGCGACCATCCGACGCAACCGCCACCCCTACAGCAAGATGCAGCTCTCGCTCGCCGCCGGGCTGCTGGCCGGGGCCGCCTCCACCCTCGTCGGCGGCGGCGTCCTCGTCTTCGCTCTCGCCGCGATCGGCGCCGTCCTCGGCGACCGGATGGCGTGGGTGCTGGCAAGCCGCGGCCTGCCGGAGTTCTACCAGTTCGTCGCCGCCGCCATGGCGCCCGCCGCCATAGGGGTCTCGCTCGCGGCGGTCCACCCGGGGCAGCAGGGGCTCGTCCAGGCCGCATCCGTCATCACCGGCGGCCTCTTCGCGCTGATCCCCGGTAGAGCGCTGGTCGCCAGCGTGCAGGACGGCCTGACGGGCTACTACATCACCGCCGCCGCCCGCATGCTGGAGGTCTTCTTCCTCATCGCCGGCATCGTGCTCGGCGTGCTGTCGATCCTCTACATCGGCGAGGTCTCCGGCGTCAGCCTCGACCCCGAGACCGTCGAGGCGAGGATCCGGCCCGCGGTCCAGCTCGCTGCGGCCATGGTGCTCGCGCTGGCGTTCTGCGTCATGCTCCAGCAGGACAAGAGCACCGTGGTGATCGCCACCCTCAACGGCGGCGTCGCCTGGCTGATCGTCGCCTCCATGCGGGACACCGCCGACCTCTCGCCGTTCGCCGCCACCCTGGTGGCGGCCGGCCTCGTCGGGCTCTTCGGCCAGCTGCTGGCGCGGTACCGGCTCACATCGTCCCTGCCGTACGTGACGGCGGCGATCGGCCCGCTGCTGCCCGGTGGGGCGACCTACTTCGGTCTGCTGGGCCTCGCCCAGGGCGACATCGCCACCGGCGGACAGCAACTGCTGCGGGCGGCCAGCCTGGCGCTGGCCATCGCCATCGGGGTGAACCTCGGCAACGAGATCGCCCGGCTGTTCATCGGGACGCCCGGCATGGTGACGCCGTTCGGTCGCCGTGGCGCCAAGCGCACCCGCGGCTTCTGACGCGGCGTCGGGCCGACGGCCCTCGACGGCCCTCGACGGCCCGCGGCGGCGGCACGGCGGCGGCACGGCGTCCGGTCCGCCCGCTCCGCCCGGC
>NZ_JAAVJC010000250.1 GCF_012033785.1 Streptomyces bohaiensis
CCGCCGGGCGGGGGCTCGGCGCCGGGGCTGCCGGCATCGCCCGCAGGAGGGGGCACGCCGTGACTGCCCGGCGGCGGGGCGTGGGGCGGCCGGCCGTGGGGGAACTCCCCGGGCCGCGGGTCTCCGGGGCCGGAAGGCGGCTGGTCAGTGCTCATGTCCCGAGTCCACCCCCCGCGTGCGGCACGCGCATCCGCTGGGGGCCGTTCGGGCGACGAGCGGGGGCCCCGTGCACCGGTGCACGGGGCGCCTGCTCGACAGCTCCGGTAACCGGCGCCTCAGTCCTGGCGGCGCACCGCGGCGACGAAGGTCCCGGCGACCTTGTCGTGCCAGCACTGCCGCCACGGCCGGTCCCACAGGCACCAGACCACGTTGACCAGGCCCACGAGGAGCATCCCCAGCACGGAGTAGGTCAGCCAGCGCACCAGCACCGAGCCGGCACCGGGCTTGTCGTGGCCGTCCATCGTCGCCAGGCGCAGTCCGGTCGCCGCCTTGCCGGGGCTGCGTCCCCAGACGGCGGACGGCAGCGCCTCCAGCACCAGGCTCACCAGCAGCACCGCGCCGAGGACCATGCCGAGGTAGCCGGCGGTGGTGGTGTCCAGCAGCCAGACGGTGTCGGTCACCCCGGCGCGCTCGACCGCCTCGATCTTGCCCTGGACGTGGTCCCGGGCCCGCCCGACCAGCGGCCACGCCACGGCCGCGCCCGCGGCCAGCGGCAGCAGCGAGTCCAGCAGACGGGCCGTCAGCCGGCGGCCCAGCCCCGCCGGGTACGCCTGCCCCAGCTCGGTCTCCCACGGCGCGGTGGCCGCCAACGGGAGCGACTGCACCGGACGCACCGGCGCGGCACCCGCCCCGTGGAGGGCGAGCTCCGCCCCGCCGAAGGGCTGCGCCGACGCGCTGAAGGGGTGCTCCGATCCGGTACCGGCGCGCTCCGGTCCCGACGCCTGCACGGCCTGGGTCGGCAGCGCGTGCGAGCCCGCCGGGAGCTCCGGCCGGCCCTGCGGGGCCCCCGGCGCGTGGCGCTGCGGGCCCTGGTCCGGCGAGGGGTGTCCGGGGTACCCGTACCCGGGGTGCCCCGTCGCGGCGGGAGCGTGCGGACCGGTCGCGGCGGGCGTGGGCCGGACCGGGCCCTGCTGCGCGGGCAGCGCCCCGGCGGCCGCGTCGTGGGCGGCGAGGTCGCGCACCTGGCGCTTCCAGGAGCCGCCGGCCGCGTCGACCCGGCGGATGCCCATGGTCCGCTCGACGGGTGACGGCTCGTCGACGGCGGGCGCACCGCCGTCGGCGGGGCCGTCGCCGGCTGCCTGCAGCTCCCCGGCGGCGGGTGGCGGCGACTCGGCCGGGCTCCGGAACCGGGTGCGCGGGTCGGCGGACGACGCCGGGGCGGGGCCGCGCCCACCGCGGCCGATGGCGGCGACGGGAGAGGTCGAGGCGTCGTCATCCGGCGACCAGGCGGGGGCGGAGGACGCCGGCGCGGGCGTCGCGCGACCGCGCAGCGCGGGAAGGGCCCCGGCCGGGGCGCCGCCCTGACGCGGCAGTTCGGGGGCGGGGCCGTGTTCCGCCGGGGCGGCGGGGGCGCTCGATGTGCCCGACTCCGCCGCGGAGCCGCTGTGGACCGGCCCGGTCGCGCGCGGGTCGGCGGGCGGGGCGGGCTGGTCCGGGGCCGGCGCGGGCTCCGCCTCGGGCTCGGGCTCGGGCTCGGGCGGAACGGTCGGCTCCGGGGCCCGCGACAGCGGTCCGACGCGGACCGTCCGGTCGTCCTGAGCGTCCCTGTCCGTGTCCCTGGCCATGGCCGTGGCGCTGGCGGTGGCGGCGGGCGGGGTCTCGTCACGCGGATCCGCCGCGGGGGCGGCCGCGTCGCCGGAGGTCCCCGCCGGGCCCGGCGGTTCCTCGCCGGTCGCCCCGGGGGCGCCGTCCGGGGCGGGCTCCTGCGGTGCGGCTTCCGACCACGGTGCGGGCTCGTGGCCCACCGGGGCGGCGCCGGGCACAGGGACCGGTGGAGCGGGGGGAGCCTCCCCCGGCGCGGGCTCGGGCCGGCTGGTGCCGGGCACCCAGCCGGAGCCGCTCCAGAACCGGATGTAGCCGGGGATCGACGGGTCCGCGTACCAGTTGGGCTCCGGGCTGCTGCCGGCGCCTCCTACGGGTGGGGAGCTCATGAGCGGGTCCGACTCTCCTCGTCCGTGCTCAGTGGTGTCCGCGCGTGTGGCTTGGCGTCAGGCTACGCATGGTACGTCGCCGCGCGGGGCGTCCGATCTCACCGCCGGGGGCCGGGACGGACGGCGACCGGCGCGGGCGGCACGGGCACGACCGACCGCCGCTGTGGCGCAGGCCATACCCGCCCCGTGAAATTTCCTCGCCAACCAGCGTAACGATCCGCGGCCCGGCCCCTCTAACCGGACGGACCCATCCGATCGTCCGAAGGAGCGCACACCGTGCACGCCATGACCGTTCAACGAGAACTGGAACTCGACCTGGTGCTGTCACCGGGCCGTTCACTGGCCGTCCCCGCCCGGCTGGTCTACCGGTCGGACGATCCGTTCGCCGTCCACGTCACCTTCCATGTCGGCTCGCACGCGCCGGTGCACTGGACCTTCGCCCGGGAGTTGATGGTGGAGGGCTGCTTCCGCCCCGCCGGACACGGCGACGTCCGGGTCTGGCCGACCCTCGGCGCGGGCCGGAACGTGGTCTGCATGGCGCTGAGTTCACCGGACGGCGATGCGCTGCTGATGGCGCCGGCGCTTCCGCTGTCGACCTGGCTGGAGCGGACGCTCCACGCGGTCCCGCCCGGCACCGAGCACGAACGGCTCGGACTCGATCAGGAGTTGGCAGGACTGTTCGCCGCGGCGCCCGGCGACGACCTCTACCTGTCGGACCCGTGGCCGTCGGACGAGTCCAGCGGTGACACGGCCTGACGGCGGCGGGGCGCGGGCCACGACGGGCGGGGCACGGGGGCGCGGGGGCGCCCCGTGCCCGGCCCGGCCGGCGACCGGTCAGCCGCGCCCCTCGGCGGGCGCCCGGAGCCCGGCGGCCTCCCGCACCAGCGGCACCATGCGCAGCGGCACGGGGTTCTCCATGACGATCGCGGTGGCGGCGCGCACGATGCCCTCGAAACCGACGACCCGGTCGATGACCCGCTGGAGGTCGGCGTTGGAGCGGGCGACCAACCGGCAGAGCATGTCGCCCTGACCGGTGATGGTGTGGAGCTCCAGCACCTCCGGCACCTCGCTCAGGTGTTCGCGGACCTCGAGTCCCTGCCCCTGCTTGATCTCCAGCGTCGCGAACGCGGTCACGGGGAAGCCGATCGCCGCCGGGTCGACCTCCGGACCGAAGCCGCGGATCACGCCGCCGGTGCGCAGTTTCTCCAGTCGCGCCTGCGCGGTGCCGCGCGCGACGCCCAGCCTGCGGGCGGCCTCCTGGACCCCGATCCGGGGCTCCCGGGCCAGCAGCTCCAGCAGTCGTCCGTCCAACTCGTCGATGCTCACGGTGGTCATCGTGCACACATCGACCGGGTGAATCCAAGAGTCGCTGTACAGATCGTCCAGCGTCAGCGGGAACTATTGCACATGATGTCGATGGAGAGGACGCTGCTCGCATGACTGGTATGACGGCTGACACCCCCGAGACCCCCGCCCCGACCACCGGCGCGAGCCGCGACGCGGACGCGTTCCCCGTCAAGGGCATGGACGCCATCGTCTTCGCCGTGGGCAACGCCAAGCAGGCCGCGCACTACTACTCCACTGCTTTCGGCATGCGCCTGGTCGCCTACTCCGGGCCGGAGAACGGCTCCCGGGAGACCGCCTCGTACGTCCTGGAGTCGGGCTCGGCCCGGTTCGTACTGACCTCCGTGATCAAGGCGGCCACCGAGCACGGCAAGTTCCTGGAGCAGCACGTCGCCGAGCACGGCGACGGTGTGGTGGACCTGGCCCTGGAGGTGCCGGACGCCCGTGCGGCCTACGCCGAGGCGGTCCGGCAGGGCGCCACCGGCGTGCGCGAGCCGTTCGAACTGAGCGACGAGCACGGTACCGTGGTGATGGCGGCGATCGCCACCTACGGTCAGACCCGGCACACCCTGGTCGAGCGCGGCGACTACCGCGGCCCCTACCTGCCCGGGTTCACCGCCGCCGAGCCGATCACAGCCCCGCCGGCCAAGCGCTTCTTCCAGGCGGTCGACCACTGCGTCGGCAACGTGGAGCTCGGCCGCATGAACGAGTGGGTGCAGTTCTACAACCGCGTCATGGGCTTCACCAACATGAAGGAGTTCGTGGGCGACGACATCGCCACCGAGTACTCGGCGCTGATGTCCAAGGTCGTCGCGGACGGCACCCGCAAGGTGAAGTTCCCGATCAACGAGCCGGCCATCGCCAAGAAGAAGTCGCAGATCGACGAGTACCTGGAGTTCTACGGCGGTCCGGGGGTGCAGCACATCGCGCTGGCCACCAACGACATCGTCAACACCGTCCGGTCCATGCGGGCGGCGGGTGTCAGCTTCCTCGACGTGCCGGACTCCTACTACGACACGCTCGGCGAGTGGGTGGGCGACACCCGCGTCCCGATCGACACGCTGCGGGAGCTGAAGATCCTCGCCGACCGCGACGAGGACGGCTACCTGCTGCAGATCTTCACCAAGCCGGTCCAGGACCGCCCGACGGTCTTCTTCGAGATGATCGAGCGCCACGGTTCGCTCGGCTTCGGCAAGGGCAACTTCAAGGCCCTCTTCGAGGCGATCGAGCGCGAGCAGGACAAGCGCGGCAACCTCTGACCCCTCCGGTCGGCCGGCACGACGGCGGCCCGTCGCACGACGCGCGTGCGGCGGGCCCCCGTCGTGGTGCCGGAAACGGAGCCGTCCGGAGCCGTCCGATGCCTCGACGCGGCGCCGTGCTGCCTCAGCAGGAGGGGACGGCCTCGCCGTCCCGCAGCGCGCGCAGCCCGGTGAGCGCGTCGTCCAACGTCTCCACCGGAACCAGCCGCAGCCCCTCGGGCCGGTTCCCGGCGGCGTCGGCGCACTCCGCCGCCGGGACGAGGAACACCTCCGCGCCGTCGCGGCGCGCGGCATGGGTCTTCAGCGGCACCCCGCCGACCGAACCGACCGTGCCGTCGGCGGCGATGGTGCCGGTACCCGCGACGACCAGGCCGCCGGTGAGGTCGCCGCCCTCGCCGTCCCCCTCCAGCAGGTCGATGATGCCGAGCGAGAAGAGCAGGCCCGCGCTGGGGCCGCCGACGTCCTCCAGCCGCAGGTCGATGTCGACGGTGGCGGGGTCGATCTCCAGCCGGGTCAGCGCGGCGTCCACCGCCGCGCCCTGGGAGGCGGTCATCTGCGCCGCGTTGTGCTCGCGGATCTCCTCGCTGGTGTCGCCGACCGGGTAGACCGAGGCGCGCGGCAGCACCGCCTGCTGGTCCGAGAGGTAGCCGCGGACCACCTCGGGCAGCCGCACCGCGGCGTCCGGCCCGGTCGCCATGATGGTCGTCATCCGCAGTTCTCCCTCCGGGGTCCGCGTCCCGGCGCCCTCGACCGAGATGACGGGCTCACCGTTGTCCTCCCCCAGGACGTCGACCGTGGCCCCGGGGTGCGCCACGGAGAACGGCAGCGGGGCGAGCGCCGCGACGGCGAGGAGCAGCGCGACCGCCGCCGCGCAGGCGAACAGCACGACACGGTTGCGGGGGGCGGGGCGGGACGGCGACATGGCAGCGAATCTAACGCACCGCCGAGGGCCGGGGCCGTGCGCACCCGCGCCCGCTGCCGCCCCGGGGCGGTGGGCGCCGGCGAGCGCGGGCGGCCCCGGTCAGCGCAGGGCGGCGGCGATCTCGACGGCGGCGCGCACCACCCGCGGCCCCACCATGGGCGGCACGCTGTCGTTGAGCATCACCACACCGACGCTGCCCTCGATGCCGCAGCCCGGGGGCAGCGGCGCGGCGGCGCCGCTGGCCCCGGCCTCCAACTCCCCGTGGGTGAGCACGAATCCGTCCTCGTCGTCGATGTCCTTGCACCGGCCGGTCAGGATCGCCCGGCCGGCGGCGCCCCGGTCGAGCGGGTGGCGGAACCCGGTGCGGTAGGCGACGTGGTAGTCGGTCCAGCTCGGTTCGACGACGGCGACCGCCAGGGCGTCCTCGCCGTCCACGACCGTGAGATGGGCGGTGGCTCCGATCTCCTCGGCCAGCGCGCGCAGCGCGGGCAGCGCCGCCTCCCGCACCAGCGGATGGACCTGGCGCCCGAGTCCCAGCACGCCGACCCCGACGCGCGCCCGGCCGCCGGCGTCCCGCCGCACCAGCGCGTGCTGTTCGAGGGTGGCGAGCAGCCGGTAGACGACGGTCCGGTTGACGCCGAGCCGGCGGGACAGCTCCGTCACCGTCAGCCCGTGGTCGGTGTCGGCGAGGAGCTTGAGGACGCGCAGCCCACGGTCGAGCGTCTGCGAGGTCTCCGCGGTCACGCCGCCCCCTTCGGATGGGACCGGCGACTCCCGCGGTCGTGGCGCCCCGCCCGCGGCCGTCCGAGGGTGGGCGCGCACGGGGGCCGCCGGGTGCAGTGGTTTCAGTGCCGGGCCGGCTGCGCGCCGGAGAGGTGACCGGCTTGCGCGTGCCGGAAAACCTATCCAGACGTACCGCTCAGCGGAAGGGCCTGTTCACAATCCGATCACACCATAAACAGCTGTTCGTCCGGGAACGCCGGGAATCTGCGGCGAGGTCGCCGGATGCCCCACATCGCGGGGAACCCCACGCAATCCGCGTATACCGCCGACCTCTCCCGGACGCTGCTCTCCCCCGGGCGGGGCGCCGTCCCGTGCGCTCCCACCCCTCCGCCGTGCCCGGGGCCGCGCCGCCCCGGCGCCGGACGCACGGGGCCCGCCGGGCGGTGTCCGCCC
>NZ_JAAVJC010000251.1 GCF_012033785.1 Streptomyces bohaiensis
CGCCGCACCCCCGCGCCGCGGGGGCGCCCGCTGCCGGGGCGCGGGCCCGCCCGGCCGCTGTCACCGCGCGTCCACTGTCACCGCCCCCTGAACGGGACGGCCCGCCCCTCGGCGTGCCCGCCCCGGCCCGTACCGCAGAAGGAGCCACCCCATGAGCGTCACCGTCCGCATCCCGACCATTCTGCGCACCTACACCGGCGGCCGGTCGGAGGTGCCCGCCGAGGGGGCGACCCTCGCCGACGTCCTCGCCGACCTGGAGCGCAACCACGCCGGTATCGGCGCCCGCGTCCTCGACGACGAGGGGAAGCTGCGGCGGTTCGTCAACGTCTACGTGAACGACGACGACGTGCGGTTCGCCGAGGGCCTGGGAACCGCGACCCCGGACGGGGCGGGGGTCTCGATCATTCCGGCCGTCGCCGGGGGCTGAGCCGTTCCGCCGGCTGCGCGGCCCGCTGATCACGGCGGTCGCGCCCGGTCGTTCCCGGTACCGCGCGCCTGGCGCCTGAGCCCGGCGCGCACGCCCTGCCGTTCCGAGCCCGTGCGCACCGGCCCGTCCGTCACCGCGGTGACGGACGGGCCGGTGCGCGTCGCGGTGTCCGGACCGCGCTAGAGTGGCCGGAACACTCGCTTCCGCCTCACCCGGTCGGCGTGCGCGTTCGTGAAGCCCTCCGGAGACTGCCGAACTTTTACCCGGGTGTTCTGTCCGCTTCGTGAGCCTTGTCCCGGTGGATACATTCTCATTTATGGTCACTTTGAGTAGTTTGACCGTTCTGATGCGTCAAGATTTCTCGCTCGTATGACCTGTTGCACAGGGCGTCCGGGCAGATACATTCAGCGGCGGTCGGTGCGTTCGGTGCACGCCCCCCTACTGTCTGGGTGGGCACCCGGGGCCTGGCCCGGTCCGCGAAAAGCGGGGTCGTGAAAGGCCGGCAAAAGGGGAGTACGTAATGGCTCAGGGCACCGTCAAGTGGTTCAACGCGGAGAAGGGGTACGGCTTCATCGCGGTCGACGGTGGTGCGGACGTCTTCGTCCACTACAGCGCGATCCAGATGGACGGTTACCGCACCCTCGAGGAGGGTCAGCGGGTCGAGTTCGAGATTTCGCAGGGCCAGAAGGGCCCGCAGGCCGACATGGTCCGGGTGACCGCCTGAGCCGGCGGTCGTCCGGCCGACAGGTCTGCGTCGGGGCTCGTTCCTCCCGGGTTGGGGAACGGGCCCCGACGTGTGTCACCGATGCGCTGCTGCGCCGGTGTGCCGGTCGATGCCGGTCCCGCTCCGCCCGGTGCCCGACTCCCGTCGCGTGACGCCTCCCCGGCCGCAGGTCGGCCGGCAGGGGGCTCGCTCCTCCCGGCCCCGCGCCGCCGACGCCCGTGTTGCCCGGGTGAGTTGCCGGCCCCGTGCGCCGATGCGCGCCGCCGCCGCGTCGCCGTCGCCCTTGATGCCTGCGCGCGGGTGACCGGCGCTCGCCCGCCGCTCCGCGCCGTCCGTCGCGCGCCGATGCGCCGGGGGTCGATCCCTGGCGCCGCACGGGTTCTCCCGGATCAGGCTTGCACTCGTGGGGGTCGAGTGCTAATCATTGGGCATTAGCACTCTGAGGGTGAGAGTGACAGATTCAGGACCGGGTCGGTGAGGCCCGCCCGCTGGATGGAGCAGGGAACCATCCGTGTGGGCGTGCCGTCCGTCGCGGGCGCCAGCGCGGTCCGGAGCAATCCACCCCGATCCGGGAGGACCACTTCACATGGCCAAGATCATCGCGTTCGACGAGGAGGCTCGGCGCGGCCTCGAGCGCGGGATGAACCAGCTCGCCGACGCCGTCAAGGTCACGCTCGGTCCCAAGGGCCGCAACGTCGTCCTCGAGAAGAAGTGGGGCGCCCCCACGATCACCAACGATGGTGTGTCCATCGCCAAGGAGATCGAGCTGGAGGACCCGTACGAGAAGATCGGCGCGGAGCTCGTCAAGGAGGTCGCGAAGAAGACCGACGACGTCGCGGGTGACGGCACCACCACCGCCACCGTGCTGGCGCAGGCCCTCGTCCGCGAGGGGCTCCGCAACGTCGCCGCCGGCGCCAACCCGATGGCGCTGAAGCGCGGCATCGAGGCCGCCGTGGCCCAGGTCTCCGACGCCCTCTTGGAGCAGGCGAAGGAGGTCGAGACCAAGGAGCAGATCGCCTCGACCGCCTCCATCTCCGCCGGCGACACCCAGATCGGTGAGCTGATCGCCGAGGCCATGGACAAGGTCGGCAAGGAAGGCGTCATCACCGTCGAGGAGTCGCAGACCTTCGGTCTGGAGCTCGAGCTCACCGAGGGCATGCGCTTCGACAAGGGCTACATCTCCGCCTACTTCGCCACCGACATGGAGCGCATGGAGGCGGAGCTTGAGGACCCCTACATCCTCATCGTCAACTCCAAGATCTCCAGCGTGAAGGACCTCCTGCCGCTGCTGGAGAAGGTCATGCAGTCGGGCAAGCCCCTGCTGATCATCGCGGAGGACGTCGAGGGCGAGGCGCTGTCCACCCTGGTCGTCAACAAGATCCGCGGCACCTTCAAGTCCGTCGCCGTCAAGGCCCCGGGCTTCGGTGACCGCCGCAAGGCCATGCTCGGCGACATCGCCATCCTCACCGGTGGCCAGGTCATCTCCGAGGAGGTCGGCCTCAAGCTGGAGTCCGCCGGTCTGGAGCTCCTGGGCCGCGCCCGCAAGGTCGTCATCACCAAGGACGAGACCACCATCGTCGACGGTGCCGGTGACAGCGACGCCGTGCAGGGTCGCGTCAACCAGATCCGTGCCGAGATCGAGAACAGCGACTCGGACTACGACCGCGAGAAGCTCCAGGAGCGCCTCGCGAAGCTGGCCGGCGGCGTGGCCGTCATCAAGGCCGGTGCCGCCACCGAGGTGGAGCTGAAGGAGCGCAAGCACCGCATCGAGGACGCGGTGCGCAACGCCAAGGCCGCCGTCGAGGAGGGCATCGTCGCCGGTGGTGGCGTCGCCCTGCTGCAGGCCGGTGTCGTGCTGGAGAAGCTGGAGCTCGCGGGCGACGAGGCCACCGGTGCCGCCGCCGTCAAGCTGGCCCTGGAGGCCCCGCTCAAGCAGATCGCGGTCAACGCCGGTCTCGAGGGCGGCGTCGTGGTCGAGAAGGTCCGCAACCTCCCCGTGGGCGAGGGCCTGAACGCCGCGACCGGCGAGTACACCGACATGCTGGCCGCCGGTATCCCGGACCCGGCCAAGGTGACCCGCTCGGCGCTGCAGAACGCCGCCTCCATCGCGGCGCTCTTCCTCACCACCGAGGCCGTCATCGCCGACAAGCCGGAGAAGGCCGCCGCCGGCGCGCCCGACCCGACCGGTGGCATGGGCGGTGGCATGGACTTCTGATCCTTCCGGATCGAGGTTCCGTCGCGACGCGCCACGACCGCGTCGACAGCGACAACCCCGAGGGCGGTGCCCCGGCTTCACGGCCGGGCACCGCCCTCGGGCGTTCCCGGCGCGCCGTCCAGGCGTGGCGCACCCTCCGAGGAGGGTAGGGGGCGGTGGTACCCCAGCGGCCGCCTCACGGCGGCGGCCCCAGGAACGGAGGAGTCGCGGTGACGAGCACGGACAACGGCGCGAGGGATGCCCGCGAGGCGGACAGCGGCCGGAGCCAGCGGGAGCGGATGCAGTCGGGGGAGCTGTACCTGGCCGACGACCCCCAGATCCAGACCGATCTGGCGCGGTCCGCCCGGCTGATGCACCGCTTCAACACCGCCGACCCGGACGGGCCCGAGGACCGGCGGGCGATCCTGGCGGAACTGCTCGGGGAACTCGGCGAGGGCACGGAGATCCGGCCGCCGTTCCACGTGGACTTCGGCTCGTACATCACCATCGGCCCGCGCAGCTTCGTCAACAACGGCGGGACCATGCTCGACGTCGCGCCCATCACCATCGGCGCCGACGTGCAGATCGGCCCCAACGTGCAGCTGCTGACGCCGACGCACCCGCTCGACGCCGACCTGCGCCGCGCCAAGTGGGAGGCGGCGGAGCCGATCACCATCGGGGACAACGTCTGGCTGGGCGGCGGTGTCATCGTCTGCCCCGGGGTGACCATCGGGGAGAACACGGTGGTCGGGGCCGGGGCGGTCGTCACCCGCGACCTCCCTCCCGGCGTGCTCGCCGTGGGGAACCCGGCGCGCGTCATCCGCGAGCTCTGAGGGGGCGCGGGAGACCCCGCGTCACGGCTCGCGCTCGCGGTGTCGGACGCGGGCCGGCGGCACGGCGGAGGGGCGTCCTCATGCCGCGGGTCGTCCTCGGGCGTCTCCGGCAACGCGCCGGAGGGCCGTAGTCGGCGTTGTGGGCCCGGCGTGGGGTCGCACACGCGCTCCGAGCCAGCCGCCCGGCCCGCTCGCGCCGGTGCCGTATCGTGCCCGGCGCCCGCTCCCCCGTGGGCGGGCGCCGGGCACGCGCGCGGCGGCGGTCGTGCCGGCCGCCGGGCGGGCTCAGGGCAGTTTCGTCGCCTCGGTCAGGGCGGCCCGCAGATGGCCCCCCGAGGTGGCGAGCAACTGCTCGGCGGTGGCGGCGTCCACCTCGCCGAGGATGGTGAGGATGGCGTTCTTCACCTCGCCGTCGGTGGCGACCAGCGCCGCCTCGATCGTCGGTTCGTCCGCTCCGGTGGCGAGCGAGACGATCCGCCGTGAGCGCGCCCGCAGCTTCTCGTTCGACGCGCGGACGTCGACCATCAGGTTCCCGTAGGTCTTGCCCAGCCGGATCATGCTGATGGTCGAGATCATGTTGAGGACCAGCTTCTGCGCGGTGCCCGCCTTCAGCCGGGTGGACCCGGTGACCAGCTCGGGCCCGACGACCACTTCGATGCCGTGGTCGGCGGCGGCGGCGAGCGGCGACCCCGCGTTGCAGGAGAGGCCGAGCGTGAGTGCGCCGAGGCCGCGGGCGTGCTCGACCGCACCCACCGCGTAGGGCGTGCGGCCGGAGGCGGAGATCCCGACGACGACGTCGTCGGGGCCCGCGCCCAGTGCGTCGAGGTCCGCGGCGGCCAGCTCCTTGCTGTCCTCCGCCCCCTCCACGGCGTTCACCATCGCGCCCGGGCCGCCGGCGATCAGGCCGATGACCTCGTCCGGGTCGGTGTTGAAGGTCGGCGGGCACTCGCTGGCGTCCAGCACCCCGAGCCGGCCGGCCGTGCCGGCGCCCAGGTAGAGCAGCCGGCCGCCACGCGCCATCCGCTCGGCCGTGGCGTCGATGGCCGCCGCGATCTGCGGCAGCTGGGCGGCGACCGCCGCCGGTACCGCGGTGTCCTCGCGGTTCATGGTGTGGGCGATCTCCAGCGTGGGCAGCTGGTCGATCTCCGCCAGTTCCGGGCGGTAGGCCTCGGTGGTCAGTGTGCTGAGCTGTGCCTGCAGCTCGCCATAGGGAGTGGGCATCCGGGTTCGGCTCTCTCGCGGGACGGGAACGGGGGAGTGCGGTGCTGCCGGCCGCGGGGGTCAGCGCACGTCGCGCGGTGAGTGGCGGTGGGCCAGGGCCTCGTAGCTGGTGCGGAGCGCCGGGGCCGCGGTCTCGTAGGTCCGCTGGGCCACGCCTATGAAGAGGCAGTCGATGACCAGGAGCTGGCTGGTGCGGCTCGACATGGCGGCGGGCCGCAGCTCGCTCTCCCGGGCGGTGGAGGTGGTGAGGACGTGGTCGGCGTACTGGGTGACCTCGCCGTCCGGTCGGCCGGTGACGGCGACGGTGGTGGCGCCGTGGTCGAAGGCCGCCTGGAGCGGCTCGATGACGTCGACGGTGCGACCGGAGTGGGTGATGGCGATGGCCACGTCGCCGGCGCGCAGCTGTACGGCGTTGGTGACGGCGAGGTGCGGGTCGGCGTGGGCGTGGGCGACCAGCCCGATGCGCAGCAGTTTCTGTGCCAGGTCCTGGGCGACGAGGGAGGAGGCGCCCACGCCGTACACGTCGATGCGCCGGGCGGAGGCCATGGCGCTGACCGCGGCCTCGACCTGGCTGATGTCGAGGGCGCCGGCGGTGTCGGCGAGGGTCTGCCGCTCGTCCTGGGTGAGTTTGGCGATGACGTCGGTCAGCGGGTCGTCGACCGATATGTCGGTGGTGATGGCGGGCGCGGCGCCGGACGCCTGCTGGGCGGCGAGGCCGGCGAGCGCGAGCCGCAGGTCGCGGTAGCCGGGGTAGCCCAGCATCCGGGCGGTGCGGACCACCGTCGCCTCGCTGGTGCCCGTGCGTTCCGCGAGGCCCGTCACGGTGAGCGCGGCGCAACCGGCGGGGTCGGCGGCCACCGTCTCCGCCACGCGCTGCATGGAACGGGTCATGGAGGGGGCCATCGTGCGGACCTTCGCGGCCAGTGCGCCCGGCTCGGGCGGCGCGGGTCGCGGCTGCGCGGGGGCGGGGCGGACCCGGTCACCTCTCCGGCTGAAATTTTCCTTCATGCCATTCCTCACAGGTGAAAGGTATTTTCGTCGCGGGTGCCCCGTCAAGCCCTTGGTGCTCCGAAGTCTGCGGGACTCTGGTCCAATGTGGGGACCGAAGCCGAAGCCGACCTCCGGAAGGGGTGACCGCGATGACGGTCTACATCGATCCTCCCGAATGGCCGGGGCACGGCCGCATGTGGTCCCACCTCATCAGTGACAGCTCGCTGCGGGAACTCCACGAGTTCGCCGCCGACATCGGGCTGCCGCGCCGGGCGTTCGACCGCGACCACTACGACGTGCCCGCCGAGTCCCACGCCGCCGCCGTGCGGCGCGGTGCCGTGGAGGTCGGCAGCCGGGAGGTGGTCCGCCGGCTGCACGCCGCCGGGCTCCGTCGCAGGCGCCGCAGCCCGCAGGCCCCGGCGGGCCC
>NZ_JAAVJC010000252.1 GCF_012033785.1 Streptomyces bohaiensis
GCCCGGCGGCCCGGCGGCCCGGCGGCCCGGCGGCCCGGCGGGGTCAACGCGCGGACGGGCCGATGGACACGGCCGACCGCGCGGCACGGCCCGTCGGCTGTTCGTGCGGAGCGGGCCTGGTCGGGCGGCGGGGGCCGCGTCCCCTTGACGGAACTCTTGCCGGAAACCGCTAACCGCAGGCCAAGGGCCTGCGGCGCAGTGACGAGCCATGGTGCTGGTGGTCTGTGTTCCGCGGCAGCCTGGGGAGCGGCGGACTGCTGAGTCAGTGGGCGATCGACCCGCTGGAGGCCGCGTCGCTGCGGAACCAGAACATGTACCGGGTCCCGGGCAGGACGTTGGTGGCGATCGCGTTCCACTGGCCGGCCTTGGCAAGGGTCCAGTTGGCCTGGCAGTCGCTCGCGCGGGTGCCGAAGCAGACCTTGACGTAGCGGTTGGTGTTGGGCCGGAGGTTGATGTCGTTGCAGCGGTTGCTGGTCGTGAACCACATCAGCAGCGGCTGGTTGCCCGGCTTGGAGTAGCGCTGCGCGCCGCCGTAGCAGGAGGAGGCGATGACCTGCCCCTCGAGGCTCGGTGTCGCGGCTTCCTCCGTGGCGGTGGTGGTGGTGCGGGGCGGGGCGGCCTGGGCGGTGGAGGCGGTGACCCCGATCAGGGCGAGGGTGCTCAGCAGTCCCGCGATCCAACTCGTCTTCCGACGCATGTGTGTGCTCCTTTCAGCCCCGGAACGATCACACGGCGGCGCCTCGGGCCGCACGTCCGGTATACAGGGCCGGGCGTTGTTGACCTGGAATGGCGGAGACCGGCAAGGGTCCCGTCCGGGGCCTGGAGGCGACCGTGTCCCTTGCCGAACCGGCGGCCCCCACCGGCGCGGCCCCGGGGGCGGTGGACATGACTGCGGGCCCGGCCGGGCCCCGCAGGGCGGTGTGGGGCGCTCCCCGCCCGGTCTCGGGGGAGGGGCCGGGTGGGTCGGGACACCGAGGCGTAGGTACGTGTCCGAGGCCGGCGCCCGGCGGCCCCGCAGGGGTCAACGCCCGGACGGGCCGATGGTCACGGACCGAACCGGTGCGGCGCGGGCGCGGGTGCGGGACCGGCTGGTGCGGAATCGGCGCCGACCCCTTGTCGGAACTGTTGCCGGAAACTGTCAACCGCAGGTCAGCGCGTGGGGCGCGGCCCGAACGTCGTCGGCGGCGCGGAGCGCCGGGCGTCCCGGAGCTCCTGGCGGGACCGGCGAGGGCGGGCGACCAGCAGGACGTGGCCGCGGGCGGTCAGAACGGCGCGGACCCCGCCTACCCGGCCCCAGACCTGCGCGGGTACCGCTCGCCGCGTGCGCTGCGCCACGTCTGGCCTGGACGCCGAGGTCCGGCATCTGCACGGCTGGGGCGCAGAGGCCGGACCTCGGTTTTTCACGGGCCAGTAGTCAGCGGGGTGACCGGGAGCCCGTCATGTGCTTGCGGCGGTAGCGGGCGGCGACGGCGAGGCCGATGGCGATGCCGGGCACAAGGAACACTGCGGCGTTGACGGTTCCGTCCCCGCCCACCGTCCACAGGGCTGCGATCGCAACGGTGGCGGCGGCTGCCGTCACCAGGAAGATCGCCAGTTCGGTCCACCAGTTGCGGAGGGGGTAGGAGTTCGGATCCATGGCGTCTGCTTCTTCTCGTCAGCTGGTGATGTTGTGGCACTGGACGGCACGACGCTTGCTGGCGACGTAGAGGTGAGTGCAGGCTTTGCCGTAGTGAGGGAGGGTCTGGGCTCCCAGCTTGTATGAAGGTATCGTGCCGGTTCGGCAGGATGAGTTCAGGGGTCCGCGCTTGATCCGGTACGTCTTGCCGTTGGTGTCGGCGTAATGAAACTCGAGCCGCGAATTGCAGAACTGCGCGGCGAGTGCGGTAGGTCCGACGCAGTCCACTCCTGCTATTTGACTGGTGATTTTCTTCTTGGAGCCCTTGATGGAGTGGGTGAGGAAGCAGCCCGCTGGGATCTTGAAGGAGAGACCGTTCCAGGAGAAGTTGAAGGAGCCGATGGGCGTGGACCCGGTGGCGGACAGTACGGTGAAGGCGTCCGGGTCGGGCGCCTTGAGCTCGAGCTCCTCCTCCGGGGTGAGCTCTTCTCCTTCTACATCCTCGATCACGAGGTCAGCGCGCAGGTCTTCCTGCGAGTAATCCGACGGGATGTCAGTTTCTGCTGCTGAAGCTGATGGCACCGACGCGGCAAGCAGAGTGGCGGAGATTCCGCCCACAATGGCAGCACTGATTCTACGCATGATTCCCCCCAATGAGATGCCGCGATGACTGGTTCGCGACCGAGTGAACTTATGACGAGTGACACTCACTTCGCAAGCACATAGTTTCACAGTGCACCTTTATGCCTGTTTTATGCCCTGCGACGAAGCCCCCTGGCGGCCGACGCCCGTGTACGCGCCGCCCGCCTGGGTGAACCAGGCAACGCACGAGCATGGTTGGCCTTCCGGTGAGCAAACCATCGGCGTGATCACCACCCGTGCCCGCGGCCTGCTGGCCGCCGCCCTCGCTCTGCCCGCTCTCCTCCTCGGCACCGGGGCGCCCGCCGGCGCCCAACCGTCGGCCACCACCACTGCTGCGGAGGTGTCGCTCCCGTTGCACGACGCCGTCGCCGCGCTCCCCGTCGCCGAGGAGAACCGGGAGGGCTACGACCGCAACGCGTTCCGCCACTGGGTCGACGAGGACGGCGACGGCTGCCACGCCCGCGCGGAAGTCCTCAAAGCCGAGGCGATCGTGGCGCCGGTGCAGTCCGGCCGTTGCACGCTGAGCGGTGGGCGCTGGTACTCCTACTACGACGACGTCTATGTGGACGGGCCCTCCGGGTTGGACATCGACCACATGGTGCCCCTCGCAGAGGCATGGGACAGCAAGTAGGCGGAGTTGGGCCGGACGCATCATTCCGCTTGTTCACGCTGGCCGCTCGAAGCAGCTCGTAGACGCAGTTGTCGCCCGATCCGGTGACGTTGCGGGACTTCTGACCTGAGGCTGGGCATCCAACGCCACGATGTTGCATCTGATGCAATCACCTGGAGCGTGGGATGAGCGGGGTAGATCTGCCGGGCGCGATCCGGTTGGTGCGTGCGAACAACGTGCGAGCGCTGGACCCAGCCCCGGCGATGTTCGAGGGGATGCTGCGAGGGTGGGAACAGCAGCAGCGCAGTCGGCTGTTAGCGCGCAAGACGATCAATGACCGGTTGAGCCTTGTGCGGCGGTTCGCCGAGTTCACGGGCACCTATCCGTGGGACTGGACACCCGAGGACGTCGAGGCGTACTTCGCAACCCGGCTCTCGCGAGGCGAGGTCGTGTGGTCCACCGTCCGGGGGCAACAAGGTGACCTGGAGATGTTCTGTGCCTTCATCGCTGACCGCCGGTACGGGTGGGCGAAGGCGTGTCTGGAGGAGTTCGGCCGGGCCCCGGTCCAGGTGTGCCACGACTGGAACACTGCCCAGCACGTCGCCGAATTCGAGGGCCGCCCCGGCCGACGCGCCTTCACCTACGAGGAACTGCAGACCTTCTTCGACGCGGCGGACGATCGTGTCGAGCAGATCCGCAAGAAGGGCCGCAAGGGCGTCCTGGCCGCCTGGCGGGACTCGGTACTGGTCAAGCAGTTCTATGCCTACGGGACCCGGCGCCGTGAGACATCGATGCTCGACCTGTCCGACCTGCGGCACAACCCGCGCGCTCCCCATTACGGGCGCCTGGGCGCCCTGCAAATCCGGTACGGCAAGGCGTCCCGGGGCAGTCCGCCGAAGCGGCGGACGGTGTTGACGGTGCCAGAGGTCGATTGGATCGTCCCGGTCATCCAGGAGTGGGTGGAGGAAGTCCGGTGCGGGTTCTCTCCGGGCCGGCACCCCGCGTTGTGGGTCTCGGAGCGATGCGGGCGGCTCGGAGTACGGCGCTTGGACGAGGTCTTCGCCGCGATCCGCGAGCACGCCGACCTTCCGGCCGAGCTTGATCTGCACTGCCTGCGGCACACCTACATCACGCACCTGGTCGAGTTCGGGTACCCCGAGAGGTTCGTCCAGGAGCAGGTCGGGCACGCCTACGCTTCGACGACCGCGTTGTACACCTGGGTGTCGGACGAGTACCGCAACCGGTTGATCGAGGACGCGCTCCAGCGCCGACTGGAGCGCGGTGGTGGAGGGACGTTGATGCCGCAGTGATGCAGCGCATGGGGTTCACCTGGAACCTGCGCCGGTTGATGACGGAGAGGGACATGTACCAGACCACCGACTTGGTCCCGCTCTTGGCCGACTACGGCGTCCACCTCTCCCGCGAGCAGGTGTATCGGCTGGTGGCTCAGCCTCCGCAGCGGCTGTCGATGGACGTCCTGGCCGCCTTGTGCGGCATCCTTGACGTCACCCCGGCCGACCTGATCACGGTCACCGAGGCCCGTCTCCAGGTCGCGAAGCCGACGGCGACCGGCGAGAACACAAGCTCGGCGAAGGCGCCGCCGACACGGCGGGTACGCGTTCGGCGCCCGGGCGATCGGTGAGCCGGCCCGTCCCGGCGAGGCCGGCATGGACCGAACTCGCACAGCTCATCACCCGGCACCTTCCCGAGCTGCCTCCGGAAGAGGCGGATCGGATCGTCGCTGGCCTGATGCCCTCGGCCCGCGGCCGTATCCGTGCCCATCTGGCCCAGCGCCCAGACGCGTTGGTCAGCGGCGACTCCGCGGCGCCGCGCTCCGTCCAGGCCCTGATCGCCACTCTGACCGAGGCCGGGGTGCCAGGGGTGCGTCGGCCGGCGTGTCCGCGGTGCGGGCGGGTGAGGCCGCTGCGGCGTTCAGTGCCCGGCGGCCGGGTCTGCCGCGGCTGCGAGGGTGTCCTCGCAGCGCGAGGTAACGTCGGCCCGTGCAGCGTGTGCGGGACGGCCGGCCCCCGACCCACCCGCCAGACCTGCGCGAGTTGTCGCCGGAGCCAACTCGCGACCGGCCGGGTCTGTTCGATCTGCGGAAAGCACGCGCCGATGGATCCGTGCTCGAACTGCCGGCCCCGCCCTTGCGCCCCCTGCTCCCTGTGCCGATCCAGCGCCCCGGTCTGCGCGAGGTGGCCCCTCGGGCCCGTGTGCCAGAGCTGCTATCGCGATGGGCGTCGCCGGCCGGCCATCTGTCCGGGCTGCGAGCAACGCCGGGTCCTCATCGCCCGTTCTCAGCACCAGCGGGTCTGCGGTCCGTGCGGCGGCTACTCGGACCCCTACGCGTGTCCCCGGTGCGGCGAGCCCCGTTCCTACCAGGTCCGCGGCGTGTGCGACCGGTGCGCGGTGGAGGACCGACTCGCCGCGCTGTTTGATGCCGTCCCCGAGAGCCACACCAGTCAGTACGCACACATTCGCGTCGCCCTCGCCGACTGCCCGGAGCCCGGAACGGTCCTGAACTGGCTGTGCAACTCCCGTTCTGCCGACCTTCTGGCCGGCCTCATCACCGTCGGCCGCCCCCTCACCCACGCCGACCTAGATGCCGCCAGCGACGGCAGCCGGTCCGACGCGATGACCGCCGACTACCTGCGCGGCCTCCTCGTCGCCTACCAGGTGCTCCCGGAACGCGATGAGCTGTCCGCCCGCGTCTCCCGCCACCTCGACCGCGTCATCACCCGTCATCCCCCGCACGCGGTCCTGCTCCGTTCCTACGTCCGCTGGTCCCTGCTGCCCCGCGCCCGCCGCCACCAACGCCTCCGCGGCGGCGGGGTGAAGAACCGGATCCGTTGGGCCTACGCCCGCATGAATATCGCTGCGGACTTCCTCACAGCCATGGCGGCCCACGGACTGTCCCTCGGCGAGGTGACCCAGCATCAGGTCGATGCCTGGCTCGCCGGAGGTCCCGGAACCCGGTACGAAGTCCGCGACTTCGTAGTCTGGGCCCACCGCCGCCACCACGCATGTGCCCTAGAGGTACCGCACCGTCCCAAAGCCGATCCGGCCGGACCGGCGGAGGATTCCCATTGGGACCTCCTTCACCAGTGCCTGACCGACACCGAGCTCCCTCTCGATGTCCGGGCGGCGGGGGCGATTCTCCTGCTTTTCGGACAGCACCTCACCCGGATCGCCGCGCTTACGACCACCGCCCTGTCCACCGCCGACGGCACCAAGTTCCTCACGCTCGACCGCATCCCCATCCCCCTGCCCGCCTCCCTCGGCCAGCTGCTGACCAACCTCGTGGAGCACCCCGCGCCCACCGGTTGGGCAGCGAACTCGCCCTCCGGCTGGCTGTTCCCCGGCCACCTCCCCAGTGCCCATCTTTCTTCCGTCGTCCTTGGCCGCCGCTTGGCCGCCCACCACATCCCCAACCGCCCGGCCCGCACCACCGCTCTCGTCGCCGTCGCACAAGAACTGCCACCAGCGATCCTGGGGCCCATGCTTGGGCTGCACCCGATCACTGCATCCCAGTGGCGCCGGCGCGCTGGAACCGACTGGACCGCCTACCTCGCAGCTCGGGTGAACGGCTCTCGGCGGAATACCGCACGTTCCGAATGACGCTCCCCGCCAGTCGGAGCCTCGCAGTGGGACGCGGACCGCCCAACCGCGTACGCCAACGACTTGGAGGACAACCGTTCCTTGATCGCGGTCACCGCGCGCTCCAACCGCTCCAAGAGCGACAAGGACCCCTCGGACTGGCTGCCGCCGCACGGCCCGGCGGTGTGCCGGTACATCGAGCCTTTGCCATCCTCACGCTGAGCTGGCCAGACGCAGGGTGAGGACAGCTTGGACAAGGGCGGTGATGCGGCTGGTTGAGCACCGCAGCTTGCGGAGGAGCCGCCAGGACTTGAGGGTG
>NZ_JAAVJC010000253.1 GCF_012033785.1 Streptomyces bohaiensis
CCGCACCACCGACGCGACCCGGTCCGCCACGGCGCGCGACACCGGGCGGGGTCGGCGTCCGGGTGCCGGTGGGATACTTGCGCACGCCACGGACAGCCCCGCGGACGGCAGGGGGCACGGCAGCGGCGCACCAGCAGGGGCGCCCGGGCGGTGGCGCACGGACCGAGGGGGAACGGGATGAGCGAGAAGAGCGGTGGCGGAGCCTTCGGCGGAGCGGTGGCCTCCGCCGTCCTGGGCGGGGGCGCCGCGTACGCCGTCGCCGCCTGGGCGCCCTGGGAGGGCGACGCGGTGCTCGCCGCCACGGCCGGTGCCGCCGCGCTGGCCGCCCTCCTCGCCCACCTGGCCGGTGCCCGCAACGGGCGCCGTACCCCGCTGCCGACCAGCAGCGGCCGGTTCGTCGAACGCTCCCACCAGGTCGAGTTGGTCGCCCCGCCGGAGACGGAGGTCTGGTTGCGGCGTGCCCGCGTCGCCGCCGACCGGGTGGCGGAGCACGCCGGTGCCGCGGTGCGCGGCCCAGGCGGCGAGCCGATCGGCGGCCACGCCCTGGTCTCGGTGCTCCAGGAGGCGACCGCCCACACCCGGGTGGCCGCCGAGCAGCTCACCGAGCGGGCCACTGCCGTCACCGTGATCGACCGGACGGTCGGGGACACCGACGTCCGGGAACTGCGCGCCGAGCAGAGTCGGTTGGAGCGCGAGGCGGCGACCGCGCCCGCGGGCGCGCTGCGCGACGCCAAGGAGGCGTCCGCGCGCGCCGTGGCGGACCGGGTCGCGTCGGTGGTGCGGCTGGAGGAGCTGCGGCGCACGCTCATGGCGGCGCTGGAGTCGGTGACGCTCCGGCTGGAAGCGGTCGCGGAGCACGGCGGGGTGCTGCTGTCCGCACAGATCGCCGGCGAGGCGGCGGCGACCGCCATGGACCTCGGTCCGCTGACGGACGAACTCCTCGCGGTGCAGACGGGACTGGAGCAGTTGGAGGAACTGACGCGGTCGGTGGCGGCCGCCGGCTGATCCACCGGCCACCGGCCACCGGCAGGCCCACCGCCTGCACCTCCCGCCACGCACGACGGCCGCGTCCTCCAGCAGCGCCACGAGCTCCTTGGCCCACCCGGTCACCGTCTCCGTGGAGAACAGGTCGGTGGTGAACTCCAGGACCCCGGCGAAGCCGCCGTCCGCCTCCGGCGACAGGACCACGTACAGCTCGGTCCGTGCCGTCCCGGGCGCGGTCAGCGCGGTGGTGCGGGTGCTGAGCCCCGCCAGCGACGCCTCGGGCGCCGGGCCGGTCATCAGCGTCACCATCACGCGCGGCGCGAGCAGCGGATCGGCCTCGGGCGCCGCCGCCTGCCAGATCTCCGCCAGCGGCAGGTGCTCGTGGTCCAGCGCCTCGAACAGCCGCTCACCGGCATGGCGCACCAGCTCCGGGAAGTCCGCGTCGGCGGCCTTGTCGAGCCGGACCGGCACGGCCTCGCCGACGTAGCCGACGACCTCCTCGTCGCCCGGACGGGTCCGGCGTGCGCTGGAGAGCGCCACCACGACCGACTCCTGCTCGGCCAGGCGTGCCAGCCACCGACCGACGCCGGCGACCAGCGCCGTGTGCTGGGTGCCGCCGGCGGCCTCGCCGACCGCCCGCAGGCCGCGAGCGGTCGCGGCGTCCACCCGGAACCGGTGGAGCGCACCCGCCCCCGACAACCGCGCGGGACGCTCCCGCTCGGCGGGCAGTTCCGTGTCCAACGGCGCCCCGGCGAGCGCCTCGCGCCAGTGGGCCGCGGCATCACGCCACCGCTCTTCCGTCGCCTCCCGCTCCTCCCGGCGGGCGAACTCCGGGTAGGAGAGCGCGGGTTCCGGCAGCTGCGCGGTGTCACCGGCGACGGCGGCGCGGTACGCCTCCGCCACCTCGTTCCAGACCAGGTGCAACGACCAACCGTCGCCCACCACATGGTGCGCCGCGAACGTCAGCACCCAGCGGCGGTCGCCCAGTCGGCCGAGGCGGACCCGCAGCAGCGGGGCCGTGTCCAGCGCGAACGGCTCGGACACCGCCTCCTCGCACCACCGCTGCACCGCGGAGCTGTCGTCGGTCAGGTCGGCGACGGCGACCTCCGGGGCGGCCGCGGCGGCCACCTCCTGGACGTGTCCGCCGTCCCCGTCGGCGACGATGCGCGTCCGCAGCGCCGGGTGCCGCTCCACGACAGCGGCGAACGCGGCGCGCAGCGCCTCGACGTCGAGCGGCCCGGTGACGTCCACCCGCAGGCCCATGGTGTGGACCTCGGGCCGGCCGTGCGCCCGGTCGCGCCGCACCATACGGCGCTGCGCGGAGGTCAGCGGCGCGGTCTCCGCGACCGGCGCACCGGCCTTGGGGGTGCGGGACTGCGGTTCGCCCGCTGCCGCCTTGCCGCCGCCGGGCAGCGCCGCCGCCGGTGCGGCGGCCTCCGCCGCCGCCAGCACGGCGGCCAGCGCGCGGACGCTCGGCGCACGGAACAACTCCGCGAGGGAGACCTCCCGTCCCAGCGCGGCCCGGACGCGGTGCAGCAGCCGCACGGCGCTCAGCGAGTGACCGCCGAGGTCGAAGAAGCCGCGGGTGACGTCGAAGTCGCCGCACCCCAACTCCTCGCGCCACAGCGGGTACAGCGCCTCCTCCAGCGGGCCCTCGGGCCGCGTGGTGACGGTGCCCCCGGCGACCGGCTCGGGCAGCCGCGCCTCGTCCAGCTTGCCGCTGGAGTTGAGCGGCAGCGACGCGACCCGCGCCCAGCGGCTCGGCACCAGGTAGCTCGGCAGTTCACCACCGAGCAGCGCCGGCAGCCGGTCGAGGAGGCCGTCGTCCGCGTCGTCCTCGGGGACGACCCAACCGACGAGCTGCGGCTCGCCGTTGGCGTCCTCGCGCACGGCGACCGCCGCGTCCCGCACCCCTGGCAGCGCCGCCAGGGCGCGCCGCGCCTCGGCCGGCTCGACCCGGTGGCCGCGGATCTTCACCTGGTGGTCGATCCGGCCGACGTACTCCAGTGCGCCGTCGGCCCGCAGCCGCGCCAGGTCGCCGGTGCGGTACATCAGCGCGCCGGGGTTCTCCGGGTCCGGCAGGAAGGCGGCCGCGGTCTCCGCCGGGCGGCCCCGGTAGCCGGAGGCGACGCCCGCCCCGGCCAGGTGGATCTCACCCCGGACGCCGACCGGCACGGGGGTGCCGTCCGCGCCCAGCAGCCGGACCTCGGTGCCGGCGATCGGCCGGCCGATGGGCGGCGCGGCGTCACCGGGCGCCACCCGGTGGGAGGTGGCGCAGACCGAACCCTCGGTGGGCCCGTACATGTTGAACAGGGTGCACCCGGGGTGCGCGGCGAGGAACGCGCCGAGCGCCGGGGTGTCGCCGGTGGGCTCACCCGCGGAGATCAGCGAGCGCAGCTCCGGCAGCTCCGGTCCGTGCTCCATCAGGTACCGCAGCGGGGTGAACGGCATGAACAGCCGTGCCACCCGGTCGCGGCGCATGAGGGCGGCCAGCGCGGCCGGGTCGTGCCGGACCTCCTCGTCGAGGAGCACCAGCCGGGCGCCGCCGGCCAGCGTCGTGAAGATCTCCATGACGGCGGCGTCGAAGGAGGCCGAGGACCACTGGAGGGTGTCCTGCGGACCGTGCTCGGCCAGGTCCCAGCGGATCAGGTTCACGGGGCCGCGGTGCGGCACCTCGACGCCCTTGGGGCGCCCGGTCGATCCGGAGGTGTAGATGCAGTAGGCGAGTTCCTCCGGGCCGACCGCGGGCTCCGGACCGGCCCCGTCGGGCAGGTTCGCGCCGCCGTCACCGTCCTCACCGCCGAGCGATGCCACCTCCGCCACCGGGGTGGCGGCGGGTGCGGCGTCGGCCGCCGTCTCCGGTGTCGCCACCAGGAGTGCCGCACCGCTGTCCTCGATCATCGAACGGCGCCGTGCGGCGGGGAGCTGCGGGTCGATCGGAAGGTAGCCGGCGCCCGCGCGCAGCACCGCGAGCAGCGTCAGCACGAACTCGGCGCCACGGGGCAGACAGACCGCCACCAGGTCGCCGCGGCCGACGCCCCGGGCGCGCAGCACCGCGGAGGCGGTGGCGGAGCGCTGGTCCAACTCCCCGTAGGTGGTGCTGCGTTCGCCGTGCACCAGCGCCACCGCGTCAGGGGTGCGCCGTGCCTGGGCCAGCACCGCGCCGTGCAGGCTGCCCGGCTCCCGTCCCGTCGCGGGCACCGCCGGCACCCGGGTGGCGCCGGCGATCAGCTTCCGGTCCGCCGCGGTCAGCGACGGCAGCTCGGACAGTCGGACCGTGGGCGACGCCGTCAGCTGCGCCAGCACCAGGTCCACGTGGTCGAGCAGCCGCTCGACGGTGGCCGCGTCGAACAGGTCGCGGTCGTACTCCGCGAGGCAGCGGACCCCGGCGGCGCCGTGGGTCAGGTACAGCGCCAGGTCGACCGGGGCGGCCCGGTCGGCGGCCAGGTCCACCGTCGTCACCGACAGCTCCGGCGGCGCGAACGGCGCGTCGCCGGTGGCGTTCTCGAACTCCACCGCCACCTGGAACAGCGGGTTGCCGCCCGAGGTGCGGTCGGGGTTGAGCGCGGCGACGAGGTCGTCGAAGGGCGCGGCGCGGTACTGGTAGGCGTCCAGGCCGGCCGCGGTCAGCTCGCCCGCGAGGTTGGCGAACGTCGGGTCGCCCGAGAGGTCCACCCGCAGCGGCAGCGTCTCGACGTACATGCCGACGGCGTCCTCGGCGCCGTCCGGGCGGTGCATCAGCGCGGTGCCGACCACCAGGTCGTCACCGCCGCCGAGCCGCCGCAGCGCCACGCAGACCGCGCCGAGCAGCACCGAGAAGACCGTCGCCGAGGCGCTGGCCCCGGTGGCCCGCACGTCCTCCGCGGTGGCCGCCGGCCATTCCCGCACCAGCCGTCCGCCGCGGCCGGTGGACCGCACGGGGCGGGAGCGGTCCGTCGGCAGCGCCGTCCGCGGTGCGTCGGCCAGCCGGTCCAGCCAGTACCGCAGCGCCTCGTCGTGCTCGCGTGCGTCGGGCTCGGCGACGGGGGTGTGCGCCGGCAGCGCGGGCAGGTCGCCGGGCGCCTGCGGCCAGGACCGGTACCAGGCGGCCAGGTCGCGGGTGAGGATCTGCGTGGAGGAGGAGTCGAAGACGATGTGGTGCGCGACCAGCAGCAGCACGTGGCGCTCCGGGGCGAACCGCAGCAGGCGCGCCCGGAGCAGCGGACCGGTGGCCAGGTCGATCGGCTCCCGCAGCTCCGCCGCCAGCGCCTCGGCGATCAGCGTCTCCTCGTCGCGTCCCGGCGCGGTGCCCGGCAGGTCGGCGGCGTCGGTGAGCGGACACGGCAGCGGCATCGTGTCGTGGACGACCAGCCGGGGTTCGCCGCCGGACTCCGTCACCACCGAGCGGAGCGCGGGGTGGCGGTCCACCACCCGCTGCAACGCGCCGAGCAGCGCGTCGGTGTCGAGCGGACCGTCGAACCGGAGGGTCTTCGGTTCGTGGTAGCTGGTGCGGCCCGGTTCGAGCTGCTCCAGGAACCAGATCCGGCGCTGGGCGGGGGAGAGCGCGACCGAGCTCGGCGCCGCCGTGGCGGGCACCGCGGGGGCGACGGCGGAACCGGTCGTCCCGCCGCCGGGGGCGTGCAGCCGCCGCAGGGCGTCGAGTTCGGTGAGCCCGTCGAGCACCTGCGCGGTGGGGACACCGAAGTCCACGAAGCAGGCGATCTCGTCGGCACCGACGGCTCGCAGCCGCTCGACCACGGCGCTGCTGCCGGCGACGTCACCGATCAGCGCACGGTCCTCGCAGTACCGCGCGTACGCCTGCTCCAGCAGGAACCGCACGTCGTCGGGGTCGGCGTTGTCCATGTCGATGTCGACGCCCAGGCTGTTGGTGACCTGGTTGAACAGCGACAGCGAGGACCGCAGGTAGGCGAGGAAGGGCTCGAACGCCTCCTCCCGTGCCCGCTGCGGGTCGGCGTCGAGGTAGGTGTGCAGCAGCACCACCACCCGGCCGGCGTCCGGGTCGAGCCCGTGCTCGGCCCGGGTCCGGCGGTAGAGCGCGATGTTGGCCGCCAGGTCCTCCACCGACTGCGCCATCAGGTTGGTGACGATGCCGAGGTCCTCGGCCGCGGCGCGCCGGTAGCTGTTCGGATTGCCGACCACGGCGACGAACATCGGCGGCTGTGCCTGCAACGGCCGCGGGTGGGTGCGCAGTTCGGTCTGCTCTCCGCTGCCGGAGAGCATCGGTACGGCCTCGCCGGCCCACAGCCGCCGCACGGTGTCCACCCGCTCGTACAGCAGCTCGCGGTGGTTGCCGTAGTTCTCGGGCGCGAGCGCGAAGTCGTCGGCGTGCCAGCCGCTGGCGACGCCGATGCCGACGCGGCCGCCGGAGAGGTTGTCGACGACCGCCCACTCCTCCGCCACCCGCAGCGGGTTGTGCAGCGGCAGCACCACCGAGCCGGCGTGCAGCCGGATCGTGCTGGTCTGCGCGGCCAACGCGGCAGCGAGGACGGAGGGGTTGGGGAAGAGCGCGCCGAAGGAGTGGAAGTGCCGCTCCGGAAGCCACAGGCTGTGGAAGCCGTTGCGGTCGCCGAAGCGGGCGGCCTCCTGGATCAGCTGGTACTTGTCGCCCGCGCTCTCGTCGGGGTAGTCGCCGAAGAAGTACAGGCTGAAGTCGCAGCCGTCCGCGGCGCCGCGTCCGGCGGGAGCGCCCACCGCCGGCTCACCGGGCCGTGCCGCCGGGGACGCCGGGCGCACGGCGGGGACGGCGGGAGCGGTGGCGGGCACGGCCGGGGGAGCGG
>NZ_JAAVJC010000254.1 GCF_012033785.1 Streptomyces bohaiensis
GCGGGAACGCGCGCGCCGGCCGGCGCCTCCTGCGGCGGGCCGAGCAGCCGGTCCGCCTCCGCCCGGTGGGCGGCGGCGTCGCGGTGGTGGCCGAGCCGCTCGGCACAGTCGGCCAGCCGCAACCACAGCGCCGCCCGGAGCCGGGTGTCGTCGGTCCGTTCGGCGATCCGCAACGCCTCCCGGCAGGTCCGCAGCGCGTCCTGGGTCCACCCGGCGTACTCCTGCACCCGGCCGGCCTCTCCCACCGCTCTCGCCTGGGCGGCGGTGTCGCCCCGCCGCCGGTGGGTCGCCGCGGCGGCGCGCCAGGAACGCAGCGCGGGCCGCCACTGCTCGTCGTAGGTGAGGACGGCACCGAGCCGGCCGTGGAGCCGGGCCTCGGCCTCGCGGTCGTCGCGGGACTGCGCCATCGTCAGCGCCCTGCCGTACCAGTCCGCGGCCCGCTGCCATCCGCCGAGTTCGGCGTGGGTGCCGCCGATGGACTCCAGCACCCGGCCCACCGCCTCCCGGTCGGCCCGGTCACCCTCCGAGCGCAGCGCGGCGAGCGCCGACTGGTAGCGGGCGAGAGCCGCGCGGGGGCGGCCGTTGGCGGCGTCGAGGTCGCCGAGGTTGAGCAGCGCCGCCGCCCGCTCCCGGGCCAGATGCTGGCGCTCCGCGACCCCGAGGACCAACTCGTGGAGCCGGTACAGCTCCGGCGCCGCGGTGCGCGCGCCGCGGTGCGCCAGCAGAGCGGCGGTCAGTGCGGCGATCAACCGTCTGGCCAGCGTGTCGAGTTCGCCGTCCGAGACCGCGAGGCGCGCGGCTGCCTGGAGCGCGTCGAGCCGATCCCGCAGCCAGGCGGCGGCCGTCTCCTCGTCGGCGAACCGCAGCGAGCCGGGCAGTTCCGCGAGCCACTCCCGTGCCTCGCTGTCCGGCGGCCGGGTCGCGGCGTGGCAGGCCATCAGCTGCCGCACCGTCCGCTCCAGCATGCGGGCCCGGGCGAGTTGGATGTCGGAGGGGCGTTCCCGCTCCTCCAGCCGCGCCCGCAGCAGCGGTTCCAGGCAGCCGGGCACGGCGTACAGCGGCCCGACGGGCTGCTCGGGGCCGGGCGGCCGGGGGTGCGCGGTGCGGACCAGCCCCAGCAGGGCCAGTTCGGCGAGGGTGGTGCGGGCGGTGCCGATCGAGCACCCGGCGAGCGTCGCCGCGGTGTGCGCGTCCGCCAGCCCGGCGGGGGCGAGTGCCAGCAGGCGCAGCATCCGGCCGGCGGTGGCGGAGAGGTGCGAGGTGGCGAGGCGGAACGCCCGGTCCAGTGCGTCACCTTCGGGGGCGGCCGACTCCAGTTCGCCCAGGCGCCGCGCGGCGTCCGCGACGGCGGCGTCCGGGTGGGCCGCCAGCCAGCCCCCGGCGAGGACCAGCGCCGCGGGCAGGTGCGCGCACCGCTCGGCCAGGGCCTCGGCGGCGCGCGGGTCCACCGTCACCCGCGTGGGGCCGGCGCCGCGGGTGATGAGCTGGACGGCGGCGTTCTGCCCCAGCGCCCCGACGGTGCAGGGCCGGACGTCGGGGACCCCGGTGAGCGGGCCGCGGGCGACGGCGACGACCAGGCACTGCCTGCTGTCGGGGGTGAGTTCGTTGAGCTGGTCGGCGGTGGCGACGTCGTCGAGGAGCAGCAGGACCTCACGAGCGGCGAGGGCGGCGCGCAGCTCAGCGGTCAGTTCGTCCTCCTCCGCACCGGGTGGTGCGACGACGCCGAGGGCGCCGAGCAGGGCGCGGGCGGTGCGCTCCAGGGGCACGGGGGTGCCGCCGGGGTCGGTGAGCCGCGCCCGGAGCACCCCGTCGGCGAAGTCGCCGGCCGCCTCCCGGCGGCGGGCGTACTCCTCGGCGAGTGCGGTGCGGCCGGTGCCGGGACGGCCGACGATCAGCAGCACGCGGCTCCGCGGCGCCGGCCGCCCGGCGAGGGTGTGGAGCCCGGCGTGCTCGGTGTCGCCCCGCAGCGTGGACAACTCGTCCCGTCTGCCGAGGAAAACCGCTGGTCCGCCCGGTCCTGCCGCCTTGCCCGGGAATGCCGGGACCCTGCTGTGCGCCGCCTGTTCCGTCACGCTCCGAGCGTAAGTCAGCACCGTTGCCGGGCCCGCCCGAGACACGTCCGCCGCCCGGTGGGGGCACCGGGCGGCGGATCGGATCGGCGGAGCGGGTACGCCGTGCGGGTGGCGCCCGCCCGTCAGTGGAAGGGGCGCGCCGGCCAGGGAGCGTCCGCAGGGCGCAGGGCGTCGAGCCCGTCGCCGGCACGGGCCGCGGTCAGCGCGAGGACGCCGAGGACGAGGAAGGCGTTCTGGATCTCGCCCGCCAGCGCGGCGCGCACCAGTTCGTCGACCGGGACCCGGGCGTGCAGCATGTGCGCCTCCTCCTCGCCCACCGCGTAGCGGTCGCCCTCGGCGTCCGAGAGGTTCCGCGCCAGGAACACGCGGACGGCCTCGTCGGTCCCGCCGGGGCTGGAGTAGAGGTCGGTGAGGACCCGCCAGTCCTCGGCCTTGACGTGGGCCTCCTCGTACAGCTCCCGCTGCGCGGCGTGCAGCGGGTTCTCGCCGGGGACGTCGAGCAGTCCGGCCGGTGCCTCCCACAGCTCGCGCCGCACCGGGTGGCGGTACTGGCGGACGACGGTGACACGGTCCTCGTCGTCGAGGGCGATGACGGCGACCGACCCGGGGTGCACCAGGTAGTCGCGGCCCGCGACCGTGCCGTCGGGCATCCGGACCCGATCGGTGCGGACGCTGGTCTTGTGGCCGGTGAACCGCGTGAGGGTCTCGGTCACCGGCCAGTCGGCAGGGACGTCGCGGAGCGCGGGGCGGTCCTCGGGAGTGCCCGTCATCTCAGGCTCCTTTCCCGGCGTCACCGGCGGTGCTCCCGGCGGCTGCGGTGACGCGCTCGACGGCGGCGCGGACCAGCCCGGCGAAGAGCGGGTGGGGCCGGGTCGGGCGCGACTTCAGCTCGGGGTGGGCCTGGGTGGCGACGAGGAAGGGATGGGTCTCGCGGGGGTACTCGACGTACTCCACGAGCCGGTTGTCGGGAGAGGTCCCGGAGAAGACCAGGCCCGCCTTCTTCTCCAGCTCCGCGCGGTAGGCGTTGTTCACCTCGTAGCGGTGACGGTGGCGCTCCTCCACCTGCTCGACGCCGCCGTACACCTCGCGGACGACGGAGCCCTCGGCCAGGCGGGCGGGGTAGAGGCCCAGCCGCATCGTGCCGCCCATGTCGCCCTCACCGGCGACGATGTCCAGCTGCTCCGCCATGGTGGAGATCACCGGGCTGGTGGCAGCGCTGTTGAACTCGGTGGAGTCGGCGCCCTCGATACCGGCCAGGTTGCGGGCGGCCTCGATGACGATGCACTGCAGGCCGAGGCAGAGGCCGAGCAGCGGGACGTGGTTCTCGCGGGCGTAGCGGATCGCCGCGACCTTGCCCTCCACGCCGCGGTCGCCGAACCCGCCGGGGACGCAGACCGCGTCGACGTCGCCGAGCTGTTCGGCGGCGCCCTCGGCGGTCTTGCAGTCGTCGGAGGTGACCCACTTGACCTTGACGCGCGCCCGGTTGGCGAAGCCGCCGGCGCGGATGGCCTCGGTCACCGACAGGTAGGCGTCGGGCAGGTCGATGTACTTGCCGACCAGGGCGACGGTGACCTCGTGGTCCGGCTCGTGGACCCGGCGCAGCAGGTCGTCCCACTCGGTCCAGCTGACGTCGCGGAACGGCAGGTCCAGCCGGCGGACCACGTAGGCGTCCAGCCCCTCGCCGTGCAGCACCTTGGGAATGTCGTAGATCGACTTGGCGTCGATGGCCGCGACCACGGCGGCCTCGTCGACGTCGCACATCAGCGAGATCTTGCGCTTGATGGAGACCGGGACCTCGCGGTCGGCGCGGAGCACGATCGCGTCGGGCTGGATGCCGATGTTGCGCAGCGCCGCGACGGAGTGCTGGGTGGGCTTGGTCTTCAGCTCACCGGAGGGGCCGATGTAGGGGAGCAGCGAGATGTGCACGACGAAGACGTTGTCGCGGCCGACCTCGTGGCGGACCTGGCGGACCGCCTCCAGGAACGGGAGGGACTCGATGTCGCCGACGGTGCCGCCGACCTCGGTGATGACGACGTCGACGTCCTCGGTCGCCATCCGCCGGATGCGGTGCTTGATCTCGTTGGTGATGTGCGGGATGACCTGCACGGTGTCACCGAGGTACTCGCCGCGGCGCTCCTTGGCGATCACGGTGGAGTAGACCTGGCCGGTGGTGACGTTGGCGCTGCCGTCGAGGTCGACGTCGAGGAACCGCTCGTAGTGACCGATGTCGAGGTCGGTCTCGGCGCCGTCGTCGGTGACGAAGACCTCGCCGTGCTGGAACGGGTTCATCGTGCCGGGGTCGACGTTGAGGTACGGGTCGAGCTTCTGCATCGTGACCCGCAGACCGCGCGCCTTGAGGAGTGCGCCGAGGCTGGAGGCAGTGAGGCCCTTGCCGAGGGAGGAGGCGACCCCTCCGGTGACGAAGATGTGCTTGGTCGTCGGGTTGTTCATCGGCATGCCCAAGAGGTGCTCCCGTGGTCGCGAGGTGGGGTCCGCGACGGTCGCACGCCGTGTCGTTCCCGGGGTCCCGTCGCTGCGGTTCGGGGAATCTGACGTCCTCCGCTCCACGGGCCACCAGAGTATCAGTGACGTCCGGGTGGAGCCGGTGCCCGGCACCCCTGCCGTCCCGGGTGCGCCCCCCTGTGACCGGCGCACTCCTGTCGCCGGCGTCCGCGGGGCGAGCTTCCCTCTCGCTTCCGTGCGGGGAAAGCGCTTGGGACGCGTAAGCTTCCCCGGACGCTCGCTGGGCATCAGCAAGAACCGCCTCCCAGGAGGGGCGGGACGTACGTTCGACTGGAGGCGCGCAGTGGCCGGGCGCATCGAGGATTACGCACTTATCGGGGACATGCAGACCGCCGCACTGATCGGGCGGGACGGTTCGGCCGACTGGCTGTGCCTACCCCGTTTCGACTCGCACGCGGTGTTCGCAGGTCTTCTGGGGACCGATGAGCACGGCTGCTGGCGGCTGGGGCCCGCCCCCGCCGAGGGCGCCGAACCGGCGCCGGCGACCCGCCGCCGCTACAAGGGCGACTCGCTCGTTCTGGAATCGGAATGGGACACCCCCCGCGGCACGGTCCGGGTGACCGACTTCATGCCGCCGCGCGACGGCGCGCCCCAGCTGGTCCGCATCGTGGAAGGCGTGAGCGGGCGCGTCCCGATGCGGTCCGCGCTGCGGATGCGCTTCTCCTTCGGCTGGGTGGTCCCGTGGGTCCACAAGGTCGACGACCGCCTGGTGGCCGTGGCAGGCCCGGACTCGGTCTGGCTGGACACCACCGCCGAGACCTACGGCGAGGACCTCACCACCTACTCCGACTTCACCGTGGCGCCGGGCGAGCGGGTGGCGATGACCATCAGCTGGCAGCCCTCGCACAAGGAGCCGCCGCCCCGCGCGGAGCCCGAGGAGGCGCTGGCGACCACGGAGGAGTTCTGGCGGGAGTGGGTGACGCACTGTACGTATAACGGCCCCTACCGCGAGGCCGTGGTCCGCTCGCTGATCACCCTGAAGGCGCTCACCTACGCGCCGACCGGCGGCATCGTCGCCGCGCCGACCACCTCCCTCCCGGAGGCCATCGGGGGCTCCCGCAACTGGGACTACCGCTTCACCTGGCTGCGGGACGCGGCCATCACGCTCTCCTCGCTGCTGCGCACCGGCTACCGGGAGGAGGCGCAGGCCTGGCGGGAGTGGCTGCTGCGCGCCGTCGCCGGCGACCCGGAGAACCTCCAGATCATGTACGGCATCGCCGGCGAGCGGGAGCTCGGCGAAGCGGAGCTGGACTGGCTGCCGGGGTACGAGGACTCCAAGCCGGTCCGCGTCGGCAACGGTGCCGCCGGCCAGCTCCAGCTGGACGTCTACGGCGAGGTCACCGAGGCGCTGTACCTGGCGCACATGACCGGCCTGGCCCGCAACGACCACTCCAACCTGCTGCTGCTCAAGCTCATCGGCTACCTGGAGAAGCACTGGAGTGAGCCGGACGAGGGCATCTGGGAGGTCCGCGGGCCGCGCCGCCACTTCACCCACTCCAAGGTGATGGCGTGGGTGGCGGTGGACCGCGCGGTCAAGCTGATCGAGTCCGGTGAGGTCGACGGCCCACTGGACCGCTGGCGGGAACTGCGCGAGGAGATCCACCGCGACGTCTGCGAGAAGGGCTACGACCCGCAGCGCAACACCTTCACCCAGTCCTACGGCTCACAGGAGCTGGACGCCTCGCTGCTGCTCATCCCGCAGATGGGTTTCCTGCCGCCCGACGACAAGCGCGTCATCGGCACCGTGGAGGCGATCCAGCGCGAGCTGTCCACCCCCGACGGCTTCATCCTGCGCTACCCGGTCGCGGAGGGCGAGGAGGCCGGTGTCGACGGCCTCATCGGCGAGGAGGGCGCCTTCCTGGCCTGCTCGTTCTGGATGGCGGACGACCTGGCGATGATCGGCCGGGTCGACGAGGCCCGCCGCCTCTTCGAGCGGCTGCTGGCGCTGCGCAACGACCTCGGCCTGCTCGCGGAGGAGTGGGACTCCCACGCGCAGCGGCAGGTCGGCAACTTCCCGCAGGCGTTCAGCCACGTGCCGCTGGTGGACACCGCGCTGCGGCTGACCGCGTCGGGCGCCTACCGGGGCTGATCCGACCCTGCCGCCCGGGCCGCCGGGGAGACGCCGCACCGGTGTCTCCCCGGC